>SYLY01000090.1 GCA_005808475.1 Acidobacteriota bacterium
AGCGCTTGAACAGCACTCCCTTGCCCTCCATGACGGGCTTGCCCGCCGCCGGGCCGATGTTGCCCAATCCGAGCACCGCGGTTCCGTTGGTGACCACGGCGACGAGGTTGCCTTTCGCCGTGTACTTGTAGACGGCGTCGGGATCGCGATGGATCTCCATGCACGGAACGGCGACCCCGGGCGTGTAGGCGAGACTCAGGTCCCGCTGCGTCTGGCAGGGCTTGGTGGAGGTAATGGCGATTTTGCCGGCGGGTTCGGACGAGTGATAGTCGAGTGCGTCCTGGTTGCGAATCAGCATGTGGAGATCTCTCATTGTCGCGCGCCGGAAGCGCTACCATGAAAGTTTCGATGGGGCAACCGGCGGCGCAATTCGAATCGTTGGGGGGACGGGCTTTCTCGTTCTATCCTCCGATCGTCGGCATTGAGCACAACGAATGGGAATTCCAGGAGGCGCGCTGGTCCGAGGTGTTGGTCAAGAACTCCAAGACCTGCGCCGAAGTCTGGATCCCCCGCAACTACCTCGGCGAAGTGTCGAAGGTCGACGAGCCGGTGATGATCGTCGGGCTGAAGCGGGAACTCGAGTTCAAGAGCGGGTCCATCTGGCCGCACACCAGGCGCGTGATCGAAATGCCGGGTGGCCACAGCAATCCGCGCGCCGGAACGGCTCCGGCGCAGCCGCCGCCCGCGAAGATCTCCGAACTGCGCCTGGGCGGCGCGGAATCGAAGATCGGCAAGGCGATCCTGGCCGCGCTGGCCGGCGGCCTGCTGCTGGCGTTCGTTTTCGTGCTGGTGTCGCGCCAGAAGCAGAGCGGCGGAACCGTCGAGTACCAGGGAGTCCTGCAAGCCGAATTGGGATTCGGCGCCAACACCGATTACTTCGAGGTCGTCCGCAAGCTCGGCCCGCCGGAAGAGGATAAGTGGCAATCGGAAACCGGAGAGCGTCAGGTGCGCATGCTGCGGTATCCCAAGAGCGACATCATCGTCTTCCTGATGGGTTCCGATCGCGAGGGCGCCCGCTACATCGGGGCCAAGAACAATCAGTGGCGCAACGTCCATTCCGTGAAGCTTCCCGGCGGATTCAATACCGACGCGGTGCTGCGGAGTCTGAAGCCGTTCTGAGCCGCGGTCCGCATCGCATGACGCCTGGGGCAGGCCGGCGAAAACCCGGATCCGCCAAGCGGTATCATGATTTCAGACAACCGAGTCCTATGTTGCCCGTCCTCATCGCCCTGCTCGCGGGCGCGGCGCTCGCCGCTCCGCCTCCCAAATCCTCGCCGATCGACTTCCAGCGCGAGATCCGGCCGATCCTTTCCGGCAATTGCTTCCAGTGCCACGGTCCCGACAAAAACACCCGCATGACCGGGCTTCGTCTCGACCTGAAGGAAGACGTCTTCGCTCCGCGCAAGAACGGCGCCGCGGTGGTACCGGGCAAGCCCGAGGAGAGCGCTCTCTTCAAGCGCCTCTCGGAAACGGGCGCGCTGCGGATGCCGCCGGCGCACTCCCGCAAGTCCGTCACCGATTCCCAGCGCGCGCTTCTTCGCCGCTGGATCGAACAGGGCGCGCCGTGGACGCAGCACTGGGCGTTCGTCGCGCCGGTGCGGTCCGAACCTCCCTCGGTCAAGGACGCCAAGTGGGCGCGCAATCCGATCGACCGCTTCGTGCTCGCCAAGCTCGAGGCCGCCGGGCTGAAGCCCGCGCCCGAGGCCGGACGGCGCACGCTGGCGCGTCGCGTCTCGCTCGACATCACCGGTCTGCCGCCCGAGCCCGAACTGGTAGAGGCCTTCGTGCGCGACAAGCCGGCTGACGCCTATGAGTCGCTGGTCTCCAAGCTGCTCGCGTCGCAACGCTACGGCGAGCACCGCGCGCGCTATTGGCTGGACGCCGCGCGCTACGCCGACACGCACGGCATCCATGTCGACAACTATCGCGAAATGTGGCCGTATCGCGACTGGGTGATCGGCGCGTTCAACCGCAACCTGCCGTTCGACAAGTTCACCATCGAACAAATCGCCGGCGATTTGTTGCCGGACGCCACGCTCGATCAAAAGATCGCGTCGGGGTTCCATCGCTGCAACGTCACGACGAACGAAGCCGGAGTCATCGTCGAAGAGGTGGAGGCGATCTACGCCAAGGATCGCGTGGACACCACCGGCACGATCTGGCTCGGCCTCACCATCGGCTGCTCCACGTGCCACGACCACAAGTTCGATCCCATCTCCCAGCGCGATTTCTATTCGATGGCGGCGTTCTTCCGCAACACCACGCAGAACGCGATGGACGACAACATCCCCGATACGCCGCCGATCGTCGTGGCGCCCGCCGCCGCCGACCGGCCTCGCTGGGAAGCGCTCGCCGGCGAGGAAGCCGCCGCTCGCGCCGAAATGGCGAAGCGCCGGCGCGAGGCCGATCCCACATGGCTTGCCGGCGGCGCCCGGGTTTCCGCCAATGCGCCGCTGGAAGGCCAGGTCTTCGCGCTCGATGCCGCCACGCAGGCGCTCTCGAGCGGTGTCACCCGCGGCGAAGGACCCGGGCCCGGCGCGCCCGCCTTGCGCTTCGACAAAGGAGAATCGCTCGACCTGCCGGCCGTGACCATCGATGCGGACAAGCCCTTCTCCATCGCCGCCGCGTTCTTCTTCCCCAAGGGCGAGGAGGGCTTCTCCGTCGCGTCCCAAAACGATCCCAAGGACAAGGGCCGCGGCTGGCAGATCGACATTGGCGCCCGCGTGGTGAATTTCCGAATGGTGGGTGACGATGGCAAGGCGATCACCATTCGCGCCGGCCACATGGAACAGTTGACGCCGGGCACTTGGAACCGCGTTGCCATCTCCTACGACGGCACGCGCGAACAAGCCGGCCTGGCGCTGTTCCTCAACGGCAAGCCGCTGCCGGCGCAGGGCGCGGGCGATCAGAACACCAAACTGCCGGGGTCGATCCTGGTGAAGGAGCCGTTGAAGCTCGGCCGCAATCTGCCCGGAGGCGCCATCTCCGATTTCCGGGTCTTCAGCCGCGCCATGGCCGCCGAGGAAGCGCTGCTCGTCTCGATGTGGCCGGCGCTCGCGGCGGGGAGAAGCAAGGACGCCGCATCGCTGACGGCGGACGAACGCGACGGATGGCGCCTGTACCAACTCTGGCGCCAGGACGACGCCTATCGGGGCGTGGCCGCCAAGCTCGCTTCGATGGCATCCGAACGGCGGGAGATTCGCCGCCGCGGCGCCGTCACCCTCGTGATGAACGAGCGCACCGACCGCAAGCCCTTCGCCAATATCCTCTATCGCGGTATGTACGATCAGCCGCGCGACCGAGTGGAACCGAACACGCCGGCCGTGCTCCCGCCCATGTCCGCCTCGCTGCCCCGCAACCGGCTCGGATTGGCGCACTGGCTGGTGGATCCCGCGCATCCGTTGACCACGCGCGTCACGGTGAACCGGCTCTGGCAGGAGATTTTCGGCGAAGGCCTGGTGAAGAGCGCCGAGGACTTCGGATCGCAGGGATTCGCGCCGGCCAACCGGGAACTGCTCGACTGGCTGGCGGTGGAATTCCGCGAGTCCGGCTGGGACGTGAAAAAGCTGGTGACGCTGATGGTCACTTCGGCCACCTACCGGCAGTCCGCCGTGACGACCAAGGAGAAGCTGGAGAAGGATCCGGCCAACACGCTGCTCTCCCGGGGTCCGCGATTCCGCATGGACGCCGAGATGGTCCGCGATTTCGCGCTGGCTTCCAGCGGGCTGCTGCGGCCGGAGATCGGCGGTCCGAGCGCGCGTCCCTACCAGCCCGATGGCATCTGGGAAGCGGTGGCGATGGCCGGCAGCAACACGCGGTTCTACAAGCGGGACGAAGGCGGCAATCTTTACCGCCGCAGCCTGTACACGTTCTGGAAGCGATCGGCGCCGCCGCCTTCCATGGACATCTTCAACGCGCCCACGCGCGAGGCCTGCGCCGCGCGCCGCGAGCGCACCAATACGCCGCTGCAGGCGCTGGTGGTCATGAACGACACGCAGTTCGTCGAAGCCGCACGGCGGCTGGCCGAGAATGCCATGCGCGCGTCGAAGGAACCTGAAACGCAGGCCGCCGCGTTGAGCGCGCGCCTGCTGGCCCGGCCGCTCGAGCCGCGCGAACGCTCCATCCTGCAACGGGCGTATCGCGAATTCCTCCGTTACTACGATTCGCATCCGGACGACGCCGCCAAACTGCTGGCGGTGGGCGACAGTCCGGCCCCGGCGGATCTGGACAAGGCGAAGCTGGCCGCGCTGACCATGGCCGCCAATGAGATGATGAACTTGGACGAGGCTCTCAATAAGTAAATATGGACATCCACGGCCAGATCGTTCTGAACGAAACCCGCCGCCAGTTCTTCGGCCGCGGAGCGCGGGGATTGGGCGCGGCCGCGGTGGCGTCGCTGCTCGGACAAGCCGGGGCCGCGCCGTCGACGCGCATGGAGCCCAAGGGCGGTCTACCCGGGCTCCCGCACTTCAAGCCCACCGCCAAGCGCGCCATCTACCTGCATATGGTCGGCGCGCCGCCGCAAATCGACCTTCTCGACTACAAGCCCGGAATGAAGCAGTGGTTCGACAAGGATCTGCCCGATTCGATCCGCCGCGGCCAGCGCCTGACGACGATGACCTCGGGGCAGACTCGCTTCCCCATCGCGCCGTCCGTGTTCCCGTTCCAACAACACGGCAAGAGCGGAGCGTGGATCTCCGATCTGCTGCCGAACCTCGGCCGGATGGCCGACGATGTCTCCATCATCCGCACGATGAACACCGATGCGATCAATCACGAGCCCGCCATCACGTTCATCCAGACCGGCTTCATGATCGCCGGCAAGCCATGCATGGGATCGTGGGCCGCCTATGGACTGGGCAGCATGAACCAGGACCTGCCCGCGTTCGTCGTCATGAACGCCACGCACACCCATCCCAAGGCCAACGTGCAGGCGATCTCCGCGCGCCTGTGGAGCGCCGGGTTCCTGTCCGGCGAATACTCGGGCGTCGCGTTGCGCGCCGGCGCCGATCCGGTGCTCTACATCAACAATCCCGATGGCGTGCCCACCTCCGTTCGGCGGCGCATGCTCGACGCGCTGGGCGAGATGAACCAGATCCAGCACGAAAAGCTCGGCGATCCGGAGACGGTCACGCGCATCAAGCAGTACGAGATGGCGTTCCGCATGCAAGCCTCGGTGCCCGAACTCACCGATCTCTCCCAGGAACCCGAGCGCACCTACACGATGTACGGCGACGACGCGCGCAAGCCCGGCACGTTCGCCCACCGGTGCCTGATGGCGCGCCGGCTGGTGGAGCGCGGCGTGCGATTCATTCAGGTCTATCATCGCGGCTGGGACGTGCACGGGAGCCTGCCCGAAGTGCTGCCTAGCCAGTGCAAGGACATCGATCGCGCCACGTGGGCGCTCGTCCAGGACTTGAAGGAGCGCGGTCTGCTCGACGAGACCCTGGTCATCTGGGGCGGCGAGTTCGGCCGCACCATCTACTCGCAAGGCAAGCTGACTCCCACCGACTACGGCCGCGACCATCACCCGCGCTGCTTCAGCCTGTGGCTGGCCGGCGGCGGCATCAAGGGCGGCGTGGTTCACGGCGAGACCGACGAGTTCTCGTACAACATCGTCAAGGACCCGGTGCACGTGCGCGACTTCCAGGCGACCATCCTGCACTGCCTCGGCATCGACCACGAGCGCTTCTCGTTCAAATTCCAAGGCCTCGATCAGCGGTTGACGGGCGTCGAAAAAGCGGAGCCGGTCAAGGCGATTCTGAGCTGACGCGGCCTCGGCGCGAGTGGATGGCCGCCGAACCTACATGTACGGCGGAACGGGGATCCCGAGCACGTCCAGGGTCCGCTCCAGCTGGTGTCCGAACCACGAGGTCAGCCACAGCAGCAGCGTTCGCTTCTCGGCATTGGTCTCGTGGATCACCGGATAGTCGTGGTAGAAGCGGCTGAAGGCCTGCGCGAGCTGGAACGCGTACTTGGCCGCATGGGCCGGCTCCCCGCTGGCGATCGCTTTCGCGATGGCGGAATCCACCTTGGACGCCACCACGGCGAACTGCCAGAGCCCTTCGTCGGAGAGCTGCCTCCCGAACGCTCCCGCGTCCATCGCGGAGAAGTCGGGCAGACTGCCGTTGCGGGTTTCGAACTCGCGCAGAATCTTCCGCGCCCGCACGGCCGCGTACTGCACGTAGGGTCCGGTGTCGCCCTCGAAACTCAGCGCCTCCTGCATGTCGAACGCGATCACGGTGTTCCGCGTGTACTTCAACATGAAGTACCGAAGCGCGCCGATGGCGATGGCCGAGGCCGCCTGGTGGCGCTCATCCTCGGGCGCGTCCGGGTGGCGGTCGGTCACTTCGCGAAGCGCCGTGGCGATCAGCTTGTCGATGAGATCGTCCGCCTTGACGCCCAGCCCCTTGCGGCCGGAAACCTGGACGTAGCTCTTGCCCTTGTCCTCCTCGCCGATCTCGAAGCCGAGTTCGGCGCACGCGCGCGGCGATAACGCCACCATCTCGTAGGAGAAGTGGATCGAACGGTCCGCCTGTTCGGTGTATCCCAGCGCCCGTAGCCCCGCCGCGACGACGTCCTGCAGGTACGACTGGCGCGAGTCGATGACGTTGTAAACCGTCGCCGCTCCCCCGAAAGACGGAGCGCCTTCGGGCCGCGGCCGCGAGGTCGAAATCCACACGGTTCGCCCGGACGGTTCGCCGGGCAGCGGCTCGTAGTGGAAATCCTTGCCCAGCAGGCCGAACTTCCAGAGCTGGTAGGCGATGTCCTTGCCGACATAAGTAACGATGCCGTTCGAGCGGACGATCACCTTGCTATCGTCGGACGCGGCGTCCTGTTGATAGTAACTGCCGGCCATCACCCAGCAGCCGGCTTTCGGCCCCTCGGTTTCCAGGTAAATAGCCTTGCGCTCCTTCAGTTGCTCGAAGGCCGACGCCCAGAACTTCAGGTGGAGAATCTCGCTCTCCCGGGGCAGCACGTCGTACGTCACGCCCAGCCGAGCCATGGTGCGCAGGTGGCAGCGGACCACGGCATCCGCCACCACGTTGCCCATCGCCGCCAGTTCGCCCTCGCCGGCCTCGATCTGGTGAAGCGTCTCGTGCCGCCACGCTTTCTCGTCGGCGGCGTTCTCGCCGAAATGACGGGACACGTTCGAGTAGACGTCCCAGCAGACGTAATCGAACCGGTCCCGCCGCGCCATTTCCGCCACTTCGTCGCGCGACTTCTTCTCCACGAAGTGGAACCCCGCCACCACGTCGGCCACTTGCACGCCGGTATTGTCGATGTAGTTCTGCACCTCCACGTCGTGGCCGGAGGCGCGGAGCAGCCGCACGAACGTGTCGCCGAGCACCGCGTTCCGCAGGTGGCCGATATGGGCGGCCTTGTTCGGGTTGATGTTGGTGTGCTCCACCACGATCTTGCCGCCCGCCGCCGCGCGCGGAGCCACCGCGCCGAGCGACGCCCCATAAGCGCCCCGGTCCAGCCGGATGTTGATGTAGCCGTTGCCAGCTACCTCCATCGCCGCGACGCCCGGCATCTCCCCGAGATCGGAGGCCAGTTCCTGCGCGATCATTCGGGGCGGCTTGCGCAGTTGCCGCGCCAGTTGAAACGCGCACGTGAGGGCGAGTTCGCCGAAGCGCGGATCCGCCGGCTCCTCGAGCGCGACGGGCAGCGTTACTCCGTAGCGGGCCGACAAATGGGCGGAAACAAGTTCCTGCAAACTGTTTTGGATATGGTGAAACACGGGGGAGATTTCAGTGTACGATAGTTGCCTATGCGAGCCCTGCCAATGCTGCTTGCGTGCGCCGCCTGCGCCTTCGCCCAGAACACTCTGACCCGCGCCGAAATCGACGAGGGCTGGATTCTGCTGTTCGACGGAGAGTCTCTGTTCGGCTGGAACGAAGAGGGCGCCGCCAAGTGGACCGTCGAGAACGGAGCCCTGGTGTCGGACAAGGGTGGCTACGGCTGGCTCCGGTCTGGCAGCATGTTCGCCGACTTCGCGCTCAAAGCCCAGGTCCGCACTTCCGCGAAGGGCAATAGCGGCATCTTTCTCCGGTCCGCCAAGGAAGGCCAGCCCCACGTCACCGGCTATGAGATGCAGATTTGGAACGATCATCCGAAGTACCCGAACGGCAGCTTCGTGGATCACGTCTCCACGGCGGAACGCCACACGATGAAGCCGGACGACTGGAACGACTTCGAAGTCACCGCGCGGGGCGACCGCTACGTGGTGCGCATGAACGGCAACGCCGTGCTCGACACCAAGCAAGGAAAGACGCGCATCGGCTACCTCGGTCTGCAGCACAACGTCGATCTGAAGGTGGAGTTTCGCGGCGTCAAGCTGAAGCCGTTGGGGCTCGAGCCGCTGTTCAACGGACGCGATCTCTCCGGTTGGCGCGAGGTGAAAACGCCGCGCGCCAAGGAGCCTCCCGTGTGGTCGGCCAAGGACGGCGCGATCCACGTGGAGAAGGGTCCGGGGCAACTCGAGACGGAGACTCTGTTCGACGACATGGTGTTGCAACTCGCCATTCGAGCCAACGCGAACGACCCCGCGCGCCACCCCAACAGCGGCGTCTTTCTGCGCGGCGATCCGAGGTCGTTCTGGACCGGCTACGAATCGCAGATTCGAAACGAGTACAAGGACGGCGATCGCACCAAGCCGGTCGACTTCGGCACTGGCGGCGTCTACTTTTACCAGCCCGCGCGCAAGGTGGCCGCCGACGACAACCGCTATTTCGTCAAGACGATCGCCATGCGCGGCCGCCACTTCGGCGTGTGGATCGACGGATATCCGGTGACCGATTGGGAGGACCCGCACCCGGAAGGCCCCGTGGTCCGCGACAAGCAGGCCAAGCTCGGCGAAGGCGTCGTCAGCCTCCAGGCGCACGACCCGTCGACGAATCTCGACTTCAAGAACATTCGAGCCGCGCGCCTGCCAAAATGAGAATCGACATGCTTGATCCCTTATCGCGCTACACCGCGCTGTCCGCGCTGACCCTGCTCGCGGCGTGTTCGTCCGCGCCGCCGCCCGCCGCGGAGAAATCCACACCGAAGATCACGATGAACAAGGAATCCTGGGGCGCCGCCGGCGGAAGGCCGGTGGACCTCTACACGCTCGGCAACGCTCGCGGCATGCAGGCGAAGGTCTCCACCTATGGCGCGATTCTGGTGTCGGTCGTCGCGCCGGACCGGCGCGGCCAACTCGCCGACGTACTGCTCGGGCACGACACGCTCGCCGGCTATCTCGGCACGCATCCTTATATGGGCGCGGTGGTGGGGCGTTACGGCAACCGGATCGGAAAAGGGCGATTCCGGCTGAACGGCGTGGAGCACAAACTGGCGGTCAACAACGGCGCCAATCACCTCCATGGTGGAATCAATGGATTCGACAAGGCGGTGTGGACCGCGGTGGACGAAGGTCCGCAGTCGGTGGCCCTGCGCCATGTCAGCCCCGACGGCGACGAAGGCTATCCGGGGGAACTGGATGTTACCGTCACCTACACGCTTACCGACGACAACGACCTTCGCATCGCGTATGTTATGAAGGCCACCGGCAAGGATACCGTCGCCAACATCACCAACCACGCCTACTTCAACCTGACCGGAAAGGGTGAAGGCGAGATCGTGGACCACGAGATCCGCATCGACGCGGACCGCTTCACGCCCGTCGACGGCGGCCTGATTCCCACGGGCGAGTTGAAGAGCGTGGAGGGGACGCCGTTCGACTTTCGCAAGTTCGTCCGCATCGGCGAGCGCATCGCCGCCGAGGACGATCAAATCCGTTTCGGTAAGGGCTACGACCACAACTTCGTCCTCAACGGCACTCCGGGAACGTTGCGAAGCACGATCCGCGTGAAGGAGCCGGTTTCCGGCCGGACGCTGGAGGTGTTGACCACCGAACCCGGAGTCCAGTTCTACACCGGCAACTTCCTCGACGGCAGCGTTGTGGGCAAGGGCGGCAAGAAGTATCTCTTCCGCAATGGATTCTGCCTGGAAACCCAGCACTTCCCCGATTCGCCGAACAAGAAGCAGTTCCCTACCACCACGATCAAGGCCGGCGAGTCGCGGCTGAGCACCACCGTGTTCCGCTTCGCGGCGGAATAGCGTTCAGCGCTTGCGCGGCACGCCGCCTGTGCCGATGTCGAGCGCGACACGCCAGCCCTCGCGCGTCTTCCGCCAGATGGTGAAGTAGCGGCTGTTGCGCTCCACGACCGCTCCGCCGGGCTCCGGTCCGCGAAACACCGCCAGACCGCGGTCGAACTCCCGGCCGGCTTCCATCACCGCCTGACGGACGTCGTGCGCTCCCAGCAGGTACCCGCCGAATCCGGCCGCGGCAACCAGACAGATAGAGAATTCTCATGAAGAACGCGGAACGCCGATGCGGCCCAGTCCCTTGCAACGGGCGCCGCGGTGCGCCATGCTTGTCTGGAATCCCGAAAAGCAATGAGACACGTACTGCTCGCTTGCATCGCCTGCGCCGCGTGGGCGCAAACCGACACTGGAGCCATCACTGGCGTGATCTCCGATCCCAGCGGAGCCGTGCTCCCCAAGGCCGCCATCGAAGCGGCGAATCGCGGCACCGGCGCCAACTACAAGGTGGAAAGCAACGAGTCCGGCGTGTACGTGATCTCCGCGCTTCCCATCGGCGTCTACGATGTGTCGGCGACGCTCCAAGGCTTCCAGACGGTCCGGCGGAACAATGTCGCCATCAGCGCGGGCACCCGCGCCCGGCTCGACCTGCCGCTGAGTGTAGGCGCGGTCAGCGAGGTAGTGGAGGTCACCGCGGAGGTTGCCCTGCTCGAGGCGGAAACGTCGTCGCTCGGCCAAGTGGTCGAGAACAAGACCATCACCCAGATGCCGCTCAACGGGCGCAACTACCAGAAACTCGCCGTCCTGTCGCCCGGCGTTTTGCCCTCGCGCAGCCGCAATTTCGTCGACGACGGATTCAGCGTCAACGGCGCCAACATGTGGCAGAACCAGTGGATGCTCGACGGCGCCGACAACACCAACTACTTCAGCGGCGTGGTGATCGCGTCCAATCAAGTGGTCAAGCCGAGCGTCGACGCCATCCAGGAGTTCAAGATGGAGACGCACAACTTCAGCGCCGAGTTCGGCCGCGGCGGCGGCGCCGTGATCCAGGTGACCACGAAGGGCGGCTCCAACCAGTTGCACGGCTCGGCGTTCGAATTCCTCCGCAACGACAAGCTGGACGCCAACAACTTCTTCAATAGCGGCCGTCTCAAGCCTCCCTACCGCCAGAACCAATTCGGCGGAACCGCCGGCGGACCCATCGTGCGCGACCGCATGTTCTTCTTCGGCTCCTACCAGGCCAGCTACATTCGCGAGCAACTCACCCGCCTTTCGCGCGTCCCCACCGCGGCGCAACTCCAGGGCAACTTCGCGGGCGCGGCCGTCATCGCCGATCCAGCCACGCAGAACGCCGCCGGCGCGCGCGACCTCTTTCCCGGCAACGCGATTCCCCGCGCGCGCTTCGATCCGGTCTCGGCGCGCATGATCGAACTGTATCCAGCGCCCAACCGCGCGGGCGTGCAGAACTTCGTCTTCAACGCTCCGCGCAATCTGAACGATCACCAGATCGACACCCGCTTCGACTGGCGCGCCAAGGATCGCGATACCCTCTTCCTTCGCTACAGCCTCCACGATTATGACCGTCTCGAGCCGGGTTCGTTGCCGCTTCCCGCCTCGGGCGGCGACACCGCCACGCGGCTGTCTCGCGCTCACTCCGCCGTTCTCAACTGGACCCATGTGCTCGCCAACGGCCGCATGGTGAACGAGTCCCGCGTGGCTTATTCGCGTCTTTTTGGCGCCATCGACACTCCTACCCAGGAGCCGCTGTGGAAGACCTTCGGCTTCCTCGGCAGCTTCGATCGCGCCGACATCCAGGGCCTGCCGCTGTTCGGCATTGCGGCTTACGCGAGTCTGGGCGACCGGAGCTTCGCTCCCGACCCGCGCAAGATGGATATTCGCCAACTGGTGGAGACCTTCTCCTGGAACACCGGCAAGCACTCCCTGCGGATGGGCGGTAACATCCGGCAGTTCATTCAGTGGTCCGGAATTACGAACTTCGCGCGCGGCCAGTACACGTTCAACGGCCAGTTCAACACACGAACCGCCGGACAGGGGGCGGGCGACGCGCTGGCGGACGCGATCCTCGGGCTCACCAGCACCACGCGGCTCAGCACGGCGCTCGACATTCGCCAGCCGGCGATCGCTTACGAAGGCTACCTGCAGGACAACTTCAAGGTCAGCCGTAAGCTGACGCTGAACCTGGGTGTGAGATACGAGTATCAGCAGCCGTACGTCGAGCAGAACAACAAGGCGCGGAACTTCGTGATCGACCGCGCGAGTCCGGACTTCGGCAAACTGGTGGCCCCGGCCGGATCCGGCGTCGACGCCCGCTCGTTCTCGCGGCCGGACCGCAACAACTTCGCCCCGCGCATCGGCTTCGCCTGGCAGGCGATGGACAAGACCGTGCTTCGCGGCGGCTACGGCATCTTCTACGATGCGATCTCGCAACTTCCCTTCGGATCCCGTCCCACCCAGAATCCGCCCTTCTACCTCCAGGTCGACATCCCGACGGCGGCCAACGCCTCGACATCGCTGGTGCGGGTCCGTGACGGATTCCCCGCCAACGCGTTGAACCCGAACATCGTGGAAGGCAGGTCCGTGGCCGCGGTCTGGCCGTTCCCGTTCCCCGATGGCCTCACCAACCAGTGGAACCTCAACGTGCAGCGGAGCCTGCCGGGCAACGCCATCTTCTCCGCGGCCTATGTCGGGACCAACACCGTGCATCGCAGACTGGGAGCCCTGCAGGTCAACCAGCCCCGTCCCGGCCCTGGCGCCCTGAATCCGCGCCGCCAGTTCCCGAACTTCTCCGATGTCGCGATGGACGTGCCCTTCGGCAAGGCGAACTATCAGGGGCTGGAATTGAAGTTCGAGCGGCGCTTCACCAAGGGCTTCTCTATCCTGAGCGGCCACACGTGGAGCCACGCAATGATCGGCGATACCGGTCAGGACACCACCGTCTTCGCCGCGGAGAAGGCGCATTCGCCCGAGGATGTCCGGCACCGGTTCTTCCTCTCGTCGGTGTGGGATGTACCCGTGGGCAAGGGCCGCCGCTGGCTGGGCAATGGCGCGATGAGCCGGATCGTGGAGGGATGGCAGTTGTCGCCGATCTTCAGCGCGCAGTCGGGTTTGGCGTTCACTCCCGGCATCAATGGCAATCCCGCCAACACCACCGGCGGTGTCAGACCGGACCGCTTGGCGGATGGCAATCTGCCCCGCTCCCAACGAACACCAGAACGCTGGTTCGACCCGTCCGCGTTCGCGGTGCCCGGGCAGTTCCGGTTCGGCACGTCTGGCCAAAACGTGCTGACGGGGCCGGGCGCCATCAACTTCGACTTGATGGCCGGCCGAACCATCCGGTTCGGCGAACGGTTCCGGCTGGACTTCCGCGCCGAATTTTTCAATATGCTGAACGAAGCCCACTTCCTATTTCCGAACGCCACGGTCAACGTCGCCAACGCCGGCCAGATCTCGCAAACCGCGGACGCCGCCCGCCAGATCCAGTTCGGGCTGAAGCTGTTGTTCTAGTACTCCCGTTCGGTGCCGCCTACCCGCGATGCGTGGACACCCCATCCGCGAACGTGGTAGCCTGCATAGGCTGACGGTCACATTAAGAGGACTTCACAACATGTACATGACACGAATATTGCAGGCAGCGGTTCTGTCGTTGTCGGTGGTTGCCGGGCAGGCCGGCGTGATTACCACTACCGCCAACGGGGCGAATGCCGCGGACATTCAGGCCAGCGTCGATGCGTTCCGCGCAGCCCTGGGCGGGGTCAACAACGGAGTCAACGCCTTCGCCGGCGGAACGGGCCGCCGCGAAGTCAATTGGGATGCGGTTCCCAACGGCTTCTCCGCGCCGAACGCCCTGCCGGGGGGCTTCTTCAATCAGAATTCGCAGCGCGGACTGCGGATGACGCCGGGCGCCGGCGGTTCGCTGATGGTTAGCGATAACGCCGCGGGCGGGAACGGCGCGGGCGTCGAGTTCGAGAACCTGAATGTGCTGTACCCCAGGTTCTTCACCACGTTTTCCCAGCAGAAGTTGTTCGGTACGCTCGGAACCAACACCTACGATCTCGATTTCTTCGTGCCGCTGAATGGCAATGCCTTGCCGGGCAGCCAGATCGCCACGGTGTCCGGATTCGGCATCGTCTTCACCAACGTGGCGTTGGCGGGCACGCAAATCCAGGCGTTCGATATCAACAACGTGCTTCTGGCCACTCTGGCCGCGCCGATCCGCGCCGAGGGGCTGTCGTTCGCGAGCATCCGCGTGGACGGCGCCACCAACCGCATCGCGCGCGTCCGGGTCACGCAGGGCTCCGGTGGCCTTGGACCGAACGACACGGCGCAGTTCAACGCCGTGGCGGCGGACGACTTCATCTACGGCGAACCGCTCGCCGCGGCCGCCATCCCCGAGCCGGCAACCTGCGCTCTGATGGCCGGCGGTTTGCTGGCGCTCGCCGCGCTTCGCCGCCGGCGCTAAGGGCCGAGTCTCTTCCGCGTCAAGGGCGTCCTTCCCAGGAGGGGCGCCCTTTCTGTTTATTCCTTGCCGTGGATCTGCGTGGCGAGGTAGTTTTCAATGCCGACTTCGCGGATGATGTGGAGTTGCGCCTCGAGCCAGTCCACATGCTCCTCCTCGTCGGTGAGTATGCTCTCGAATAGGTCGCGCGATCCGTTGTCGCCCGCTTCGGTGGCGATCTTGACCCCCGCGTTGAGGCGGGGAAGCGCTTCCAGTTCCAGCGCCAGATCGTTCTCGAACTGCTCCTTGACGGTCTTGCCGATCCGCAGCGGGAACAACTCGTGCATCACCGGAGTCCCGTCCAGGAACAGGATGCGCTCCATGACTTTCTCGGCGTGCTTCATCTCGTCGATGGACTCGTGGCGGACATAGCCGTACAGCTTACGATAGCCCCAGTTATTCAACATCTCCGCGTGGAGAAAATACTGGTTGATCGCCGTCAATTCGGCCTTGAGTACCTGGTTCAGACAGTCGAGTACGCCTTTGTCGCCCTTCAAAAGGACCTCCTTGGGTGAACCCCAATTATAGCAAGACGCGCCGCCCCCGCTCGTTCAGCCGGTTCGACGACCACGCCGGTTCCCACGTCTGTTCCACCACCACCCGGCGCACTCCCGGCACCCGCATCAGCCGCTGGCGCACCGGCATCGAGTTACCACCGGAACCGAATTCGAAGAAGCCGAGCCTCGGCCGGCCCCGGTGCGGCATGCACATCACGACGTGAACGGCGTCCCCCCGGACCCGGACATCGTGGACCAGCCCCAGGTCCACCACGCTGAGATCGGCGCGGTAGAGCTGCTCGTCCTTGCAGTCGCGAAGCGCTTCCCACAGCGCGGCCTTGGAAATGGGCGAGTCGCCCGACTCGCCAGGTCTCGCCAGGCGTCCGGCCGGCGCCGACCCGGTACGCGGCGCATCGCCCGCCGAGATCGACAGCGGATTCATCAACCGGTGGCGGATCGTCTCGACCAGTTTGGGTCCGTCGTCTTGATAGTGCAGAGCGAGGTACGCGTTCTTCTGGTGCAACACGGCTCCGGCCGGCACATGCTTTCCGGGCAATGGATACCGGCTCCACACGTGGCCGTGCCACTTGTAGAACATCAGCGGGGATCCACCGTGCCGGATCGGCGGCAGTCCCTCCGCCCGGTGCTCGAGAAACAGCGCGATGAAGGCGTCCTGAGCCGTCTTGTGATAGAACCCGACCGCCCAGAGATTGTCGAGCTTGTCCTTGTCGATCGGGCCTTCGCGAAGCTTGCCGTCCGGACCCATCCACACCTGATCGGTGAACGACTGTCCGGAGAACACCCATTCGTCGTCCCTGAGCGCGTCAGCCTCGAAGTCCTTCACCGCGTCCATTCGGCCGGACTTGAGGAACCACGGGACTCCGGCCAGGAACCGGTACTCGACGAATACGTGCAGGCGGCACGGGGAGAAAACCGGATGGACGGGCGAGTAAGGAAAGCCCCAGCGGAGCACGATCGTGCACAGGGGGCCGCGAATCACTTCGTAATTCGGGCAGGTTTCCCACAGGGTGATGCGGAATTTCTGGAAGTTGCCCGAGCCGACATAGTCGTGCGCCCAGTCGATGCAAGGTGGCTCGCCGTGGCCTTCGCCCCCCGCGAACAGCTCCAGTCCGTGCTCCCGCTTGAAAGTGAGCCGCTCCAACTGGCCCATCTGCCTGGATAGCGACGCGCGGAAGAAGTCGTTCTCGATGTCGAGCGCGAAGCCTTCACCCTTGGTTTTGAGGTCGGTGGGATAGTCGGGCAACTCGGCGTCGGGATTGCCGAAGAAAACCAGATACTGGGTTCTGGCGTGCGCCGCGGACATCGACAGGAAAACCACCTGGCAATGCCGCTCCGCGCCGCGGAGGATCTCGGAATGCACCTGAGACGGAACCTCCTTCAGGGTTCCGTCGCCGTCGATGCGCGCCACGCGGATCTCCCGCGCCACCGGCATCGAACCGGCCGGGAACGACAAAGCCACTTCCACCGGCTCTGGCGGTCGCGCCTGTCCCGTGGTTTCGTCGAGTGCGAGCGTCTTGTAGTAGGACCAGCCCTTCGCCCAATCGCGCCAGGGCGCCGGCAGGCCGGCCACTTGGCCGAACGACGATGCCGGCATCAGCGGCGGAGCGGGCGCCTCGCGTTCGTGTTGCTCCTGCACGATGGTCCCGCGCAGCGAATCGGTAAGCGATCGCGCCGTCCGGTAATTCCCGCGCTTCCAGGCCGCCTCGAGCAGCCGCATCTTCTCATCGAAGCTGTCGGTCCGGTCTTGGTAACGCGTTTCCGGCATGTTACTTCCTCATTTTCCGGTAAGCGTCCAGGCAGCGCTTGGCGGTGTCGAACGGATCGAACCGGCTGCCCTCCTGTTCGATCAGGTAGAACTCGATGCCGCCCGCTTTCTCCGCCGCCTGAAAGATCTTCTTCCAGGGCGCGACCCCTTCGCCGAACAGAACTTTGTAGCCTTTGTCCGGATGCTTGGTTGTGTCCACCGGCGCCCAATCCTTGCAGTGCATGGACCGGATGCGCCCCGGGTTCTGGCGGATCCACGCGACCGGGTCGGAGCCCGCGTCGATGCAGGTGCCCACGTCGAGTTGCAGCACCACCTCATGCGGCGTGTTCTTCGCCAGGACATCCATGGGACGGGTTCCGCCAATGGGCTTGAACTCGGTCTGGTGATTGTGGAATCCGGCGCGCATGCCGGCGGATTTCAACTTATCCGCCCCAAGCGAAAGGCGCTCGGCGGTTTTTTTCCACCCATCCAGATCCTCGATCCGCCCGCCGGCGCTTGCCATGACTACCATGTTGCTGCCGAGGATGCCGTTGAGTTCGATGGCGTGGCCGATGTTCGCGGGTTCGAACGACTTGGCGCTGTTGTGGGTTGACAGGCACTTGACGCCAAGATCGTCGAGGAGCTTGCGGACGTCCTTGGCGTAATCGGGTTTCCAGTCGAAGTAAGGCGAGTAGAACTCGACGCATTCGTAGCCCATCTTGGCGACGGCGCGGACCGTGCCGGGGAGGTCCTGCTTCAACTGATCGCGCACCGAGTAGAGTTCGATGCCGGCGGGAATCTTCTTGGCGGCGGCCGCGGGAGCCGCGAGGGCGGCGGCCGCGGTGGCAACGAAGCCGCGCCGGGTGGGCCGGGTGACTGGTTCCATCACCAGTCACGATATCACGTCAGTCGGCGCTGGCCGAACGGCTGGCGTGGAGCAAAAGACCGGTGATCTGCTCGACCGCCGAAGCGATGTCGCCCGGCAGCTTCGCGCGAAGCTCGTCGAGGCCGCTGGCGGTGACCGAGCCGAAGTCGTGCCCGCGAGACTGGCGCTCCCCGCCGGCGTCGCGCCATACCGCGCCGGTGTAGCGCACTGTCAGAGGCCATTGCGTTCCCTCGAGCGTTGCGTGGAGGTTCCGCGACAATTGGCCGTTATTCCAGTGCAACTCAACGTCCGGAGCATCCCACGCGAGCGGCACAATTCCGATGTCCATTTCCGGATGTTCCGCCGAAAACGACCGGGCCGCCGAGAGAATCGAGTCCATTGCCGGCCGCCAGACTTCCTCGTTATTCCGCCAATCTTCCCAAGACATGAATCCTCCTACAGGGCCGTGATCGAGAATAGATGAACCGGTCCGCTGGTCGCGCACTGCGTTCCGCCGCCAGGCTGGCCGAATCCGGGATTGACCGTTTGCAAAGGCAAAACGTCGAAATCCGGCATGATCGATGCCGGGATCGCTCCCACTCGCCACGCGGGCTCTGACGGCAACGACAGCCGCCGCCGGGCCTCCCGAGGATCGTCGTAGCGGTCGGGCGTGAAATACGTGGCGCCCGATCGCGAGCGGATCGTTCCGGTTTCATCTATGAATAACTTTTCGGCATGCGAGACGTACCTATACAAAAGAATCGCCACTCTCGTATTCTTTCACCAGACGTCCTCGCGACGCAATTCCCGCGCGAGAAATGTCGTATTCCCTCGTAGCCGCGCACTATCGCGGGGAATACGAGACGCGCCGCCTCTCCTCTTTACACCGGAATCCGGTACAGATACGAGTCCCCGCGCCACTCGTTCGGAAACGCGAACATTCGCGTCAAATGCAACGCGATCTCGCCGCTCTCCCGGTCCTCGCGAGCGTAGAAGTTCGATAGAGTCAGTAACTCGTCATCCCCGGCGCCCCGGTCGTCCACGACCCTCACTGAGTCCTTCACCAGCATGCCCGACTTCCGGTCCACCTCCGCGATCTGGAACGGATACCGCGGCCGGTTGCCCTTGGCGTTCTCCGTGAGGATGTTTCCCAGCCAGAACAGCCGTCCGCTCGAATGAGTCACCAACTGCGAACAGGCGCTCGGCGAGAAGAACGGCTCGCCGTTGGAATACGTCCATGGTTCGGGCTTGGTCCAGCGCCGCCCGCCATCGGAACTCAGCGAGAACCAGCGCCGCGATTCCAGATGCCGCCGCACGTCGTTCGACCCGCGCATCACGCACAGGATCCGGCCATCGGCGAGCGTGGCGAGCGCCGGTTCGTCCATCCCCCGCGTCACGCGGGCGGGGTCGGCTACGATCCTGGCAGCCGACTCCCATTCGATCTCGTTGCCCCTCCACTGGCCAATGAGCACCGCCGTATCGTGATAGGTGTAGCCGCCGCCCGGATTCGATGGCTTGCCATCGGGGCCTAGCGGCGCGATCACCGTCGGCAGCAGAATCGCTCCGTCCCGCCGCGGCATCGGCACGCACGTGGTATCGCCGAGCATCACGCTGTTCTTGCCGGTGAACACGCCCGGCAACGGATGCCGCGGACCGTACCCGGCGCCCTTGTGGATCAGTTGCCGCGCCGGGCCATCATCCACCTTGTAGAAGATGTTCCATTGCCGCATGCCTTCCAGAGGATCGTCGGTGGGCAGCACGCCCTCGATCCAGAACTCCACCGTCCTGCCCGATCGCGGATCGGCCCACGGACCGCGCGGATGCATGCGCCACATGCCGCCGGGGCGCTTCTCGCCGCACTCGCGCCTTACCGGTTCCGTCCACGTCCGTCCGTTGTCGCTCGAACGGCGGTAGTACGCCACGTCGATCGTGTCCGAGCGCGAGATTCGCTGCTCGATCGACACCATCTCGCCGCCCTTGGCCTTGGTGTAGTAGGCCGCGCACATGACCGCCGCGCCCTTGACCGGCGAACGAAGAAACACCTCGCGGCGAATGCGGGGATCGGGAGCCGCGGCCGCGCCCGCCGCCAGCAACAGTCCGCGCCGCGTCACGCCGACACCGACAACTCGGCCACCGGACGCGGATATCCGCCCGAGCCGGCCACTTCCTTGATCGCCGCGTTGCCGTCGAAAAACACCTGCCAGTAGTGATCGTTGTGCGTGTAGGGCCGCACCGCCAGCACCACGCCGAGCGCGTTTTGCGAGAGAATGGCGATCTCCGGCGCGGGTTTGGCGCACACGTTCGGGATTTGGCGCACGCGCACGGCGAGTTGTTCCATCAGCGCGTGCGCGTCGGCCGCATGCGCCACCGCGCAGGTCAGATCCACCCGGCGATGAGGGTTAGTGGAAAAGTTCTGGATATTGTCGGAGAAGATCTTCGCGTTGCCGACGTAGGTGCGAACGTTGTCGGGCGTATCGATCGCGGTGACGAACATCCCGATCTCGCCGACCGTTCCGCTGACGCCCGCCGCGTAGATGAAGTCGCCCGTCTTGAACGGACGCAGGATTACCAGGAACGCGCCCGCCGCGAAGTTCGAAAGCAGACCTGCCCACGCCGCGCCGATCGCCACGCTGGCGCCGGCGATGAACGCCGCGAACGACGTGGTCTCCACGCCGAAGAAGCCCAGGATCGCGATCACCAACGCGATATTGAACAGCACCGACACGATGCTCTGCGCGTACAAGATGATGGTGGCGTCCATCTTTTGGCGGCGCATGCCGTCGCCCATCAACGATACGCCGAACCGGATGATCCACCGGCCCAGCAACCACAACAGGACAGCCGCCATCAGCTTCAGTCCGGCGTCGGTGAGGTGGCTGACCACCGACGCGATCACGGGTTGGAAATCCATATTAGGCGTAGTATACGCCGGTGGCGGCTACTTCGCGCAACGAAAGCCGAGGTTCGGAGTGCGGTGGTTCGGGCGGACCCAGTTACGGAAAAACACCGTGCAGCGGGGAGCCGAATCGGACCAGGCGCCTCCGCGAATCACCTTGTAGCGGCCGCTCTCCGGACCCTTGGGATCGCGATCGGGGCTCGACTTGTAGTACTCGCGCTCGAACCAGTCGGCGGTCCACTCCGAGACGCTTCCCGCCATGTCGAAAAGTCCGAACGGATTGGCCGCGAATTGCGCCACCGGACCCGGTCCGGCCTGTGTCCCGTACCGCGCCGACTTGGCGTCCAGCTTGTCGCCTCCCGGGTACGACAGCCCTTCCTGGCCGCCTCGCGCCGCGCGTTCCCATTCGGCTTCGGTGGGCAGGCGTTTTCCGGTCCACGCGCAGTACGCCGACGCGTCATCCCAATCGACGTTGTAGGCGGGGAAGCTCTCCTCACCGGCCGGCACGGCGCCATTGAGCCAATGATACGGAGCCCGGCGTTTGGACGCCGCCACGAACTTCGCGTAGGCCGCTTGCGTCACCTCGGTGGCATCCAGCGCGAACGCCGCGATGTGCACCTTGTGTGGAGGACGGTCGTCGAGCAGCACCACGGGACGCATGGTGGTGCTGTCGTCCTTGGTCAGCTTGCTTCGGCCCATGCTGAACTCGCCGGCGGGAATGTTCACCATCCCCTCTTCGGCCAGCGCCGCCGCCGCCAGCAGAAGTCCGAACGCTCGCATTTACGTGAACAGTTCCACGATTTCGTCGTCCATGGCGAACTCGGTCGCGCCCAACGGATCGATGTAGCGATATGTCCGCTTCGACGGCGTGTTGGTGATTTCCTTCTTCCAGTCGATCCCGAGCACGGAGTAGATGGTGGCGTAGATGTTCTCGGTCTTGGGCTGGATCTTGTGACGCCAGCCGTTTTCCACCACTTTCGCGCCATCGGCGTCGGTCTTGCCCAGAATGCGGCCGCCCTTCACTCCCGCGCCGGCGAATAGCGAAAGGTAGCAGGGATTGTAGTGGTGCCGCCCGGCGTTCTGATTCAGCGCGCCCGGCGTCCGTCCGAACTCGGTGGCCATCACCACGATGGTCTCGTCGAGCAGTGTCTTGCCCGGTTCGCGCGGCGACGGCGTGGCGGCGAGATCGCGCATCAGCGACGCCATGCCCAGGTCGAACTCGTTCGACAGCCGGTAGTGGTTGGATTTGGCCTTGTGCGTGAAGATGTTGGTGTGGTGATCCCAGCCGGGATGCGTGATGTGGAAGTAGCGCGCGCCGGCGTCGGCCTGGATCATGTTGCGCGCCAGCAGACAGCCGAGACCCACCTCGTTGTCTCCGTATTTTTCGCGATCCTCCTTCGACATGCGAAACGCGGTGGGCCATCGCGCGTCGCCCAGGATGCGGTACGCCGAGGACTGGAAATCGCGGAACGCGGCCAGTGACCGGTCGCGCCCATCCCGCGAAGAGCGCGCCGCCTTGTCGAGCTCCGACAGCAGCCGGTAGCGTTCCTCGAGCAGCTTCGCCGCCTCGCCTTCCACCGACGCCGCTCCGCCACCGTTCTTGAAATTGATGTCCACAACGGAGTGCCTCGGATTCAGAAAGCCCGTGGATAGCGCGCCGCAACCCGCCGTGTCGAGATTGCAGCCGATGTAGGTGGGGACCGTGTCGGTCTGGCGCCGCTGCGATTCCAACTCGAGCGCGATCACCGATCCCACCGAGGGAATCTCGTTCGCCTGCGCCGGATTCAACGGCCGCCCGGCCTGCGTGTAGTATTGACCGCGGAAGTGGACCACCTCATGGCTCTTCATCGAGCGCACGATGGCGACGCGATCCATTTCCTTCGAAAGTTCGGGAAACAGGCGGTGGCTCAGATACAGGTCGTTGCGCACCGGCCGCACGTCGAGATCCTTGGGCGTGCCCTTGGACTCCTTGAAGTCGAACGTGTCCAGGTGCGAGATCGCGCCCGCCAACTCGATCAATACGGCAAAGCGCGCGCCGCCGCGAGGGTTCGCCTTGCCCGCCGCTCGAACCTGGGGAATCAGACCCGCCTGATCGGCGAACGCGCCGAGCACGCCGTAGCCGCCGAGCCGCAGGGCGTCGCGCCGGGAGGGGAGGAAATCGGAGACTCGCTTGGTCATGATCGGCCTCAATAGTTGAACACGAACTCGGGGCTGTTGATCAGCGCCCATTGCAGATTTTCGGCGCCGCGGCGGCGATCCTTCTCGACCGCCGGCAAAGCCACTTGCCGCTCGGCCGCGCTCGGCCGGCGGGACAGAGTGGAAAGGTACAACTCCTCGACGAGAGCTTCGGTGGAGGATGTCTCCTTCACCAACCGGTCGACGCGGCTGTCCTTGAGCGACAGCACGCCATCGTTCACCACGTTCGTCTGCATCAGGACCATTGCCTGCATCGACGTGAACGTGATGCGCTTGGGCATCTGGTCCCGGCCCTGTTGGCCGAAAATCTTGAGGAATCCCGCCAACTCGCCGGCGGCTTTGGAGGGCTCCGACATCTGGTGGACCATCGGCACCTTCTGGTCGCCGCTGGCGTACGAAGCCGGACGCGCGGTCGCCACCGTGATTGCGTCGTGCAGTTCGGGCGCGGTCAGCGGGCGGACGAACTTGCGCGAGTAGTAGTTGGCGTATGAGTCCTTCCACTCGCCGTCGAATCGCGACGACAACGCATAGGCGTTCGACTTCATGATCCGCTTGGCCAGCTTGCGGAAGCTGTAGTTCGACTTCTGGAAGTCGGCCGCCATCGCGTCGAGCAGCGCCGGATTCGACGGCTGCACCGTCCACGGCGCGGGCGGCGGATTCTTCGGATCGTACCGGCTCAGATCGAAGTCGTCGACCGTCTCGACGATGCCGAATCCCATCAACTCGGCCCAGATTCGATTCGCGAACGCGCGCGAGAACTGAATGTGGCCGGTCAGCAGCCGCGCCAGTTCGTCGCGCTCGTGTAGCCCCGGCCTGGGAGCCTCGCCGGTGAGAATGAAGCGCGGCTTGCTGTCGCCGCCCAACCGCATCACCCGCAGGATGGACTCGGCCTTGGTGTCGTAGCCCGGCGCCTCGTCGTCCACCGTGTATTCGGTGTTGGCTTGGCCGCCGTTCTCCCAGTTCATCACCTGCCGCGTCTTGCCGTAGAATCCCGCCTGGCGATAGAAGTCCTCGCGCTTCTTGCCTGTTAGGTAGAGGTTCACCTTCTCGAGATGGCCCTTGCCGTCGTGGCAGGAAATGCAGGCCAGATTCAAGCCGAGCAAAACCTTCGAATAGGTCACGGTGAACTCGTCGACCGTGTCGGAGACGTTCAGCAGGTCCATTCCATCGGGAGCGTCGGGATCGTCTTTCGCCTTCACGAAGTCGCGGGCGAAGTAGAGTCCGCCGGGGAACGAGAAACTGGTCTTGCCGCCCTGCGCTAGCAGATCGGTGGCGACCTCGTTATACGGCCGGTCGAGCCGGATCCACTCCCGCACCCAATAGTGGAACAGGTTCAACCCATGGCCCATGCGGCTGCCGGCGCGGAACAGATCCTCGAAGTAGTAGGTCCATTTGTCGACGAACGCCGGCGAATCCACCAGCTTGTCGATCAGCTTGTCGCGTTTGGCCGGATCGTTCGACGCCAGGAACTCCCGCAGCTCGCCGGGTTCGGGAATCCGGCCGGCCGCGTCGAGCCAGACGCGCCGCGCGAACTCCTCGTCGCCGGAGAGCGGCGCGTGCGGCACCTTGTCGCGGCGCATGCGTCCGAACACGTGCTCGTCGATGTACGATTTCATCGCGACCGGACCCGCCTTGGTTGCGGCTTTGCCCGCGGCCTCGGCCGTCAGCGCGGCGACCGCCTTCTTGCGGTCGGCCTCGGGTTGGAAGATCGGCCGGTGGGCGCGATCCACCGCGTCCTGGGGATGCTCGGGCTGCTGGGCCAAAACCGGATACACGCAGAGGGCGAGAATTGCCGTTCGACTCATGTTCGTTCATATTCTACATCGTCCGGCGGGCCGGAGTATTCTAGTAGGACCTCGATGAATCGCCGACACTTCCTCCAGTCGCTCGCCGCTGCTTCCACGCTTCCGGCACAGCAACAGACCCGCCCGAACTTCGTGTTCCTATACGCCGACGACATGGGTTGGAGCGACACCGGCTTCAACGGCCGCAAGGAGTGGCGGACGCCCAACCTCGACCGGCTCGCCGCGCAGGGGACCGTCTTCGACCGCTGGTACACGGCGATGCCCTTGTGCGCTCCCTCGCGCGCGTGTCTGCTCACCGGCAAGTACACCATTCATCACACCGTGCGCGGCAACTCCACCGATATCCCGAAGTCGGAAGTCACCATCGCCGAAGCGCTGAAACCGCTGGGCTACAAAACGGCGTTGATGGGCAAGTGGCATCAGGGCAAGTTGCCCGGCGGCGGCTTCACGCATCCGCTGGATCAAGGCTTTGACCAGACGTACGGCTATCTCGACGCGATCCACGCCTGGGAGCATTTCCCGAAAAAACTCTGGCGCGGGCGCGCGGAAGAGGAAGTGAAGGGCTACAGCTCCGACCTGTTGGTGGACGAGTCGATCAAGTTCCTACAGCAGAACCGGAGCAATCCGTTCTTGCTCTACGTTCCCTTCATCGAGCCGCACTTCCACGTCGAGGCGCCGGAAGAGGATCTGAAGCTCTATCGCGGCAAGTTCACGGAGAAGGATTCCGCCAATCCCATCAACGCGCGGTACGCCGCCATGATCCACCGGCTGGACAAGAGCATCGGCCGGCTGATGAAGTCGCTGGACGATTTGAATCTCGCGAACAACACGGTCGTGGTGTTCTCTTCCGACAACGGCGCCACCTTCGAGAGCCGCAATTTCGGCGCGTCGTGGTATCACGATTCCAACCGGCCGCACCGCGGCCAGAAGCGCAGCCTCGAGGAGGGCGGCATTCGCGTGCCAGGATTGGTGCGCTGGCCGGGCCGTGTGCGCGCGGGCAACCGGTCCACGGACGTGATGCACATGACCGACGTCATGCCGACGTTCCTCGCGGCGGCCGGGACGCAGCCCGATCCGGCGTGGAAGGTGGACGGCATGAACATGCTCGACGTGTGGACCGGAAAGACGCGCGCGCCCGAGCGCACCGTATTCTGGGAATTCAATACCGAGAACATGTCGATGCACGCGGCGATGCGCGGCGACTTCAAGCTGCTCGAGATCGGCGGCAACCGGTTCCTTTACAACGTGGCCTCGGATCCGGGCGAGCGGCGGACGCTCGCCCAGGAGAATCCGGAGATGTTCCAACGCCTGCGCCAGGAGTTGGAAGCGTGGCTGGCGACTACCGTCAAGCCGTAACCCGCGGGATCGCCCGTTCCGGAACAGCGGAGGCTATAATTCCCCCATGTTCCGCTTCATCGTCTGGTTAGTGGTCTGCGCCCTACTCCAGGGACAGGGCCAATACGCGACGCTCACCGGCGTCGCCACCGACGCCTCGGGCGCCGTCGTCCCCAACGTCGAAATCCGCCTCGCCAACACCGCCACCGGAGAGGCGTACACCGCTTCCACCGATTCATCCGGCCTGTACAACCTGCCCTTGCTGAAGCCCGGCGCCTACCGGCTGGAGGCATCCCTCCAAGGATTCAAGCGCACCGTGCGTACGGGCATCGTGCTCGAGACCGGCACGCCCGCCCGCCTCGATCTCGAGCTCGAGGTCGGAGCGGCGAGCGACAGCATCACCGTGGATGCCGCGACGCCCCTGCTGCAGTCGGAGACCGCGGCTGTCGGCGCTGTGATCCAGAACGACACCATCGTCAACATGCCGCTCATCAACCGCCGGGCGGCGCAGCTCATCCGGCTATCGGGCTTCGTCTCCGGCGGCGGCTCCGACGTCCAGTTCTCCATCGCAGGCGGACGCGGCAACAACAACATGTGGATGATCGACGGCGGCAATGCGCAGAACATCAGCCTCGGCACTCCGACGTTGAACTTCGACCCGCCGGTGGAGGCCCTTCAGGAGTTCACCGTCTCCGTCAGCAACTATGCGGCGGAACTCGGCCGCACGGGCGGCGGCGTGGTCCAAATGACAACCAAGTCCGGGACCAACCAGTTGCATGGCTCCGCCTACTACTACATCCGCAACGACGCGCTCGACGCCCGCGGCTTCTTCGCCGCCACGCGGCCCGTGCTGCGGTATCATCTGTTCGGCGTCTCGGTGGGCGGGCCCATCCGCAAGGACAAAACGCACTTCTTCTACAACTTCGAGGGCCGCCGCAACAAGGACGAGAGTCCGGTGTTCAACGGCGTGCCCAACACCGCCGAGGTCCGCGGCGACTTCTCCGGCAATCCCACCGTGATTCGCGACCCCGCGGCGGCCGGCCGCCCCGCCTTCCCCGGCAACGTGATCCCGGCCTCCCGCATCGATCCCGTGGCCCGCGCCCTGGCGGCGCTGCTGCCCGCTCCCAACGTGTCCGGCCGTCCTTCGGGAGGCGCCAATTTTCTCGCCAACTTGCCCACATTGAACCCGGTCCAGAACCATATCGTCCGGATCGATCACCAGTTCTCAGGCAACGACCGGATTTACGGCCGCTATCTGGTCAACCGCGCCACCACCTCCGTGCTTCCGATCTATGGCGTCGCCGGAGCCGATAACCTCAGTCGCAACGCACGCGGCAACTACGACAACGTGTCCGGCACCTGGTTCCACAACGTGACGCCGGTCACGATCAACGAGGTCCGCTCCACGTTCGACAAGCGGCTGAACACCAATCAGAACGCCGGAATCGGGACTGGCTTCAACGGCAAGCTCGGCCTGCCCGGCGTCGACCCCGATACGTTCCCACGGATCACGATGACCGGCTACACCGCGATCAACCAGGGCGCCAACCGCCTCCAGACGCCCATCCTCGGTTTCCAGTTCGCCGACCATATGACGCACATCCGCGGCAAGCATACCTTCAAGGCCGGCTACGAATACCGCTTTTCGCAAAACGACGACGTGAACAAGCCCCAGGGCGGCGGACTCTTCAACTTCAACAACATCGCCACCGGTAACGGTTTCGCGGCCTTTCTTCTCGGATGGGCCCAGCGCGGCCAGCGCCTGGAAACGCTGCTGCTGCGCACCCGGTCCGACGTCCACGGCGCCTTTTTCCAGGACGACTGGAAGGTCAACTCCCGCCTCACACTGAACCTCGGCCTGCGGTACGACCTGGACCAGCCTCGCTGGGAAAAGACGGATAACCGCCAGAACTCCTTCAACCGCGCCATGGTCAACCCGGTCTCCGGCACGCCCGGCGCGGTCCGCTTCTCCGGCCGGGATGGCGAGTCCAAGTACGCGCATGCCTGGGACAAGAACAACTTCGGGCCGCGGATCGGCTTTGCCTGGCGGCCCGCCGCCAAGTGGGTGGTGCGCGGAGGCGGGGCCATGGTCTACGCCGGCCAGTACGATCAGGCGACGCCCGTGGTCGCCAACCTCGGCTTCAGCCTCAGCGTCGACCTGCTTTCGCCGGACAACGGCCTGACGCCCGCGCTTCTGCTCCGGAATGGCCTTCCGCCATTGGTGGCGCTCACCAGCGCCTCGTTGACGCCCGGCTTCGGCGCGGTTCGCCCCGGACAGGCGCCCACCAACAGCGTGGAATTCTTCGAGCCCGGCAACCGTCGCAACGGTTACTTGCTCACGACCAACCTGAACATTCAGAGGCAGATCGGCAAGGACTACCTGATCGAGGTTGGCTATCTCTCGACGCTCGGCCATAAACTACCGTCGCCCAACGTCTACACCATCAATCAGTTGCGCCCCGAACTCATGGGCGCGGGCTCCACGCAGGCGCGCCGGCCGTTTCCTCAGTTCAGCGACGTTTCGGTCCATTCGCCCGCGTTCGGCAATTCCAACTATCACGCCGGCAACGTCAAGATCGAGAAGCGCGGTTCGCACGGACTGCACTTTCAGGCCAACTACACCTACTCCCGGATGATCGACGATCTCGAGTCGCGCAACGAACCGGGCGGCACGGCCGGCAACGGCTTCATGAACACTTACGACCGCCGGCAGGACCGCGGCCTTTCCGGCTGGAGTCTGAAGCATCGCCTGATCTTCAGCTCGGTCTGGGAGGCGCCCATCGGCAAGGGCCGCCGCCTCGACCCAGGCCCCGTGCTCGATCGCGTGTTGGGAGGTTGGTCGCTCGGCTACATTGGCGAGCTACGGAGCGGCTTCCCGTACGGCGTGATCGAACAACAGAACACCACCAACGCGTTCTCGCCTTCGCAGCGCCCGAACATCGTGGGCAACCCGGCGCTGTCCACTTCCGGCCGGTCCAAGACCGCGTGGCTGGGGCGGTGGTTCGACCCCGCCGCCTTCGCCGCGCCCGCCGCCTTCACCTTCGGCAACGGCGGCCGGACCAACGGTTATGGCCCTGGAGCCGTGCAAATGGATCTGTCCGCGATGAAAGATTTCCGCATACGCGAGGGCCACCGCGCTCAGTTCCGCTGCGAAATGCTGAACTTCCTCAATCACGCCAACTTCGCGCTACCCGGCCTCAACCGCGGCGGCCCGAATTTCGGGGCAATCACCGACGTCGCCGGGGGCAACCAGTCGCGCGTGATTCAACTCGGATTGCACTACAAGTTCTGAGGCCCCGCCGTTCAGATCTTGCCGGGATTCTTGTAAGTCATGCGGTCGTAGATCAGGCCGGCGACGCCGCCCAGGGCCGCGCCGATCGCCGCGCCCTTGCTTCCCTTGGCTAGAGCGGCCCCGGCAGCCGCGCCCGCGGCGGCTCCAGACGTGATCAGGATCACCGAGTTCTTGGCCGAGCGTGGCGCCCTTACGGCCGGCTCCCCGGCGGACTTCTCATCGACAGCCGCGGCGGATTTGTTCGGCTCGGCTAGCAGACCGCTGGACTCGGGCTTCGCGGCCGCGGGCTTGTCCGCGCCGGCGATCAACGCGCCGATCAGGCCGAACGCGTCGACGATGGGCTGCGCCTCGCGCAGGTCCGGGGCCGGGGCTGGAGTTTCGGCGGCGAGCAGGGCCGTGGCGGTGGCCGCCGCGACGAGGATTCTGGCGATCGAGCGGATCTGGTTCACTGGGTTCATTGACCTCCAGGGCTAAAGACGCGCCAGTCTCCCCCCGGTTTCCGGTGCGCGATTAAATGCGGTCAATAACCGCCGGGGTTATGCGATTTTAACTCGCCGGTCAGAACCGCCACCGCCATAGATTGGCCCCGGCGGTAAAGCCCGCGCCCACGGCGGCGAACAGCACGTAATCGCCGTTCACCAGCCGGCCCGCCTCCAGCGCGTCGGCGGTGGCGAGCGGGATGGTGGCGCCGGTGGTGTTGCCGTACTTGTGGATGTTGATCACCACGCGATCCAGGCTCAGGCCGAGTTTCTCGGCGGCCGCCATTACGATTCGGCGGTTGGCCTGATGCGGAACCAGCAGTTTCACCTGATCGGAATGAATGCCGGTCTTGGCGAGCACCGTACGGCAGATGTCCTCCATCTTCCGCACCGCGTACTTGAAAACCTGCTGCCCCTCCTGATGGACGTAGTGCAGGTCCTGTTCGACCGTCTCGCGCGAGGCGGGCATCCGGCTGCCGCCGGCCGGCATCCTGAGGTAGTCGCCGCCCGAGCCGTCGATCTCGTTGTGGAAGCCGATGAAGCCGGGCTCGTCGTCCGGACCGGCCTCCACCAGGAAGGCCCCGGCGCCGTCGCCGAACAGCACGCACGTGGCGCGGTCCTTGTAGTTGATGATCCGCGACATGGTGTCCGAGCCGATCACCAGCACGCGCCGGTGCGATCCGCTCATCACCAGGTGCGCGGCGGTGGTGATGCCGTACACGAATCCGGAGCAGGCCGCCACCAGATCGAAGCCCCACGCCTTCTTGGCGCCGATCCGGTCCTGCACCAGGCAAGCGGTGGACGGAAACAGCATGTCGGGCGTGACGGTGCACAGAATGATCACTTCGATGGTGGTGGCGTCGATGCCGCGCTGGGCGAGCGCCCGCCGCGCGGCCTCTACGGCCATGTCGGAGGTCGCCATGTCCGGCGCGGCGATGTGGCGCTCGGAAATTCCGGTGCGGTCGACGATCCAATCGTTCGAGGTGGCGACCATCTTCTCGAGATCCGCGTTGGTGAGCACGCCGGGAGGAACGAACGTCCCGACGGCCGTGATGTGGGCGCTAGGCATTTTTCAATGGATGGCGGGGCTGCCGCCCCGATCAGTCCATGGTAGATGCCCGCCCCGGCGAAAAGCAAAAGCGCCGCTTAGCGCGCGAACGTGAAGCCGAGGCCGGTGGTGTACAACAAGTCGTTCTTCTTGCGCCCCCGCACGGGATTGGACAGGAACCGGTCGCTCAACGACGCGTTCCAGGTGAGCCAACCAGTCAGCTTTGCGCTGAGTCCGGTGTCGAAGTTCTGGCGGTAGGCGCCGCGATTGTACAGGTTGTTGAACATCCGGTAGCTCTGCGCGAAATTCAAACGGCTCGACAGTTTGTAGGTGAAGTCGTCACCCCAATACGCTTCCGCCGAGTTCCGCGTGAAGGGCAGCCGCGGCCGGACCGGAGGATCGAAGCGCTCATGGTTCCACGCCAAACCACCGGTCAGATCCAACCGGCCGCGCTCGCCTTTCCAGGCGTTGTAGCCCAGACCGCTGCCGATCACCACGCGAAGGTCGAGGTTCTGGAACTTGTCGAACTCGTAGTCGTTGAACGCGTTCCAGAACAGCCGCGACTTCAGGTTGCGGCTATACGACCAGCCGCCGCGAACCGCCTGCGCCGTATCGGCGGAAACTCCATTGATCAGCGCCGAGGCCTTGACGAAGTTGAAGTACGCGGTTGTTTTGTCCTTGCGCGTCACCCGGCTGGCCGTGAACGGGGTGGTGAAGGTCGAGGTCTTGGCGTTGCCCGACGTGCCCGCCAGCCCGATGCTGCCGGTGAAGACCCACAGATCCGCGAATCCGGGACTCAGCATCCGCTCGTGGTTCTTCTGCTCCGCCGCGTCGCGCAGCGCCACGATCTCCGATGGCGCCACGGTCCGCTTCCCGTCGCCCTGGCCGACTTCCACTTGGCCGCCCGCCGTGGCGAGCGTCGCTTGCACCGTCTGTCCGCCCGGAAGCACCACGTTGAGCGGCTTCTCCGCGGTCACCGACGCCACCTGATCCCACGGCAGCGTGACGACGCCGAACAGCGCCGTTTTGATCGTGAGCGATTTGTCGTCTTTCTTGACGATGTCGCCGGTGACACGATCACCGTTCTTCGCCACGACGACATCGGCCCGGAGCGCGGCCACCATAGCCATCGCTGCCACCCCGATCGGGAATAGTCTCATCTGTTCTTCTTTAGCACGTTGGGCGCCAATCGGAAGCTCTTGCCGAATCGCACCTCCGCGCTCGCCGCTGGCGCTGCAAAACCCGGGGAAAACGACGGACTGGTCACGAGTCCGGGACCCGCGAGGCCGCCGCTTGTGTTCTCGAGTCTGAGAATTTGTCCCGCGTTTCAAACGTCGCTGCCACCTGGCTGTGCCGCGGCGTCCCCGGCCCCGCTGTGCTAATTTCTTCAACAGGGATGGCCGTCCAGACAGCGCTTCTGTTCGAGACTCCGGAACAAATCTACGATCGCGTGTTCCGGACATTGAGGCCGCGCACGCCGGTGCCGGAGATCCATGTCCGGTTCCGCAAGTTCGCCAACGCGAACAGTTTCATCCGCCTGCGCGACGGCAAACTCGATGTGAAAATGTGCGACGTGCTCGAGGGCGCGCCCGCTCCGATTCTCGAGTCGCTCGCGTTCATCCTGATCGGCAAGCTGTTCCGGCGCGAGATTCCGGAAGTGCACGCGCATCAATACCGGCGGTTTCTCAATCGCGCCGACATGCGGCGCCAGTTGGAAAAGGTCCGCCAGGTGCGCGGCCGTAAGTTCGTCAGCGGCCCGCGCGGCGATCACTACGACCTGGAGGCGCTGTTCGAGGATCTCAACTTCCGGTTCTTCGACGGACTGATGGCGCGGCCGCAACTCGGCTGGAGCCGCCGCCCCTCGCGAACGCTGCTCGGCCACTACGATCCCGCTCACCACGCGATCGTGCTCAGCAGCATTCTCGACCGCGCCGCGGTACCCAAGCTGGCCGTCGAATACGTCCTCTATCACGAAATGCTGCATTTGAAGCATCCAGTGGATCATCGCGGCTCGCGGCGTTGCGTCCATACACCCGAGTTCAAGCTGTCGGAGAAGCAGTTTCCGGGCCTCGCCGAGGCCAAGAAGATGCTGAAGCTGCTGTGACCGAGTCGCGGCGCGCCGAACTCGCCGCGTTCGGGCTGGGGTTTCTGGCGTTTTCGATTCAGCCGGTGGCGGGCAAACTGTTGTTGCCGTCGTTCGGCGGCGGTCCCTCGGTCTGGACCGCGTGTCTGCTGTTCTTCCAAACGGCGCTGCTCGGCGGCTACGCGCTGGCTCACGCGAGGGCTCCGCGAGGCATCGCGGCGGCGGCTCTGGCGCTGATTCCCAGCGTTCTGGCGGCGAGTTGGGCGTCGCGGAACTGGAGTTGGCCTGCGCTCGAAATCGCCGCGCTGTTGTGCGTGAACGTTGGCGCGCCCTACGTGATGCTGGCCTGGGCCAGTCCCGCGCTGCAGCGCCGGTACAAGGCGTACCGGCTCTACGCGTGGTCCAACTTCGGATCGCTGGTGAGCGTGCCGGTGTATCTGGTATTGATCGAGCCCAACGTTCCGCTGCGCTGGCAGATCGCCGGATGGCTCGCGGCGTGGGCGGCGTGGGAAGTGCTCTTCACATTCGGATTATCCGCCCGCGAAGCCGGCCCCGTTGGACGCGCCCCGGCCCCGGCGGCCGCGCAGGTGCTCCATTGGGTCGCGCTTTCGGCGTCTGGCACGGCGTTGCTGGCGGCCGCCACCAATCAACTGACGCAGGAGGTTTTCGTCACACCCTTCCTGTGGGTGATCCCGCTGGTGCTGTACCTGGCGACCTTCTCGCTCAGCTTTCGCGAACGGGGCGCCCCGGACCGGACGCTATCGGCAGTGGCCGCGGCGGTGGCCGGGTCCGCCGCGTGCGTCGCCGCCGCGATGGGGACCAGCGCGCCGCTCTGGCTGCATCTGGTGGCGTATCCGGCCGCTGTCTTCGCTTGCTGCCTCTGTGTTCACGGCGAACTGGCGCGGGCGCGTCCCGAAGCGGAGCGTCTCACCGCGTTCTATCTGGTGGTGGCGGCGGGCGGGTCGCTCGGGACGGCGCTCGTCGCCGTGTTCGCGCCGAAGGTGTTCGCATCGAACCACGGCGAACTCTTCGTCGCGGTGGCCGCCTGCTGCGCGCTCGGATCCCACGTGTGGCGCGATCGCGATCTCCGCGCGGTGCGCGTTTGGAGCCTGCTCGGCACGGCCGGCGTCGCCCTCGCCGCGCTGGCGCCAGGGCCGTCCGCCGCCGCGATCGAGTCGCGCCGCGGCTTCTTCGGAATCGTGCAAGTTGCCAATGGCACGGAGGCCGCGGGCCGCGTTCGCAAGCTGATCCACGGGCGCGTGATGCACGGGTTCCAGTTCGACGACGACATGCGCCGTTCCTGGCCCACCGCCTACTACGGCCGCAAGTCCGCGCCGGGACTGGTGTTGGGCGCGGACGGCGGACCCCGCCGCATCGGCGTCATCGGCCTCGGCGTGGGAACGCTCGCGGCATACGGCAGGCCGGGCGACGAGATCCGGTTCTACGAGATCAACCCCACCGTGATCGATTTCGCGCGCAAGCACTTCACCTTTCTCCGCGATTCCCGCGCCGCGGTGACGGTCGCCGAGGGCGACGCGCGCGTGCTGCTCGATCGCGAGCCGGCCAGGCAGTTCGACGTGCTGGCGATCGACGCGTTCTCGAGCGATGCGATCCCCGCGCACCTTCTCACGCGCGAGGCGTACGCTGTGTACCGCCGCCATCTGAAGCCGGACGGAGTGCTGCTGTTTCACATCTCGAACCGCTACCTCGACCTTGCGCCCGTGGTGCTCGGGCTCTCCGATCGCGCCGCGCGGATCGCCACGCCGGCCGATCCGTCCGCGGGCGCGAGCGAGACCACCTGGATGGCGATCGGCGCGCATCCCGCGCTCGCCGGAGCGCGCGTTCCCGAGGGCGTCCGCCCCATCGTCTGGACCGACGACTTCTCCAGCCTTTTTAGCGTCTGGAAGCCCGGAAGATAGTGATACAATCGACGGTTCATGTCCCAAGCCGACGTCTATCCCCCGAGTCCCGATTTCGTTGCCAAGGCCCGAGTTTCCGGTATGGAGGCGTACACAGCTCTGTACCAGGCCGCCGCGGAGAACCCTGAGAAATTCTGGGGCGAACTGGCGGCGAGCGAACTCCACTGGTTCCAGAAGTGGTCGCACGTGTTCGAGTGGAATCCGCCCTTCGTCAAATGGTTCGTGGGCGGAAAGACCAACGTCTGTTACAACTGCGTCGACCGCCATGTGCTGGCCGGCAACGGAGACAAGGTCGCCTTCCACTGGGAGGGCGAGCCCGGCGATAGCCTGTCGATCACATTCGCCGGTCTGCTGGAGCGCGTGCAAAAGTTCGCCAACGTGCTGCTCTCGCGCGGATTGAAGACCGGCGATCGAGCCATCGTCTACATGCCGATGATCCCCGAAGCCGCCGTGGCGATGCTTGCCTGCGCGCGGCTGGGTATCACGCACTCGGTGGTGTTCGGCGGATTCTCGGCGGAAGCGCTGAAGGCGCGGATCCAGGATCTGGGCGCCGCCGTGGTGATCACCGCCGATGGCGGCTGGCGCCGGGGCAAGGAAGTCCGCCTCAAGGACGCCGTGGACGAGGCGTTGCCCGAGTGTCCGTCGGTCGGCACGGTGCTGGTGGTGCGCCGCACTGGATCGGCGCAGAAGATGGAAGCCGGCCGGGACGTGTGGTATCACGAAGCCGAGGCGGGCGTGTCCGCCGAATGCCCGGCCGTCGAACTCGACGCCGAGCATCCGCTCTACGTGCTCTATACGTCGGGAACCACGGGAAAGCCCAAGGGGATCCTGCACACCACCGGCGGGTATCTGCTGCAGACCACCGTGACTTCGAAGTGGGTGTTCGACCTGCG
>SYLY01000091.1 GCA_005808475.1 Acidobacteriota bacterium
AAAACGCAATCGCGCGCTGGCGCAGCTATCTCTGCTGGCGGGATTGCGCAGAATGTCGGGAACGTTCAAAATGGAGATGAACCGTATGGGACTGGCAACCGAGATCGCCAAGAACGAATTCCTCCGCGACTACTTCCAGCAGGCGGAGGCTCGCGGCCGGGAGGAGGGACTCGCGGAGGGGCGCTCGAAGGGCCTCGCGGAGGGGCGCTCGAAGGGCCTCGTGGAGGGACGCACGGAGGGAGCCGCCTCAGCCACCCGCGCGAGCCTGCGGACCGTCCTCGAGACCAGGTTCGGCCGCCTCCCCGCCTGGGCCGCCGCACGCATCGCCGAAGCATCGCCTACCAACCTCGACGGGCTGCTCCGGAAGGCCGTCAACGTGGATTCACTCGAAGCGCTGCTTGGCGGGAAAGCCCGCCGAAGCTAGAGCCTCACGCGAGTCCGCGCAACAGCGCCACACCCATCTGGATGTCCGCGATCCGCTCGGCGTGATCCCGCGCCTCCCGCTCGATATTCAGCGGACCCGTGAATCCGATCTCCTTCAGCTTGGCGACATACCGCTCCATGCCGACTTCGCCCCCGCCCAGCGCGCGCTCGCTGCCCAAGCCACCCGGCACGCCCGCCTCCGGCCACACGCCGTCCTTCACGTGCACCGAGACCACGTGCGGACCGAGTACGTCCAGCGCCTCCATCGGATCGCCGCTGCCGTACATAATCATATTGGCCGGATCGAAATTGACCTTCACGTTCGGCCGGTCCACGTCGCGCAGAAACGCGAGCAGCGCCCCGGCCGATTCCTGGCCGGTCTCCAGCGCGAACGACTGCCCATTGCCCGCCGCGTGGTCGCAGATCCGCCGCACCGTGTCGCGAACGGCGGCGTACTCGGGCGAGGCCGTGTCTTCCGGCACGCACCCAATATGGCATGCGATCGACGGCACGCCGAGCGCTCCCGCGAAGTCGCTGAGTTCGATCGTCCGCGCCTCACGTTCGGCGCGCGTCCCCGGCGGCACGAACCCGATCGTGCGCTCCACCGTGGGCCGGTCCGCGTAATCCTCGCCGTCGTAAGCGGCGAAGCACGTCACAACCGTGAAGTCCTCCGCCTCGAGGGCCGACCGCCAGTCCGCAATCGCGGCTACGTCCATCGACACGCCGCCCGGAATCAGCAGTTGCCCACACCGCACGCCCAGCGACTTCAACTCACGCACCGTCTCGAGCGGGTCTCGTCCCGCCCAGAACATCACTCCGGGCTCCAGCGGCTTCAACGCGGCCATGATTCCTCCCTTACCCTTCGAACTCGAACGCGACCTTCTCGCCGTTCCTCGCGCGAGCCGCCACCAGCAGCCGCGTAATGGCGACGGCCGCGGCCGATTCCTCGGGCGAGCAACCCTCCGGCGCGCGATTGTCGCGGGCGCACGCGGCGAAGTACTCGAGCTCGGCTTCGAATCCGTCGCGCTCCGGCTTGTCCACGGCTTTGGCCTCGCCCGTGTGCGCATACAGCGTGACTGGCCGGCCGGCGCTCGAAAACTCGAGCGTGCCCAGGTCGAAGGCCGCCGTGTACTCCATCGAGAACGGATACGCGGCGGGATGGTGCCATCCCCCGGTCACGGTGACCGATGGAACGTCCCTGTAGTGGAGTTGCGCGGTCACGATGTCGATTCCCGCCGGCAGATCCTCGGTCCCCGTCGCCGAAACCGCCTCCGGCTTGCCGAACAAGTGGACGCACATGTCGACGTCGTGGATCAGCAGGTCGAACACGCCTCCCCCGCCCTTCTCCGCGTCGTGCAGCCATTTGCCCCACGCCGGAGCCGCGCAACGACGCCGGAACAGCACCGCGCGAGCCGCGCCGAGCGAGCCCGACCGCCGAGCTTCGATCAGCGGCTGGTAGTCGGCCCAGAATCGCAGCACCTGCGCCGTCATCAGCACCCGGTTCGCCTCGCGGGCGGCGGCGATCATACGCGCGCACGAGGCTTCGTCGAGCGCCATCGGTTTTTCCACCAGCACATGCTTGCCCGCGCGCAACGCCGCCACCGCCGCCGATTCGTGCAGATACGTGGGCAGACACAGGTCGACCGCGTCCACCTCGGGATCGGCGAGAGCCTCCTCGAGCCGCCGGTACTTGCGAACGCCGGAGAAGTCGAGCTTCTGTCCCGGCCGGTCCAGGTTCCCCTGGATCGCCGATAGGTCACCCGAGAGCTTGACGGGCGAATCGCTGACCACCGCGTGTAGCGTCGCGCCGGCCACGTTGGCCCACGCCTGCAAGTGAGTCGAACCCATGAAGCCGAGGCCGGCCACCGCGATGCGCATAAGCTGCAAGTCTAACATGACGCCGCGGGGGCCCCGCCCGCCGGTTCACCCTGCGTTTCACGGCGCTCACCCCATTTCTCTTCGCCCGTTGTTCCCCGCGGCGTATCATCGAAACAAGCGGCGGCCGGCTCGCGAGTGGAACCTTTCCCCAACCATCCAATGTACTCGCGGACGGCCGCCGCAAATGCGTTCCGGACTACCGGGCGCGCAACGCCAAACGCACGATCACGGCGAGAATCCGCGCTCCGGCCATCACGCTTGCCTTCGCGTTGCCGGAAACCTTGTTCACGCCTGCCTCGCGGATGCCGTAGGTCACCGGAATCTCCAACACCCGCAGTCCGTTGACCACCGCTTTCACCTGCATCTCGACAGTCCAGCCGTAGGCGAGTTCGCGCATATCCATGGCGCGGAGGCTGGAAAGGCGGATCGCCCGGAACGGCCCCAGATCGGTGTAGGCGTGTCCCCAAATCCAGCGGATGAGGGTGGTGGAAAGCCAATTGCCAAACCTCTGATGCGGCAGCAGGGCGCCAGGGCTGGACCGGCCCAGTACGCGGGAACCTAACACTAGGTCTGCTCGTCCGTCGAATATGGGAGAGAGCAACTCCGCGGCTTCGCGGGGATCCTCGCTGCCATCGGCCTGCATGAACGCCACCACTTCGGTCTCCGCCGGAACCGCCTCGATCGCCGCCAGACACGCGCCCCCGTATCCTTTTTCGGCGCGCGTGACCACCATGGCGCCGGCGGCCGCGGCGATCGGCCCGGTGCCATCCGTGGAACCGTTGTCGGCGACGATCACCGCGAGGAACAGCCCGGCCGGAATCCGCGCCAGCGTGGAAGCGATCACCGGCGCCTCGTCAAGCGCCGGTACGATCAGAACCGCCGGTTGCCGCTTCATGCCTTCCGGATCGACAATGGGAGAATCGCGTCCATGAGCGAACACGAAGAACCGTTGGCCCCACTCCCCGCGCCGGAACGTCCGGCCGTGGTGGGAGCCGCGATCAATTGGCTGCGCGACCTGATGCTATCGGTGGTCATCGCCGTGTTGGTCATTCTGTTCGTGTACCAGCCCGTGAAGGTGGAAGGCACCAGCATGATGCCCGCCCTGGAAGATCAGGAGCGGATCTTCATCAACAAGTTTATCTACCGCTTCGGAATGGGCGACATCCAACGCGGCGACACCGTCGTGTTCTGGTATCCGAACGATCCTAGCAAGTCCTACATCAAGCGCGTCGTGGGGCTGCCGGGCGACCACATCGAAGTGCGCGAAGGCTCGGTGGTGGTCAACGGCTCGGCGCTACGCGAGGACTACGTGCCCCCCGCTTATCGAGACACGATTTCCGTTCCGCGGGCGACGGTTCCGGCCGAGCACTTCTACGTGCTGGGCGATCACCGCTCGTCGTCGAACGACAGCCGCTCCTGGGGTCCGGTGCACCGCCGCCACATTTACGGCAAGGCCGTATTCGTCTACTGGCCGCTCGACAAGATCGGCATCCTGCGATAGCCCCGGTTCGACGCCGCCGCATGGTATCCTCTTCCCTCGAGGAGGCCACCCCGAATGGAACGTAAGAAAGCTTCGGATTTCCCCCAGGAACTGCTCCAACTGTTCGACAAGTACGTGCACGGCGATATCGGCCGCCGCGAGTTTCTGGACGGCGCCAACCGGTTCGCCACCGGCGGACTCACCGCCGCCGCGCTGCTCGAGATGCTGCGCCCCAACTACGCCTGGGCGCAGCAGGTCGCCAAGGACGATCCGCGCATCAAGACCGAGTCCGCCACCGTGCCCTCGCCGCAAGGCAATGGGACCATTCGCGGATATCTCGCCCGCCCCGCCAAGGCATCGGGCAAACTGCCCGCCGTCCTGGTGGTGCATGAGAACCGCGGGCTGAACCCCTACATCGAAGACGTGGCGCGCCGCCTCGCCACCGCGAACTACATCGCCTTCGCTCCCGACGGACTCACCAGCGCCGGCGGCTTCCCCGGCGACAACGAAGAAGGCGGCAAGCTGTTCGCCAAGGTGGACCGCGCCAAGATGGCCGAGGACTTCGTCGCCGCCGCCCGATGGCTGAAGGCCCGCCCCGATAGCTCCGGCAAGCTGGGCGCGGTCGGATTCTGCTTCGGAGGCGGCATCTGCAACATGCTCGCGGTGCGGCTCGGGGCCGGCCTGGCCGCGGCGGTTCCGTTCTACGGCAGCCAGCCGCGCGCGGAGGATGTCCCCAAGATCAAGGCCGCGATCCTGCTGCACTACGCCTCGCTCGACACGCGCATCAACGGCGGCTGGGCGGCCTACGAGGAAGCGCTGAAAGCCAACAAGATCGCGTATGCGGCGCACATGTACGAAGGCGCCAACCACGGGTTCCACAACGACACCACGCCGCGCTACGACGAGGCGGCCGCCAAACTCGCCTGGCAGCGCACTCTCGATCACTTCGCCAAGCACCTGCGGGGATAGCTACACGGCGAACAGCGTGCCTCGGCCGAGCAGCCACGCCTGGTCGAGGCGCGCCTTCACCGCCTTCATCGCATCGATCTCCGCCGCGCCGTACTGGATCGCCAACAGATGCGCCTTCCGCTTGCCGAGACCGTGCTCGGCGCTGACGGTTCCACCGAGCGAAACCGCGTAGCGCGCCAAATCGGTCATGACGTCGCGGCCGCGGTCGAAGTCGCGCTGGCTCTCGGGTAGGATGTTCGCGTGGACGTGCGCGTCTCCGATGTGCCCGAACACCACGTAGCGGCCGGGGAACTCCGCGCCCAGCACGCGGCGATAGGCATCGAGCATCTCGAGATTGCGATCGAGCGGAACCGCGTAGTCCGACGCGAGCTTGGTGAAGCCCGCCCGGCGCACGCGCTCGTTCACTGTCTCGGGAAGCGCGTGGCGAAAGGCGCGGAAGCGTTCGCGGTCACGCGCGGCGAGCGCGAACCAGGACTCCTCCGTCAGCGCCGCGGCGGCCTCCAGTCTGTCGAGCCACTCCCCCGCTTCGTCGCCCTCGGGGCCGTCGATCTCGCGTTCGAACAGCACCGCCGCGCCGGCTCCCCCAGGGATCTCCGGAATCCCCGGCCGAAGCAGCCGCAGCGAGTTGCCATCGAAGTACTCGAGCATCCGCAGTCCGGCGATCGGCCGCCACGTGTCCACCGCGGCGATGGCGGCGGCATCGTCCGGGAAGAAGACCAGCCCGGTGAAGCAGCGCCCCGGCGTTGGCAGCAGGCGCAGTTCCGCTTCCACGATCGCGCCCAGAGTTCCCTCCGACCCGGTGAACAGGTCCACCCAGTCCATGCCGGGCCGGAGCGGATAACCGGCGGTGTTCTTAGTGGTTCGCGGCGCCGGAATCGCGGGCACGTCGAAGCCGATGGCCTCGCCGCGTTCGTACCGCCTCGAACGTCCATCCATCGTCGCGACGGTCAACGCCCGCACCCAGCGGCGGGTTGCGCCGGAGAGGAAGCTGCGCGAGCCGCTGGCATTGGCGCCGATGGTCCCCCCCACCGACGCGGTCCACTCGGTGGGATCGGGCGGATAGAGCCGGCCCGCTCGTTCCGCGGCCGCGTGCAGGTCCCGCAACGCAACGCCCGCGCCCACCCGCGCCGTATCGCCGTCGATCTCGATGCGCGTCAACTTCTCCGTCGAGATCACCCAGCCGCCCTGTGGAACGCGGCCTCCTGTAACGCCCGTTCCCGCGCCCGCCACCGTCACCGGCGTCTCCGCGCGGACGGCCTCCGCCAGGATCGAGGCGGTCTCGTCCGCCCCGTCCGGCACGAACACGCGGCTGGCGAATCCGCGGAAGCCCGAGGCGTCCTCGAGATATCTCGCGTCCGCCACCGGCGTCAGACCTCGAGGATCACCGGCATGATCAGCGGGCGGCGTTGCGTCCGCTTGCTGATGAACCGTTTGAGATCGGAGCGGATCTTCTCCTGCATCACGCCCCAATCGCCGCGCTCCTCCACGCTGGAGCTTTCGATGGTTTTCAGCACCACCGCGCGAGCGTCCTTCAGGATGTCGGACGCGCCGTCTTCCACGATAAAGCCCCGGCTCACGATCTCCGGGGGCATGCCGGGCAGGCCAGTGTGCTTGTCGATCGCGATGATCGGCAGCACGAAGCCGTCCTCGGACAGATGGCGGCGGTCGCGAATCACGATGTCGTCCACGAACTCGTCGATCGTGCCCGAGTCGATGCAAACGCGGCCCACCTGCACGTTCGGACCGCGGCGCGCTCCGTGCGCATCGATCTCGATTGTCTGGCCGGTCTCGATCACGAAGGTCTGCTCGATGCCGCTGGTGCGCATCGTCTCGGCGAGGCGGGCGTGTTCGCACAGTTGCCGGTACTCGCCATGGATCGGCAGGAAGTACTTGGGCCGCGTCAGATTCAGGATGAGGTGGAGTTCCTCCCGGCTGGCGTGGCCCGACACGTGGACCGGCGGCGTCATCGTCCCGTAGACGAGATCGGCGCCGCGGCGCGCCAGGTGGTTCATCATCCGGTAGATCCCCTTCTCGTTGCCCGGAATCATGCGGGCGCTGAGAACGACCGTGTCGCCGTGATCGAGCGAGAGATGCCGGTGATTGCCCACCGATACGCGCGACATCGCCGACATCGGCTCGCCCTGCGTGCCGGATACGATCACCAGCACGCGGTCGCGGCGGGTGGACTGCACATCCTGCGGGCGCAAGAGCGTGTCGTCGGGGATCTGCAACAGATCGAGATTGTGCGCGATCTCCGACACTTCCGTCATGCTGCGGCCGAGGAACGCGACGCGGCGGCCGTGTTCCTTGGCCAGGTCGAGCAGTTGCTGGATCCGGTGAATCGACGAACTGAAGCAGGACACGATCAAGCGGTGCTTGGTGCGGTGGAAGATCTCCTCCAGGCGCGGCCGGACGGCGCGCTCCGACTGCGTGTAGCCGGGGCGGTCGGCATTGGTCGAGTCCGACATCAGCAGCAACACGCCGCGCTTGCCGTACTCGGCGAAGGCGTGGAGGTTGCAGGGCTCGTTGTCGGTGGGCGTCGGGTCCACTTTGAAGTCGCCCGTATGGATAACCACGCCCACGGGAGTGGTGATCGCCAGCGCCACCGCCTGAACGATCGAGTGCGTGACGTGGATGAACTCCACGCCGAAGCAGCCCACCTGGATCTTGGAGCCGGGCAGCACCGGGTTCAGCTTCACGTGGTCGAGCATGTCGTGCTCTTCCAGCCGCCGCTCGATGAGCCCGATCGTGAACGGCGTGGCGTACACGGGAATGTCGAGTTCCGAGAGCAGGAACGGCGCCGCGCCGATGTG
>SYLY01000092.1 GCA_005808475.1 Acidobacteriota bacterium
AGCATGAAATGCTTGTAGCCGCCCTTTTCCGCCATGATCGGATCCCACAGGATGCGGGACACGTTCCGCTTGATCGGGTTGCCGTCGAAATCGGTGAGCGTGACGCCTTCCGAGGTGATGACCGCCAGATCGCCGTCGTCGAGGAAGATGATGTCGCGGGTGTGCTGCAAGATGGCCGGCACGTCGGAGGCGAGGAAGTACTCGTTCTCTCCCAGGCCGATCACCACCGGAGGTCCGCTGCGCGCGCCGACGATCTTGCCAGGATCGGACTTGCACAGCACGCCCAGCGCGAACACGCCCCGGATTTCGGCCAGCGCTTTGCGCACCGCTTCCTCGAGGTTGCCGTCGAGGTGCATCTCGATCAGGTGGGCGATGACCTCGGTGTCGGTCTCCGAGATGAACCGGTGACCCTCCGACTCCAGCCGCTGTTTGAGCGAGAGGTAGTTCTCGACGATTCCGTTGTGCACCACCACCACGTCGCCCTTGGGGCCGCGATGAGGATGCGCGTTCTCCTCGGTCGGGCGGCCGTGAGTGGCCCAACGGGTATGGCCGACGCCAAACGTCCCGGAGACCGGCGTTTCTCGAACGGCCTCCTCGAGGTTCCGCAGTTTCCCCTCGGCGCGGCGGATCGACAGCGTCCGCTTCTCGTCGAGGACCGCCAAACCGGCGGAGTCATAGCCGCGATATTCGGGCCGCTTCAGACCGTCCAATATGATAGGGGCCGCGCTCTTGGTCCCCACGTAGCCTACGATGCCGCACATAGCGTTTTTATCGGGGGTTCACCCTAAGGACTTTAGTCGGTCCACTCCACCCGGTAATCTTCGATCACCGGATTGGCCAGGATGTCCCTCGCGATTTCCTCCAAGTCGATTCTGGCCCTGGCGGCGCTGGTCCCTTCCGCGAACGAAATCTCGAAGACCTTGCCCTGCCGGACATCGGTGATCTCCGGGTGTCCATGGCCGTTCAGGGCGGCCCGGATGGTCTGGCCCTGCGGATCGAGGATCGACTTTTTGAAGGAAACGGTGACGCGCGCTTTCATGCCAATAGTACTATTGTACGGTGAAACTGGTGATCCATCCTCCGGTGGAGGAATCCCGCCTGGAACGCATCCGCGCCGCCGCTGGGGGGATGCAGGTGGTCAATTGCGCCGAGGGCGCCGAAGCCGCCGCCGAAATCGCGGATGCGGAGGCTTTTTTCGGCAAGATGACGCCGGATTTGCTCGAGCGAGCGGGCAGGCTGGCGTGGATCCAGTCGCCCACGGCGAGCCTCGAGCACTACCTCTTCCCGGCGCTGGTGGCGCATCCGTGCCGGCTCAGCAATATGCGGGGGCTATTCTCGGACGTGATCGCCGATCACGTGATGGGCTACGTCATCTGCTTCGCGCGCAATCTGCATCTGTACGTGCGGCAGCAGATGGAGCGGCGCTGGGCTCCAGTAGGCGCGCCGGAGTTTCAGGTGAACTTTTCGGCGGGTCCCGGCGTGGTCAACCAGGTGGACCGGGCTCATTTGCATCTGGCGGACGCGACGATGGGAATCGTAGGCTATGGCGCGATCGGCCGCGAGGTGGCGCGGCGCGCGCAGGCTTTCGGGATGACGACGCTCGCCGTGGATCCTGTGCAAGAGGACGCGTGGCCGTTGGAACGGCTGGACGATTTGCTCGCGGCGAGCGACTTCGTGGTGGTCGCCGCGCCGCATACGCCGCGAACGGTGAAGATGTTCGCCGGCGAGCGGTTCGAGCGGATGAAGCGTTCGGCGTACTTCATCAACATCGGACGCGGCGCGATCGTCGACCTGGACTCGCTGGTGGAGGCGCTACGGGCGCGCACGATCGCCGGCGCCGCGCTCGATGTGTACGAGACCGAGCCGCTGCCGACGGACCATGCCTTGTGGGGCTTCCCCAACGCGATCCTGACGCCGCACGTGGCCGGCTATTCGGTGCGGGTGCCCGAGCGTCACCTCGAGGTTCTGCTCGACAACGTGGGGCGGTTCGCGCGCGGGGACGAGCCGGGCAATCTGGTGAACAAGGACGAGTGGTTTTGAGCGGAGCGCGAATCGCGGAGCGGCTGCGGCTGTTGTCGGACGAGGTTCCGGCGAAGTTTCTCGCCTTCGGGCCGGATGGTTGGACGGCCGTTCCGGGAAGCGGGTGGACGAAGCAGGAGATCCTGGGTCATCTGATCGACTCGGCGGTCAACAACCTGCATCGCTTCACGCGGGCGCAAGTGGAGCCGGAGCCATATCCGGTGGTGGCGTATCCGCAGGTGGACCTGGTCCGGATCAACCGGTACGCCGGACGTCCGGCAGAGCGCGCCGCCGCCCTCTGGCGGGAACTGAATCCGCAGATCGCCGGAGTCGTGGACGCCTTCGACAGCGCGGCCGAGGCGCGGCGGGTGACGCTGCCGGATGGCGCCGAGTCGACGCTCGGGTGGCTTGCGGCGGATTATCTCGATCACATGGAAGCGCACCTGCGGGACATGGGCCTGTAGCCTACCGGCCCGGTTCGCTGGCCGCGCCGGCCTGGTTGAGGATCACGATGTCGACGCGGCGGTTGCGCATGCGCGCCAGCGAGTCGCTGTTGTCGGCGACAGGTGCGTTGTCGGCGTGGCCGGCGATCGAGAACCGTTCGCGCGTCAGTTGGCAGCAATCGACCAGCACCTCCATCATCGCGATGGCGCGCGCGGCCGAGAGCTCCCAGTTGGAGCGGAAGCGAAGACTGTTGACCAGCGGCACCGAATCGGTGTGGCCTTCGAACCGCACCGGGTTCGGTACGGAGAGGATCGCCTGGGCGACCTTGGCGAGGGAACCGTAGGTCTCCGCCGGAATCGCATCGTCGCCGGAGGGGAAGAACGCGGCCTGCTGGAAGCTGACCACCAGGCCGCGCGCCTCCATGTTGACCTCGATCTTGCCTTCGGCGATGTCCTGTTCGAGCTCCTTGGTGAGGTAGACGAGCGAGGGAGTGAGCTCCATGTATTGGCTTTCGCGCTGAGCGGTCATCTTCTCGGCTCCGCCGGGACCGCGCATCTGCGCGTTGCCCTTGCCCTTGTCGTCAACCACGCCTCCGAGGATTCCGGCGATGGCGCTGGCAACCGGGCTCTGCTCGATGGCCTTCTTCATGCTTTCCTCGAGCCTCTGCGTCTTGCCGCGATCGGTCTGCGATGTGGCGAACATCACCACGAAGAAAGCGAACAGCAGGGTGATGAAGTCGGCGTAGGAGACGAGCCACCGCTCGTGGTTTTCATGGGCGGCGTGCTTTTTCCGGCGGGCCATCAGCCGCCCTTTGCCGCGGGCGCCGGCTTGGGATGGGTGAGGTAGGATTCGAGCTTGCTCTCGATCAGCTTGGGATTCATTCCCTCGACGATCGCGACCACCCCTTCGAGGATCATCTCCTTGATGCGCGACTGCCCTTGCGCCTTGGCTTTGATCTTGTTGGCGGCGGGCAGGAAGATCACGTTCGCCACCGCGACGCCGTAGACGGTGGCGACGAACGACACCGCGATGCCGTGGCCGACCTTGTCGATGTCGGACAGGTTCTTCATCACTTGGATGAGCCCCATCACGGCGCCGATGATCCCGATGGTGGGCGCGTAGCCGCCGGCCGCCTCGAACACCTTGGCCTCGGATTCGGCGTGATGTTCGTCCATGTCGATCTGCGTCTCGAGCATCTTGCGCAACTCTTGGATGTCGGTGCCGTCCACGGCGAGAGTGAGGGCCTTTTTCATGTAGGGATCGGCGGCGGCGGCCGCGTCCCGTTCGAGCGAGACGATGCCGGCTTTGCGGGCGCGGGTGGCAAAGCCGACCAGTTGCTCGATCACGGCGTGTTCGGACTCGGCGGTGTCGAACAACACCGCTCCCAGCCGCTTCATCGCGCCGAGAAACGTGGCGAGCGGCGTGTTGATCAATACCGCGCCGATCGTGCCGCCGAGCACGATGATGGCGGCGGTGAGTTGGGTGACGTCGGCGAGTTCGCCGCCTTCGAGGATCAGTCCACCGACGATCCCGGCGGCGGCCAAAACAAGGCCGCCGATCGTGGCGAAATCCGGGCGCTTGGAGGGAGTCTTGGGCTTGTCAGCCATCGGTTCGGGAGGGGGGCGAGTAGGGAGGATGGATCGTGCGGCGGAACTCGATGACCCGCTGGAGAATATCCTCGAGGGGCTCGAGGACGACGAATTTCTGCCCGGTGGTCATCGTCACCACGGTATCGGGTGTAATCTCGATGTGTTCGATAAGGTCGGAATTGATCACCAGGGGCTTCTGGTTGATTCGCGTCAGCCGGATCATCCCAGTTACTTATCGGTGGAGAGAGGGAGAAAAACGAGGGCGGGATTGCTCAAAAGGCGTCCGGTGAGGGACGATATGGTCCGCGGTGAGCATGGCGGCCGTGAACGAAAAGGGATCTCTCGAAGCAGCTTGGCTGGCAAGCATTCTCCTCGAGTCCCTTCACCCCTCCTCGGACCGGCCGCACGCGGAAATTCGTGTCACCGGCGACGTGCTCGACATGGTCGACGGGCTGGATGCGCGGCGGAGTTCGTTCGACCGCGGCGCGCAGGAACGCATCGAACTCCTCGCGTCGGTGGCCGCCCTGATCCGGCTCCGGTCGCATCGCGCCGCCCACCTCCAATTGCTCGATCACATGGCGCGCGGGTTGTTGGTACAATCCTGCCATGTGGCCTAAGTTCCTGCTTTTTGTTTCGGTTCCGTTACTCGCCCTGGCCCAGTCCGCGGACCGGCCCGTGCGCTCGGTCGTCGACCCCGGCGTCGTCACAACGCGCCAGGGGATCACGCCCGCCGGAGTCCCATCCATCTTCCAGGGACGAGTCCACGGAGTCGCCTTCGGCGCATCCTCGTCGGAAATCTGGGTGCTCAATGCATCGGCTATCTTCCGTTTGGATTGGCGCGCCAATAAAGTCCTCCATCGTATCCCCCTGGGGGGTACGGCCGGACTGCAAGGGATCGCTTACGACCCGGCATCGGGCAAGGTGTATATCTCGGGCACGGCGGGGAGTAAGAAGAGCGCCCGGCTAGCCGCCGTGGACGGTGGGACTATCTCCTCGATCTCCGAGGGCCTAGGGAGCCAGATCGCCGGCGCCATCGGCATCGCGCCCGGCAAGACCGCCGTCATGCCGCTGATCTTCGACAACAAGATCGTGGTGGCCGATCTCGGCGGAGGCGCCCCTCCCCGGACGATCCCCACCGGGATAGCGCCGTTCGGCGCGGCGGTGAGCGCGGACGGCTCCACTGCCTGGGTTACCAACTGGGGCGGCCGCAAGCCCACCGGGAAGGATCTCTCCTCTCCCACCGGTCTGGCGCCAGGCGCCGACAGGGTGAAGGTCGACGCGAGGGGCGTGGCGGCCGCGGGAACGGTGACGCGCATCGATCTGACCGGGGGTAGCGAGCCCGTCCAACTCACCGCGGGCCGCCATCCGACTGGAGTCGCCTGGGACGAACCGCGCAACCTGCTCTATGTGGCCAACACCAACGGCGACTCGATCACGGTGGCCGACACCAAGGCGAACCGCGTGGCGCGCACCATCGAGATCCAGCCGTTCGAGCGGCGGGTGACCGGAATTGCACCCACGGCGATCGCGATCTCGAAAGACGGCGCGAACTTGTGGGTGGCGTGCGGCGGCATCAACGCGGTGGCGCAAATCCAGGCGGGTTCGGGCAAGATCGAGGGCCTGATCCCGGCGGCGTGGTATCCCAACGCACTGTCGCTCAGTCCAGACGGGAGACAACTGGCGGTGGCGACTCTGCTCGGCGCGGGATCGGCATGGCGGGACGAGCCGGGCAAGCGGTACGTGCATTCCTACCGCGGATCGGTGCACGTTGTCGACCTGCCCGACGCGGCGCAACTGGCCGGCTACACCACGGCGGTAGGCGAGAATAACCGTCTGCGGGTGGGTCCACCGGTGGTGGAGACCGCGTCCGCCACTCGCGAATCGCTGCCAGTGCCGCGCCGCGCGGGCGATCCGTCGCCGGTCGAACACATCGTGTACATCGTCAAGGAGAACCGCACCTACGACCAGGTGTTCGGCGACGTTCCGAAGGGCAACGGCGATCCCTCGCTCGTCATGTTCGGAGAAGACGTCACTCCGAATCAGCACCGGCTGGCGGACCGCTACGTGTTGCTGGACAATTTCTACGCCACCGGCGGCAATAGCGCCGACGGGCACCAGTGGGTGACGCAGGCCAACGAGACCTCGTACACGTTGTGGCCCGGATATCAGGGGCGCAGCTATCCGTTCGACGGCACCGATCCGCTGGCGTACTCGTCGGGCGGCTTCATCTGGGATCTGGCGTTGGCGCGGAACAAGTCGGTCCGCGTGTTCGGCGAGTTCATTCCGCGCATGTCGGAGGAGCAGTCGTCTGGCCGGATGGATCTCATCCGGAGGTGGGAAGCGGGCGAGGACTTCTCCAACCGCTGGAGCGTCAGCGCGCACGTGGCGACGTTGAACAAGGTGCTCGCCACTAACTTCCCCGGATATACCAATGCCATTCCGGACGTGATCCGCGCCTCGATCATGAAGAAGGAGATCGCCGAATGGGAGGCCAAGGGTTCCATGCCGAACCTGTCGATCGTGCTGCTGCCCTCCGATCACACCTTCGGGACGACGCCGGGCACGTCGACGCCGGCCGCCATGGTCGCCGACAACGACTGGGCCGTGGGCCAGATCGTGGAGTCGCTATCGCACACGCGCTTCTGGAAAAAGATGACGATCTTCATCGTGGAAGACGACGCGCAGAACGGCGTCGATCATGTGGATGGGCACCGCACGGTGGCGTTGGCGATCGGCCCGTACGTACGGCGAGGCGCCGTCGACTCGACCTTCTACTCCCACCAGAGCATGTTGAAGACGATCGAACTGATCCTGGGGCTGCCGGCGATGTCGCTGTTCGACCTGATCGCCAACGACATGCGGGCCAGCTTCACCACCGAGCCGGACTTCACTCCCTACGACGCGGTGAAACCGAAGCAGTCCCTGCACGACGTGAACCCGGCACTGAAGGCGCTGCGCGGACCGGCGCGGGAAGCGGCGCGCGCGTCGGCGAGGATGCGGTGGGACGTGCCCGACGCGGCGCCATCGGACCGGTTGAACCGGATTCTCTGGCATTCCACGCGCGGCTGGGAGACGCCGTTTCCAGGCGTTCGGCAGGCGGTGTTCGCGCCGCTATCTCTCGATCTGGACGATGACGAACGGGAGGAGCGCGAGGAGAAGCGGCGGAAATGAGACCGGCGCTTCATGAGCGAAGCTGACCGAAGACGATCCGCGCGCGGCTGAAGGCTATGGCGACTGGCGGCTGGATCGACTGATGGCTGTCCCGGTGGACGTCAAGAACAAGTAGCTGCATCCCCTCGCCGCGCTGTGCGATGCTGGTGTGCCGTGAACGCCCTTCGCCGTATCTGGCCGCTGCTACTCGCCCTACCCGCGATCGCGCAGAAGCCAGCCATCCTGACGGACGCGGCCGAAGCTGGCCGCCTCGGGCGCGACTACCTCGAACTGACGCGCCGCTGGGGCAAGGATGCCGTCTTCACATCCGCCGAAACCACCGCCATGGAGCGCGGCCGGCAATACGAGAAGGAGATGACGGAGGGGCTGGACGATCCGCTCGGAAAGCGAATCCTGGCGCTCGGCGAACCCGATTTCGACAAGGCTGCCTCGTTCTATCCCGGCAAAATCCTCGACCGGACGGTGCTCGGCGGTTATTCCGATTCGCGGCGCCCGGGCCTTCCCGGCGACGGCGCCGACGACGAGTTCGCCGTCTGGTGGAACGGCGCGATGGGCGCGAACCTGATTCGCCACAAAGTGCCCGCCACCACGCTGCAAGTGGCGCACAATACCAACATCGCCTTCCGCGTGGGCGAAGCCGCGGAAATGTTCGGACGGGTACGCGCCGAGGGAACCGGGCTGCGCTACGAGGATGGGTATCTGCCGATCCTGCGCAACCGGTACCGCCACGGGGGCATCGTGTACGAAGCCACCTACGTGCACGCACCGCCGGACAACGCCTGGATCCGGGTGGAGTTGCGCAACGAAACGGACGCGCCGCTGACGGCGTTGCTGCACGAGGAGATCCGGCTGCTGCGCGGCGGTCCGGCGGACGCGGTGGGCGGCGAAGTGCGGGACGCGGTAAGCCGCACGGTGCTGGCGCACTCGGATCCGGCGGCGAAGTGGGACGCCACGCGCCAGCTTCTGACCCACTCGGTTCCGCTGCCCCCGGCCGGGCGTCGCGCGATCTACTTCAACGTGCCGTATCTGCCGGGTTCGGCCGCGGCGCTTCGGGCCTCGGACTTCCAGTCGCGCCACGCGGCCGAGCGCGCCTTCTGGCTGGAGTTGTTGGCCAAGGGGACGCGCATCGAGATCCCCGACGAGCGCATCGGCCGGATCTGGAAGGCGCTCCTGCTCCAGAACTTCGTACTCGCCGACGGGCCGCGGTTCACTTACGGCTCCGGCCTTCGATACAACGATTCCTACTATCCGGTGGAGAACGCTTTCGGCACGCACGTGTTCGCCATGTACGGCCACAAGGACTACGCGCTCGGGTTGTTGCCCTGGGCGTTCCGCGCGTCGGTGACGCCAGAGGCCGCCGGGCGGAAGTATCAGAACCGGCGAGCGCTGCCGATGCACCACATGCTGGCCCTGTGGAGGCTTACGGGCGACGCCTCGGTTTTCCACGCCTGGAAGCACGATCTGTATCGCATCGCGGAGGAGATCGTGGCCGAACGCCGCACCACGATGACGGGCCCAGACCTTCCCCGCCCGCTGCACTGGGGATGGCTGCCACCGGACAAACCGGGCGTGGACGTGATCGCCTCAACCCAAGCGGTTTACTGCCCGGCGCACAACATCACCAACTGCCAGGGCTTGCAGGATTTCGGCGAGTTCCTGCTGGCCACCGGTCTGGATCTGGACCGGGGCCGCCGCTATGTGGACGAAGCGCGGCTCTACCGGGCCGATCTGATGCGGTCGATGGAAGCGGCCGCTATCCGGCTGCCGGGCCGCCCGCCGTTCGTCGACCTGCAGACGCTCTACTTCCGCGAAACGCCGGACTACGGGCCCGATCCCTACGACCATATCGCGCTCGGGCGCGTGCAAGGCGCTTACTATCAGTACTGGGTGGACATGCAGTTACAGTTCCACTTCTTCAATCCAGACGACCCGGTGGGCAACTGGATCGCCGGCTACGTGCAGGCGCGCGGCGGCAAACTCGCCGGCATGACGCGCGCCCGAAAACGTCCGGGCGATGACAGCGGCTGGATCAACGCCGTCTACAACCACGCTTATCACAACTACCGCCTGCGGCAAGGGAAGGTGGAGGATTTTCTGCTGGGTTTCCACGGACGGCTCGCCTACGCGATGTCGCGCAACTTGTATGTGGCGAGCGAGGGATCGCCCATCACCGGCTACAACACGCGCGATGGAGGATTCGTCGACGCCGGTCTCACGTTCCCCAACTCGGCCGCGAACGCGGAAACGCTGAGCATGCTGCGAACCATGCTGCTGCACGAAGAGATGCGCGACAACCGGCCCACCGGCATCGTGCATCTGCTGCGCGGAGCGCCCCTCGCCTGGCGCGAACCCGGCAAGCGGATCGCCGTGGAACGCGCGCCCACGTTCCTGGGCGAAATCTCGTTCCGCGCCGAGGGAACTCCGGGCGGCGCGCGCGTCGAAATCTCCGGTCCGCACCCGGCCCTGCACGTGCATTTGCGCCGGCGGCTCGACAAGGTCCTGGTGGATGGCCGCGGGTGGCACGCGTTCGACGCCGCCGAAGGAGTGGTCCGCTTGCCAAAGGGCGGCGCGACGCGGATCGAGGCATACGGTCCGGTGCGATAGAATGACCGGTTCATGAAGATCACTCAGGTGGAAGCGCTCTATCTACGCCTTCCCGACGTCAAACAGCAGTGCGACTCCGGCCAGGACGCGCTCATCGTGCGAGTCCACACCGACGCGGGCATCAGCGGAATCGGCGAAGTGGACTCGGCGCCGATGGCCGTCAAGGCGGCGATCGAAGGGCCTTACTCGCACGCAATCACGGCGGGGCTCGGAAGCATCTTGGTGGGCGAGGACCCGTTCGAGACCGAGCGGCTTTGGCACAAGATGTACGACCGCAACATCTACGCGGGCCGTTCCGGCATCGGCTTCCACGCGATGAGCGGCATCGACATGG
>SYLY01000093.1 GCA_005808475.1 Acidobacteriota bacterium
ACTGCTTGAGCGCCGCGTGCTTCGCGGAGAAACTCGGCTTCCAGCCCGGCCCGGATCAGGCCCCCGTGCTTGATCGCGTTCGCCGCGGCATTCTCTGCTGCCACCGGCAGTGGGGCAAGAGCACGATCATCGCGATCAAGGCGCTCCACCAGGCGCTCTGTCACTCCGGCTCGCTCACGCTCATTGCGTCTCCCGGCTTGCGGCAGAGCGCGGAAACCGTGCGCAAGTCCGCGATGTTCGCCCGCTCGCTCGGCATGACCACGCGCGGCGACGGCCAGAATCGCGTGTCGCTCCTGTTCCGCAACGGCTCCCGCATCGTCGGACTGCCCGAAGCCGAGCACACCACCGTCGGCTTCACCGCGGTCTCGCTCCTGATCTTCGACGAGGCGGCTCTCGTGCCCGATCCCCAGTACTACGCGCTCCGGCCCGTCCTGCTTGCGACCGGCGGAGCCCTATGGCTGCTCTCCACGCCGCGGGGCAAACGCGGATTCTTCCATCGCGAATGGAGCAGCGGCGCGGACGCATGGAAGCGCGTCCATGTGCCCGTCACCGCGAATCGCCGCGTGCGGACCGCGTGGATCGAAGAGGAACGGATCTCGTTGCCGGACTCGCGCTTCAGGCAGGACTATCTCTGCGAGTTCCTCCAACCGGACAACGCGATCTTTCGAACCGAGGACATCCAGGCCCTCTTCCGCGACGACATCGAACCTCTCGACGACTGAGGCCCGGCCATGCGTACCATCCTCGATCTCCCCACCGTCGAGTTCGACAACGCGGCTTGCCGGACTTCCCATGCGCCGGCCGCCGCATGCGCCACCTCGGCCGCATGCCGCTCGACACGCCTTGCACCGCCATCGCCGAGGCGGTCGCTTCCCGTCGCCGATCGTTCGACTAGGCTAGGGGACCCGCAACCGGACCGTCACCGCAAGCCCCTTCGGCTTGCGATTGGCGCATTCGATGGAGCCGCCGCACGCCTCCGCGCAGGCCTTGGCGATCGACATGCCGAGCCCGGTTCCGCCGCTCTGGCGGTCGCGCGCATCCTGCACGCGGAAGAACGGAGTGAACAGCCTCGACATCGCCGATTCGGGAATGCCAGGTCCCGCGTCGCTCACCACCACGTCCACTTCGCCGTCTCTCGCCTGGGCCGACACCACGATCGGACCGGCGCCCCCCGCGTAACGCTGGCTGTTGCGCAGCAGATTCGACAGGCATCGGAACAACGCATCCGGCGCCGCGATGGCGCGCAAGCCCGGATCGACCTGGATCTCCGCCTCGACGCCCTCCTTCCTCGCGGCGCGTTCGGCGATCTCGCGCACCGCCACCGCGCGGCGCTCTTCTTTCTCATGACCGTGGTCGGATCGCGCGTACGTCAGCAACTGTCGCGTGAGTTCCGACATCGCGTCGACCTCTTCCTTCAGATCGTTGAGCCGCGTTTGCATTTCGGCCGGCGCCTCGCGCTCGAGGATGCCCAGCGCCACCTGCATGCGCGCGATCGGCGACCGCAACTCGTGCGCCGCGTCGCGAAGGAAGCGCTTCTGTCCGTGCATGTGATCCTCCAGTTGAGCGGCCATCTCGCGAATCGACGCGCCGAGCGATCCCAACTCGTCGCTACGGCCGGCGTCCACGGCGACGCCGAAGTCGCCCCGCGCGATGCCGGCCGTGGCGCGCATCATGCCGGCGATGGAGTGCGTCAGGCCCCGGACCATCGGCACCCAGAACAACAGAGTCACAAGGATCGCGACGCCGGAGACGGCGAGGAACGGCGGCCAATTGACGTAGAACGGATTGGTCAGGAAGCTTCCGGTGACGATGAACAGCGTGCCACGGACCGGCAGCGAGTCGCGGTCCTTCACGCCGATGGGCAACCGTACGCCCACCCAGTAGCGGCCGTCCTCGGCCACCACCAGAAAGGGCGGAACCGAGAGCGGGTCCGGCTGCTTCCCTTTGCCCTTGCCTTTCTTGGCCTTCTTCTTCCGGGGCTCGCCATCGGAAGTGGGAGGAGGCGGCGGAGGAGCAGGCTCCTCGGAGCCAAGCCGCGGACCGTCCCCAGGCCCCCGCGTCATGTGCTCGTGCACCTCCGCCGGCAGGTTCACTTTCGGACCGGCGGCCTGCGGACCGTCGTTATCGAACAGGTAGAGATCCACCTTGTAGGCGGCGGCATAGCGGGCCAGCATCGCGTCGCGGGCGTCTTCGTCCGTCCCATCCAACTCCAGCGCGATGGAACTGGCCAGCGCGCGGATCCGTTCGCGAGCGGTTCCCAGCAGGAACGAATCGAGCCCCTGTTGCGCCCGAAGTCCGGCGAACAGCGCGAGCATCCCCGCCAGCAGCACCAGGTTCCCCAGCACCAGCAGCAGGATCTTGGCGAGCAGCGGAAACCGCGGTTTCATTCCAGCGGCTCCATGCCCGGCTTGCGCATCCGGTAGCCGACGCCGCGAACGGTCTCGATGAACCGCGGTGTCTTGGCATCGTCGTTGAGCTTCTTCCGCAGCGACGAAACGTGCACGTCGATCGAGCGGTCGAAGACCTCGAAATCACGGTCGGCGACGTCCAGCAGCAGTTGCTCGCGGCTCTTGACGCGCCCTGGCGAACGCGCGAGCGTCAACAGGATGTCGTACTCGGTGGTGGTGAGCGTCAGGAGCTTGCCGTCGAGCGTGGCCTCGCGCGCCTCGGGATCGAGCGCCAGGTCACCCACCGCGATCGCGCCCTGCGAGGCGGTGGCGCGGCGGCGCGCGGTCATCATGGAGCGGCGCAACACGGCGCGCAGCCGGGCCAGCAGTTCGCGCGTGGAGAAGGTCTTGGGCAGGTAGTCGTCGGCGCCGACCTCCAGTCCCACGATACGGTCGGGCTCGTCGCCGAGCGCGGTGAGCATCAGCACGGGCGTGTCCTTGACGCGGCGCAGTTCGCGCAGCACGTCGATGCCGTTCATGCCCGGCAGCATCACGTCGAGAATCACCGCCGCGTAGTTGCTCTCGCAGGCGCGCCTCAGGCCGTCGGGGCCATCGTGCGCGGTGTCCACCGAGTAACCGAGAGGCTGGAGGTATTCGCGCAGCAGACGGCACATCTTGAGGTCGTCGTCCACTACCAGAAGGGACGTATTGGTGTCGAACGCGCTCATGAGTATGGATCGATTGTATCGTCGAGTCTGGCGGTTCCGGGCCACTTTTACCAAACCTTTACCTGGCCCGAAACCGCGGCTTGGCCACCGGGTTTAGAGTGAGGTATGAAACAACAGGTCCGGACGGCGGTCTTGGCGGCCGTCTTGGTGGGGATGGCGCGCGGCCAGACCGTGGTGAACGCCGCGTCGCTCGAGCAAGGCGTCGTCGCGCCGGATTCGCTCGCGGCCATCTTCGGCGAACGGCTGGCGGCCGCGACAGCCACCGCCGGCGCTCCTCCGTGGCCGGTCGAACTCGGCGGAGTCTCGGTGACAGTCGCCGACAGCGCCGGGGCGCAACTGCGCGCGCCGCTGCTGCACGTGTCGCCGCGTCAGATCAACCTGTTGATCCCCTCCGCGGCCGCTGGGCCAGCCACGATCTCGATTCGCGGCGCCGAAACCCAGACGGTCCGGATCGAGATCCGCGCGACGGCGCCCGGGATCTTCGCCGCGAACGGCGGCGGACGGGGCCCGGCGGCGGCGGTGGCGCTACGAGTGGCCGCCAACGGCGATCGCACCACCGCGTTGGTGGCCGATCCCGTGGATCTGGGCGGGACTGGCGACGAGACGTACCTGTCGCTCTTCGGCACCGGGCTCCGGCGCGCCGCGAGCCTCACCGCCTCGATCGGGGGCATGGCAGTGCCGGTCCTGGGATACTCGGCGCAGGCCGAGACTCCCGGACTCGATCAAGTCAACGCCGGCCCCGTGCCCAGAGGATTGGCCGGCCGCGGCGATGTCGACATCGTGGTGACTGCCGCGGGCGCACGCGCCAACATCGTGACCGCGGCGTTCCGCGTGGGCGGGCTCGAACCCGCCGTGGGCGCGTGGGGACGCCGCGCTCCGCTGATCGAGGCGAACTCGGAGATGGGAGTCGTCGAACTGAATGGAAAGATCTACGTCATCGGCGGATATCCGGCGAGCCGCGTTTCGGTGGCTACGGTGCAGGTCTACGACATCGCATCGGACACGTGGACCCGCACGGCCCCGCTTCCCGTGGCGCTGAATCACCTGATGCCGGCCGCGTTCGACGGCAAGATCTATGTGATTGGCGGCCAGACCGACGCCAACACCGCCTACGTCAACACCGTCCACGAATACGATCCGGCGGCGGGCCGCTGGTCGCGAAAGGCGGACATGCCTACGTCGCGCAGCGCGGGCGCGGCCGTGCCGGTCGGCGGCAAGATCTACGTCGCGGGTGGACGTCCGCCGCGCGGCGCCGACTTCGCCGCGTACGATCCGGCGGCCGATCGCTGGGAGACTCTGCCGAATCTGCCGACGCAGCGGAACCACCTGATCGCCCTCGAGAACGACGGCAAGCTGTACGTCGTGGGCGGACGATTCGAGGGCGGATTCACCAGTCCCCAGACGGACGCGGTGGAATCGTACGACCCGGCCACCGGCCGCTGGTCCACGCGCGCGACGATGCTGAAGCCTCGCGGCGGAGTCAACGGCGTGGTGGCCAACGGCTGCGTGCATATCTTCGGAGGGGAGGGAAGCGCGGCCGATCCGGGCGGAGTCTACCCGGACCACGACCTCTACGATCCCGTCTCCGATAAGTGGAGCCGCGTGGGCTCGATGCCGGTCCCGGTACACGGAGTGACGGGAGCGGCGTTCGTGAACGGGTTGATCTACCTGCCGGGCGGCGGTACGTCCAGCGGAGGCAGCAGCGGAGGCGTGCAGCACCAGGTGTACCGGCCCGGCCAGTCGTGCCGGTAGGCGACCGGCATCTCAGACCGGCGAATCAGCCTGTCCCATAGGCCTTCCGGATCCGCATCGAAGACGAGCGCCGCCGAGGCGTTCAGGATGCGCCAGGCTCCCATTCGCACCTCGCCGTCGAGTTGGCCCGGTCCCCATCCCGAGTAACCGAGAAAGGCGCGGAACCCATCGGGTCCCGGTTTTTCGGCGGCCGCCTTCTCGAAGGCGCGCTTGGATGTGGCGAACCAGACGCCGTCCGTGACGAGCTTGGCGTCGGCGAACGGGCCGGCGTGGCGCACCAGACCGAGGATGGCGGACCGTTGCACGGGGCCGCCCGACATGGCGGTGTCGTCGCGGTCCTTGACCTTCGGCAGATCGGGAAAGACGCGCGCCAGGGGAATCTCGGAGGGCCGGTTGACGATCAACCCGAGCGCGCTCTGTTTGCTGTAATCGGTGAGCAGCACCACGGTCTCGGCGAAGTTGGGATCCCGCAGGTCGCGCTGGGCGATCAGAAGGCGGCCCGTGGCGAGGTCGGAGACGCGCGCCGCTTCTTGAGCGAGGGCGGTTCCCGCCAGCAGGATCGAGGCGAGTTTCACTTGCGGATGGTCTCGATCATAGTTTACGCCACCCAGGGCGGGGAAACCGGTATACTGGCGGCGGAACATGCCCTCCTCCCGCAGACGCTTCCTCACCGCCGCCAGCCTGACGGCGATGCGCTCGCGCGGCGCCAACGATCGCATTCGGACGGCCGTTGTGGGCATTCGCGGACGCGGCCAGTCGCACATTGCCGCCTTCCACGAACTGGCCAAGGACAACGTCGAGATCGCGGCGCTTTGCGATATCGACCAGTCCGTCCTCGAACAGCGCCAGACTGCCTACGAGCGGACCTCCGGCCGAAAGGTGGCCGGCTATGGCGACATGCGCCGCGTGCTCGACGACAAGTCGATCGATGCCGTCGCGTTCGCCACCCCGAACCACTGGCACGCCCCCGGCGCCGTTTGGGCCTGCCAGGCAGGCAAGGACGTGTACGTCGAGAAGCCGGGAGCCCACGTATTCACCGAAGGGTTGCGGATCATGGAGGCCGCGGCCAAATACAAGCGGATCGTGCAGCATGGCACACAGAACCGGTCCAGCCCGAACATCGCCGAGGGGATGCGCAAGCTGAAGGAAGGCGTCATCGGACGCGTGTACATGGCCCGGGGCGTAGCCTTCAAACCGAGGGCCCGCGTAGGCCCCATGAAGACCGCGCCCACGCCTCCCGGACTGAACTGGGACGCCTGGATCGGACCCGCGCCGATGGTCCCCTACTCGCCCAACCGCCATGACCGGCCCGCCGGACAAAGCTGGCACATGTTCTGGGACTACGGCAACGCCGAACTCGGCAACCAGGGCGTGCACGAACTCGACATGATCCGCTGGGGGTTGGGTCTGGATTCGCATCCCACCCGGATCGCGTCGATGGGCGGCAAGTTCGTCCACCCGGACGACGCCTACGATGCGCCACAGATGCAGACCGTGATGTACGAATACGCCGGCCGCGACTTGATGTTCACCTTCGAGACCCGGAGCGGCCATTCCAATACCGAGGCCGGCAAGGGCGCCGAATTCCCCTTCCTGGACGGGCGCTCGACAGTGGGAGTGATCTTCATCGGAACCGAGGGGTTCATGATCTTCCCCGACTATTCGAGTTACCGTACATTCCTCGGCCCCAAACGAACCCCGGGACCGTTCAAGACGGGAGAAGGGACCATCACCGACCTGCCTCACTTCGAGAACTTCGTCAAGGCGATGCGGAGCCGCAAGCCGGAGGATCTGGCGTCGAGCCCTCGGGAACTGCACTACTCATCGGCGCTGGCGCACTTCGGCAACATCTCCCTGCGCACGGGCCGGATGCTCCATTTCGACGAGAGGTCCAACCGGTTTCGCGGCGACGCGGAGGCGAACGCCCTGCTGACCAAGATCTACCGGGCGCCATACACGATCCCGGAGGCTGTGTGACCGCCACGAACGGACTCGACCGGCGCCGCTTTCTGTCACTGGCCGCCGGGGCCGCTTCCGTGGCCCGTGCGCAGAGTGTCGAACGCCCTTTTCGCATGGGGTTCACACCGGCGCCCGCGTCGCGCGAGCCTGGGAACCTGCAGGACGCCTTCCAAAAAGTGGCCGCCTTCGGGGACATCGCGTCGCTGTTCCTGCACGATGGAATTCCCTGGCCCATCGCGCTGGTCACTGACGATCTGGCGGCTTATCCGCCCCTGCTGCGAGACTACCTACTCGCCTACCAGGCGGCGCGGCGGCTGCTGCCCAACCACCAGATCGTCGTCTCGTCGAACGTCATCCACCACTTCCACTACGATGGAATCGCCCCTTATTGGGGCGATGCGCCCAACCTCCCGCTTCCGCCGGACTGGGTGGGCCGTCCGTTCAATGACGACGCCGTGAAACGCGCCGCGCTCAATCATCTGAGCCTGCTGGTACGGATGTTCGAGCCCCACTACCTGACCATCGGCGTGGAAGTGAATCTCCTCTTCTCCCGCCGGCCGCTCGATTGGCCCGCCTATACGGAGCTACACCGGTTCCTGTACCGGAATCTGAAGGAGCGTTTCCCGGAAGTCAACGTCAACTGCTCGGTGTTGTACGAGAACCTGGTTGGCTACGGCATCGACGCGGAGAACCTGCGCCGGGATCTGGGATTATCGGGCCCCGAATTGATCATCGACGCAGCGGCCGGCCTTCGCGACGCGACCGATGGCTTCGGCGTCAGCACGTATCCGTTCATGATCTACGGGCTGGAGCCGCCGGACGGCTATTACGATCTTGCGGCGCTGCTGGCATGGGAACGTGGGCTACCGCTGTGGATCGAGCAGACAGGCCACCCGTCGCGTCCTTTGCCGGTGGGTGACATCGTCATTCCCGGTTCCGAGGAGGCCCAAGAGGCTTTCATCGCGTTTATCCTCGAGCGGGCCGTCCGCTACGACGCGCGATACGTGGTCAACTGGATTCCGCGCGACTACGGCAATTCCCGTGGCGCCGATCTGGTCAGCCAGACATGGGCTCACACCGGACTTTGGCGCGAGGACAACACACCGAAGCTGGCGTTACGGGCATGGGAGGCCTACCGCAATCTCCCGCTCCGCGCGGGGAGATAGCGATGGTAGCATCGTCATCATGCCTTCGGTTCTTCGCCGTCGCGACCTGCTGGCCGGGGCGCTCGCCGCGGGCTCCGCTCCGGCCGCGGCCAAACCACCCAACATCGTCTGCATCCTTGCCGACGATCTCGGATACGGCGATCTCGGCTGTTACAACCGCGACTCCAAGATCCCAACGCCCCATTTGGACCGGCTGGCGTCGGAGGGCATGCGATTCACCGACGCCCATTCGCCATCGGCGGTCTGCACACCCACGCGCTACGGACTGCTGACCGGCCGCTACGCTTGGCGGACATCGCTGAAGAAGGGCGTCTTCGATGGGTTCGATCCCCCCTTGATCGAGCCCGGACGCGTCACCGCGGCGTCGCTGCTCCGCTCGCGCGGCTACACCACGGCGTGCATCGGCAAGTGGCACCTCGGGATGCAATGGACGCGCCGCGATGGAACGCCGATGCCGTTGCGAACGGCGGGCGGATTCCGCTCCGGCTTCGAGGTGGATTACACGCGTCCGGCCCAGGGTGGTCCCAACGCGGTTGGATTCGATCGATACTTCGGGATCTCGGCATCGCTCGACATGCCGCCGTACTGCTTCATCGAGAACGGCCGTGCCGTGGGCGCCCCTGGCGAAAAGGCGGACGAAGACAAGTCCCTATTCATGAATCAGCCGCCGGGCGCGCGGACGCCCGGGTTCCGGCTCGAACACGTCATGCCGGCGCTCGTCCGGGAGGCCCGGTCGTTCATCGCGGACCACAAGGGCGGGTCGAAGCCGTTCTTCCTTTATATGCCGCTGTCGTCGCCACACCTGCCCATCGTTCCGAACGAGGGATTCAAGGGACGCAGCAAGGCCGGCCTCTACGGCGACTTCGTGGTGGAGATGGACGCCTCGGTAGGCTCGGTACTGGACGCGCTGAAGAGTTCCGGAGCGGCGGAGAACACGCTGGTGATCTTCACCAGCGACAAC
>SYLY01000094.1 GCA_005808475.1 Acidobacteriota bacterium
GTAGTCGAATTCGCAGGCTTGTCCGATCACGATCGGGCCGGAGCCGACGATCATGATCTTCTTCAGGTCGGTTCGTTTCGGCATCCGGGTGTCAGTTGCTCTTGTGCTGGCTCATCAATTGGGCGAAGTCGTCGAACAGGTAGCGCGAGTCGTGCGGACCGGGCGCGGCCTCGGGATGGTATTGAACGCAGAACATCGGATGGTTCTTGTGACGGAAGCCCTCGAGGGTCTGGTCGTTGAGGTTGATATGGGTGAGTTCGGTTTCGCTCGACGGGAGCGAATCCGGGTCGACCGCGAAGCCGTGATTCTGGGAGGTGATTTCGACGCGGTTGGTGCGGTAGTTCAACACCGGGTGATTGGCGCCGCGGTGGCCGAACTTGAGCTTGTAGGTCTTGCCGCCGCAGGCGAGTCCGAGCACCTGATGTCCGAGGCAGATGCCGAACACGGGCACGCGGCCGAGGATCTTGCGGATCTGCGCGGCCTGAAATTCGAGCGGCTCGGGATCGCCCGGGCCGTTGGAGAGGAAGACGCCGTCGGGCGAGAGCGCGAGCACGTCCTCGGCCGTCGTGCCGGCTGGGACCACGGTAACGCGCGCGCCGATCTGCACCAGCCGCCGGAGAATGTTGTGTTTGATGCCGAAGTCGTAGGCGGCGACGTGAAAGCGGGTTGGGAGCGCGTCGTCCTCGAGCTCGGACGGCGAGCACTTGGTGACGCCCTCGGTCCATTCGTAGCGGGCGGCGGTGGTGACGCGAGTGGCGAGATCGAGACCGGCCATCGACGGCGCGTTGCGTGCCATCGCGATCAGTTCGGCGGGATCGCCGCCATCGCTCGACAGGACGCCGCGCATGACGCCGCGGTCGCGCAGACGGCGGACAAGCTGGCGGGTGTCCATTCCGGATCCGATGGGCACGCCGGACCGGCCGAGGAAGTCGCCGGCCTCCTCGTTGGAGCGCCAATTGCTGGCGATGGGCGAGAAGTCGCGGACGATCAGCCCCTCGATGAAGGGCTGGCGCGATTCGTTGTCCTCTCCGCTGGCTCCGTAGTTGCCGATCTGCGGACTGGTGAGGACCACGATCTGCCCGGCGTAGGAGGGATCGGTGAAGATTTCCTGGTAGCCGGTCATGGAGGTATTGAAGACGACCTCCCCTGCCCGCGTGGCGGGCGCACCAAAACCGCAGCCCTCGAAGACGGTCCCGTCCTCCAGGGCGAGGATGGCTTTTCGCAAATTGGATGCTCCTATTATGAGGGGAAGTGTATTCTCCATTGGACCACGGCCCGGATGCCGGCTTCAACGTGGCGCTCCGCGGAGGTATACTGTCAGGAACCCGCGCGGAGCGGTGAGTGAGATGGGTAAGCTATTCAATCGTCCAGCGGACTCACAGGTCGACACGGCGCTGCGGGAGTATGCCGCGGCCCACTCCGGCAATCTGGCCTCTGTCGCAGTGGTGCACAACTTTCGCTGCGATCACCGGGTCTCGGAGGACCGCATGGGGGCCTGGCTCGGTAAGCATCCGATCCGGCAGGCGCGTGACTTTCCACCTGCGGTTCAGGAATATTGGGACGACGCGGTGAAAGCGGCCGGCAGGGACACATTTCTCCACGGCTGTAATGGTGACAATGCCGTGTATGGGGGCGGCCAGGGCCACCGGATTCAGCGTCACGTGCCTGGACCTGCGCAAGCTCGACCGCGCCTTCCGAGAGCATGACACGAGCGGGGAGGGAGGGCTCGAAATCTCGTAGGAGCGAACCCAGCCACACACTTGGCTCACCGCGCCCAGCCTGAGCCCGCACTCGCAGCGGAGACGTTGGCCCGCGCTGATCCGGTGTCGAGTAGGGGATACAGGTACGCTCGTGCGACCGACCTACCTCGACGCCGGATGGGACCCGTATCATTTCCCCACTCCGCCGTCGTCCGACGTTCCAGAGGCGGGCACTCCATGAACCTGGGACCGGGGCGGGCCACGCTCCTGCCGGAGTTCATCCACGAACACGACGCGAAACTTCTGACTGGACGCGCCGCACAGCCGTTGCCGCCTCTCAAAGGCCGCTTATTGCAGGCGGGGAGGATGAGTTTTGCACAGGGGGAGGATGAGTTTTGCACAGAATGCTGCCGATATGTCACAGGTGGCTGTCGAATTGGCTCAAGTGTCGCCTCGATGGTGTTACAGTATGAGTAGCCGATCAAAAGGCATCTCCAATGCAATTGGACATTCGCACCCGAACGGCTAAAAAGGAACACCCATGTTTATCCCCAACGAAGTCCTGCTGGCGGGTGGCCTAGCCATCGTGGCCGCCGTTGCTGTCGATCGACTAAACTGGTGGCGCAGACCGCCTACCGGAAACTCTCCTTCCGACCGAAAAGGCGGATTTACCCTCACCGTCGACATCGAAAAGGGATAGACGGAACAATAAACAAGCCTAAATATTTCAAAATATTTCAGGGCCTTACAGCCGCACAGATTTGATCTCCAACGACAATTGAGGATCTCACCTGCAGGGGCTGGAAGGCCCTTCTGTTTGGCCCCTCGAAATCGGAAATTTGACTGGTTGGGCGAGACTAGGGCGCGGCTTGGAGTCGAACCTCGATTGCTTAACACGTCGCCGTAGGTTACCCCATTGCGTTGGGGCTTGGCTCGACAGCGCTGTGGATGAGAAGATCAGACATGAGTGAGAGACGCCGCGAATTCTGGCCCGCCGATCCCGATGCGTGGACGGAAGCGTACCTGGGATGGCTGTCGCAAGATCCGGAGGGCGATTCCGGGCAATTTGCGAGTTGGATGGCGGGACACGACTTGCCCGCCGGAGACCCGGAGGCCGACCAATATTTGGCGCTGCTGGAGCCACTCCCGCTCGGAGCCGATCGCATCAAGGCCACTCGAACGCTAGCCACTCTCGCGAAGGGAGCCTTGGAGAACGCAATGGGGCGCGAATCCGATCGATTCTTTTTCAACCTCCTTCACCTCTGCTCCTCCCTGGGACGGCCGAGTATCCTCGCCGATCCCTTGGACCGCTTCCTGGACCGTGTCACCCTGAAGGGGAGAACGTACGGCGGCTATCGAATCGACGTCTCGTCGGCGCTCCGTTTCGCGTTGATGTGGAACCAGGCCGACTTACGTTGGGCGAAGAAAGTGTGGCTAGAAATGGTTCGCGGGAGGTGCGATCGCGTGGCCGGGATGTGGAAGGACGGAGTCGACGGAATCCTCGCCATGCCCGTGGGGCTCACCGCGCAATTGGAGGTCCTCGAGTCTCCGCGCGACGCGACCGGGGCGATTCCAGCCGGCTATGAGACGAGGCTCTACGAAGCGCTGGAGTACGCGGGTAGGGCGCTCAGATCGGCGGGCGACGACCCGCGAACGGGTGTGGCGGGCATGGGACTCCCTCCCGATTCTATCGCTAATCCCGAACCAGAATCCGCTTCGCCACGCTCGAGCCCTCGACCTCCACGTACGCCACCGTCACCCGAGCCTGGTCGCGCAGCTTCCCTTCCACCTTCGTCTCCGCGTTGATCAGGAACTTCTTGTCCTCGCCGTTGTTGCTCGACCGCCGCACCGTCACCGACCCATCCGCCGTCTCGATGACCGTACCCGACCAGAACTGGTACTCGGAAACCTCTTGCTGGCCTTGCGATTGCGGCCGCGCCGGACTCACCCCCAGCAAGCCCGCCGCTACGAACACACGAATCACGTAGCTGGCCAACACCATAACCTCCAGTCTATCTCCGGGAACGTGAAGATTCGCTGAAGCCGGGATTAAAACACGTTCATCAAAGCACCATCATCGGATGGTACACGTTCGGCAACGTCAACTCGCCGATCGCCACCAGCGTCCCGTCATCGGTCACCGCCTTCACGAACGGAGCCCCCTTCTCCACCCGGAACGGCGATACGCGGAAGTCGCGCCCATGGCGGACCTGCGCCGCCGTCACCTGATCGATCACCTCCACCGGGAACTTCGGCAGCATCTGCGCGGCGGGGATCATCGCTTCTTCCAGCCGGTCCTGCTCCGCCAGCGCCGCCAACTCCTCGAGCGTACGGGCCTGCTCGAGCGTGAACTCGCCGGATTCCAGCCGGACCAGCTTCGACAGGAACGCCCCGCACCCGGCGGCCTTTCCCAATTCGTGGGCGATACTCCGCAAATAGGTGCCCGCCGAGCAGTGGACCTTCATCCGCGCCGAGTTGCCGCCGCACTCGAGGATCTCGGCGGAGTAGATGTGGACCTCCACAGCCTTCAACTCCACCTCGATGTTCTTTCGCGCCAGTTCGTAGGCGGGACGGCCGCCGACCTTCTTCGCCGACACGGGCGGCGGCGTCTGGAGGATGGGACCGCGAAACGGGACCAGCATCCGGTCGAGCGTATCGCGATCCACTGAATAGGGCTGGTCCTCCGCCGCCGGCTTGCCTTCGGCGTCGTAGGTGTCGGTGGCGTGGCCGAAGCGGATCGTCGCGTCGTAGACCTTGTCGCTTTTGGCGTAGAACTGGGAAAGGCGGGTGGCGCGTTCCACCACCAGGGGAAGGACGCCGGTCGCCATCGGGTCCAAGGTTCCCAGATGCCCGACGCGGCGCGTGCCCGCGATGCGCCGGAGTTTGTTCACCACGTCGTGGCTGGTCCAGCCCGAAGGCTTGTCGACCACGAACGCTCCGTCATTGAGATTCAAAATACCAATGTAGCATCGCGGCGCTGCAGGTTCCGGCGTAAGAAGGACGCCATCGTGAGCCCGTCCCACCAATTGAAGGGGAATTTGCCGGTCGTGTAGTGGCCGCAGGGCAGCCGGACCGCGCGGTGATCGATGCCGAGTTCGCGAAACGCATCCAGCGCGAGCCGGGAGTATTCCGGCCGGAAGGTGGTATCGTGACCGCCCCAGATCAACAGATTCCGCGATCCGCCGCGGCGAAGCCGCTCCAGGTAGGATGCCGGGCTGATCGGCGACCAGTAGCGGCGCAGATCGTCCTGTGTCACCCGGCCTTCCAGGGTCTGCCGCACATGGGTGCAGGAAACGCCCGTCATCACGACATCGGCCACGTGCATCGAAACGTGGTTGAACACGGCCGCCTTCACGCGGCTGTCATGGGCGGCGGTAAGCAACGCCACGCACGATCCGAGGCTGGTGCCGAGCACCCCCAACTCGCGGTAGCCCCGAGAGCCGAGCCAATCCAGGCAAGCCCGCGCGTCGAGCACCGACTGGCGGAACGCGTGGATCGTGCGGCCGAGGTTGGCGGAAACGTGGAAGTCGGCGCGTTCGAGGTGTGGCGGCTTGCGGCGATGGTGGTACGCCTTGCTCAGGCGAAGCGCCGTTAGCCCCATGCGGTTGAGCAGGCGGCAAAGGCCGATGTGGCTCTCGTCGTCCGAGTTCCATTGCGGGATCACCAGCACCGCGCGGGCGCCCGAACGGGGGCTGGGGAAAAACTCCGCCCACACGGTGTTGTTCTCCGGATACGGGGTTTCGATATCGCTCGGAAAGCGGAGGGTGGCGCCTTCCAACTGGAATTCCCGCTCGGGGCGATGCCGGTAGAACGACTCCGAATCGGCGGACGCCTGCGCGGCGAAGCGCGCCAGCGCCACTTCCGGCGAACCGCCTGCATCAAGCCCCAGCCAATCGAGCCCCCATTCGAACGGGTGCGGGACTCTGCGGCGGTCGGCGGCGGCGAGGCGGCTTTCCCACCGGCTCATCCAGCGCGAGTAAAGGGCTGCCATCGGGCGACTTCCCAGTGTAGCGGGCCATGCGCCCGATTGGGCGCCGCGGCGTAGCGCTGAAAAATCGCCCCGGCGGGACCCATCCACGCCGGGGCGGTAATAAGCAATCGCCGGAAGTGTCTCGGAGGCAACACCCACCGCGCGAGAGAACCTCAATGACTCTGCCTCCTTCTTTGCATTTGGACCGCCATCGTCAACTCGTTGAAACAAAATACCATGTAACGAGTGTGACTTCCGATCGCCGTAGAATACGCGTCCCGGAATCCGGAAGCTGGTAGAATCCGGGGGTGCTCGGCGAACTCGTGCTGCTGGCGCAACTGACGCAGAATCCTTCCCCGATGGTGGAGCACACTCGTGAGCACCCTCGCCTGACGCAGCGCGAGCCGAAGGGACGGCGCACGACGATGCCACTCGGCGTGTTGTTCCTGCCCGAACGCTGGAAGCCGGGGACCCGCCGCGAACTGCTCATCCACTTCCATGGCGCGCCGTGGATCGCCGAGATCGCGGCGGAAAAGCGCCGGGTAGCGGCGATCGCCATCCAGACCGGGGCCGGATCCAGCCGGTACGCCACCCCGTTCCGCGACGATCCGGGGCTCTTCGAACGGATCTTGGCGGAAGCGGAGCGGGCGTCCGGCGCGCGCTTCACCACCGTCACGCTGTCGAGTTGGAGCGCGGGCTACGGCGCGATTCGCGAGATTCTTCGCCTGCCTGCCGGATTCGCGCGCGTGGACCGCGTCCTGGCGATCGATTCGATCCACGCCGGATACGTGAAGGGATCGCCCGGACCGGCCGAGTCCGAACTGACCGCGCCCGATCTCGCCGAGTTCGAACGATTCGCGCGCGAGGCTGCGGCCCGCCGCAAATCGATGCTGTGGGTCCACGGCGAGATCTTCCCGGGGACCTTTGCCAGCACCACGGAAACCGCGGACCACGTTCTGGGACGTATGGCACTGAAGCGCAAAGCGGTGCTCCGCTGGGGCCCGATGAAGACGCAGCAGTTGAGCGACACGCGGAAGGGGCGGTTCCGCGTCCTGGGGTTCGCGGGAAATTCGGCGCCGGACCACGTGGATCTGCTGCACGGGCTGGGAGACTTCCTGAAGGCGCTTCGCTAGCGGGGGCTATAATTCTTGTTTGGCAAGTGGAAGCACAGCTTCGACATACGCATCCGCGCCCGGCGCCGGTAAAGCGGCTCTGACGGTCTTTTTTCTCACTGGACTGCTGATGGCGTTTCCCGGCGCAATCCTGCCGGCGTGGGGGTACCACCTCAACTACAACTTCGCCGAAGTGGGCCGTTTCTTCCTGTTCGTTGCCGCTGGCGTGATCGCGGCGGCGCCGGCCGGGGAGAGAGTCGCGCGGAAAAACGGGATTGCCACGGCCTTGGCGCTCGGCTGCGGCGTGGCGGCGGTCTCTCTGGCGGGGTTGTCGCAGACGGGCCCGCACGCACCGTGGTGGTGGCGGGCCGCCGGGTTGGCGGGTGTCGGCATGGGAGCGGGCATCTTGCACAGCGCCGCTTTCCGGTCGCTCTCGTCCCTCTACGATCGCGAGCCCGCGGCGACGGTCAACATGGCGGGGACGCTGTTCGGGCTGGGGAGCTTCGCCATGGCGATGATCGCGTCCGGCGCGCTCTTCGTGTACACACCGGCTTCGACGTTGCTGCTGCTGGCCGCGATTCCGGCGCTAGGCGCTGGGCTCTATTGGCGGTCGGCCTCCGCGGCGCCGGTTCCGCACCTGGAACGCGGAGTAGCCGAAGTGCTGAACGACGTGAGGAGCCCCGGCGCGGTGCTGTTCAGTCTGCTGTTGTTCCTGCAGTTCGGCAACGAATGGTCGGTGGCGGCCTGGGTCGCTGTGTTCCTGGTGCACCGGGTGGGCGTCAGTCCGGAAACCGCGCTGCATATGCTGGCCCTCTACTGGCTGGCGCTGACGCTCGGCCGGATCGCGGCTCAAGCGCTGTTGGCGCGGATTGGGCATGGAGCGTTGCTGTTCTCGAGCGCCTTCGCGGCGATGATCGGGAGCCTGGTGGTGGCGTTCACCAACAACGTGTTCGGCGCGTGGTCCGGCCTGTTGCTCATGGGGCTCGGCTTCGCGGCCATCTATCCTCTCGTCACTGAAAAGATCGGCCACCGCTTCCCCGACTACCATCCGGGCTTCTTCAACGGACTGCTCTCGTTCGGTATCATGGGCGGCCTGGTGACGCCGTGGATTCTCGGGTATCTGGCCGGCCAGTGGGGCATCCAGACGGTCATGCTCGCGCCGTTCATCGGATCGTTCCTGGTCCTGGTGTTGATCTTGCTGCTGTGGCTGGAAACGAAACTGACGGGTTCCAAGAGGTGACACGATGAAGAAACTACTCTTGATCGGCGGTGTGCTGGTGATCGGGTGGTTGGTGATGCGGTCGATGCAAGCGCCAGAGCCGGCGCCCGCTCCCACGGCGTCGAAGCCGACGCCGACGCCGGCCGAACCCGCTTCCGTGGCGCAGAAAGACGCCACCACCGGATCGTCCCTGAACTCCGCGTTCCCCACCGCGAGCGGCGGCTACAAGGTCGTCTTCACGCAGGAAAAGGACGGCTTCGACCAAGCCGACCTCACCAAGGATGGCGCCCGCCTGGCGGCTCTGACCGTGTCCGACACCGCGGCCAACGCCGCCGCGCGCGACAAGTTCAAAACCTCCGCCAAACAGATCGGCGGGTATCCGGCCGCCGCCGTGGGCTCGCAAGGAACGGCAGTGCTGGTGGGAAATCGATATCAGGTGCAGGCTCGCTCGCTGAGCCCGTCGTTCGGCGCCGCCGAGCGCGAACAATGGCTGAGCCGGTTCCACTTCGACCGTCTGGACAAGCTGGCCCGCCGATAGGAGACCCGATGAGCATCGACAAATTGGTGGACGAACTCCCCACGTCCGGCATGACCGTCAGGGCGCTCTCCGCGCTCGACTTCATCGCTCCCGGACAGTGGCAAAACGTCACCGGCTTCGACAATATGATCCGCCACGTCACCGGCGAGCAAGACGCGGAGATGGTGGCCGCGATTCGCGCACGCGCGCTGCACCTGTGGAACGATTCGTCGCAAAGCTACCAGCGCGCCGTCTCGCTCTATCGCTTGGTGGATAGCGCGGACTCGAAAATCGGGTGGGCGGCCTTGGCCCACAAGCTAGGCGAAAGGGTGGGGCTCCTCTCATTCCTCAGCCGGCTGACGCCGCAAGAGGACAAGGCGCAGACGGTGGATCTGGCGTTGAAGCTCGCCTTGGAATCGGCCGCGTTCTGCTACACCAACGGCCTGCCCGGCGACAGCGTGGCCGATTTCGCCGCCGCGCTGCGCTCGTACGAAAAGGAGAACCTGATCCGCGTGGCCGGCCTCGTCGTGTTCGAAGGACTGGTGCCGCTGGGTCCGGACTACGCGGCGCGAATGGCGGAAGGCGTCCGGAACTTCGATGTGGCCGACATCGAGAACAACGCGATCTTCCAGCGGGTGAAGGGCCTGATTCCCGGTGGCGGCGCGGCCGCGGGCGCGTTGTCGTTCGTCGGCGATAGCGTCTCCGCCGTGAGCGGCTACGTGGGCGAGTTCGCGGGCAAGCATGGCGTGACTCTCGACGGCGTGCTTGGCCGGTTGAACGGTTTCATCGACTTCTCGGAGAGCCGGCTGGACTACCTGGCCGCCTTCCTCGATGTGAGCACCAACTACATGGAGCACACCGGAATCCAGTCGGTGTCGCGCAGCCTGATCGAGCGGGCGGTGGGGGAAATCTGACCCGGCGCGGCTTCCTGGCGGCGCCGCCTCTGCTGGCGGCCGCGACGCCGGCGCGTCACGGCATCGCGCTCAACGAGGACAACAGCCACTTCTTTTTCACGCGCGCCGGACAGGCGCTGACGGAGAAACTCGTCGACGAATGGGTGGATCAGTACGCCGGAACACAGGTTCGCGAACTCCTGCTCTCGGCGAATTCGATGCGTACATCGTTCGCGAGCGAGGTCTGGGACCCGGTATGGCGCGGATACGACGCATCCGCCCCTGACGATCAGCCGCTGTTCGCCAGCCTTACGCCGGAGGCGCGCGTCTCCGCTCGCAAGTGGGTGCACACGGCGTGGGAGCTGCACCGCAAGGGCATCGATCCCTATGCGCGCTGGATCGCGCGGGCGCGCCGGCACGGGATCTCGCCCTGGGTGTCGATGCGCATGAACGATATCCACGACGTGAACGACGAGCGCTCCTACATGCACTCCGAGTTCTGGCGCCGCAATCCCCAATTCCGGCGCTCGCCCTACCGCGACGGATTCCGCGAGCGCGCGTTCGACTACGGCCACGCGGAAGTGCGCGCGCACCACATGGCGCTGGTCCGCGAGTTGTTGGAACGCTACGACATCGACGGCCTCGAACTCGACTGGATGCGGTTCGGATTCCACTTCCGCCCAGGCCAGGAAGGGCCGGGAGCGGAACTGCTGACCGGCTTCATGCGCGAAGTCCGCAAGCTCGCCGATGCGCGAGGGCGGCGGCGCGGACGCAAGATCCTCTTGGGGGCGCGCGTTCCTTCTCGTCCGCACACCGCGAAGGGGCTCGGGATGGACGCGGTGCGCTGGGCTCGGGAAGGGCTTGTCGACATGCTGGTGACGACGCCGTTCTGGGCGTCGATCGAGCCGGACATGCCCATCGAGCTGTGGCGCGAACTGCTGCGCGGGACTGGCGTGACGTTCGCCGCCGGGCTCGAGGTGTTGATACGGCCGTATCACGACTATCCGAAGCCTCCGTTGAACTCGCTCGAAACGGCGCGCGGCGCGGCGTCCAGCCTGCTGGATCGCGGCGCGGACCGCGTCTACCTGTTCAACTACATGGATTCGCAAACGGCGATGGCAGACCTCGAGAACTACCCGCGCCTGCTGCGCGAAGTGGGCGAAATCGAGACCATGGCGGGCAAGCGCCGGCGCCACGTGCTCACTTATTCGGACACGTGGGCTCCGGGTGAACCGGCCGCGCCGCCGATGCTGCCGGTGCAGGGAGCGGAGGGCCGGTGGTCGAGTTTCCGCATCCCCACGGGTCCCAAGCCCGCGCAGGCGTTCGTGCTGCTGGGATTCGCGGGCGCGGCGTCGTGCGCGGTCCGGCTGAACGGCGAGCCCTGCGCGGCGGTGGGCGAGCGGACCATGCCGGTCCCCGCGCCGGCGGCTCCGATGCAGGCGTTCCGGATTCCCGCGGCGGCGATGAACCGGGGTTACAACCTGATCGAAGTGGAATGGACGTCGGCGGGCCGGCTCGACTGGGTGGAGATCGTGGCCGGCTAATCTAGGCCGGGTTCTTCCTGCCCCTTACGATCGCCGAGTCGTACAGCTTCTCCAGTTCGCGCCGCGCGACATCGGCCCACGAGCTGGTGGGATCGAGTTTCAGATAGGTCCGCCAGTGCCGCATCGCCTTCATCGCCTGCCCGGTGTTCTGATAGAGCAGCGCAATGTTGTAATGCGCGTCGCCATACGAAGGATCCAGCTTGAGCGCCTGTAGGTAATGCGCCAGAGCCATCTCCCGGCGGCCGCGTTCGTCGTGGAGATTGCCCATGTTGAAGTGGGCGAGCGGATACTTGGGATTGGCGTCGAGCGCCCGCTGATAGTATTTCTCGGCGCGCGTCCAATCCTGCGCCGTGAAGTAAATCGTGCCGAGGTTCACCAGCGCCGCCGCCAGATTGGAATCGAGCGAGATCGCCACCGTGTAGGCGTCGATCGCCTCGTTCACGGGCGCTCCGGTCTGTTCGAGCTCCACGCCGCGGAGGAACCATTGCTCGGCGTCCTGCGCCTTGCGGACCTTGGTGGCCGCGTCCTCTTGAATGCGGGGCGGGAGCGCCACCGTGGAGGGAGTGGCCGTGCCGTCGAGATCCAGTAGAAGCTGGCCGCTTTCCGGATCCATGCTCTGGCGGCCCACCTGAACGCGTATCCGCTTGCCGTCCAGATATACCCGGAGCTCGGTCAGCGGATCGTCGACATCGCGCAGCTTGCGGCGGATCGCCTGCAGCGTCTGGCGGATCTTGGCGGACGAGACTCGCGCGGCCTTCAGGTTCGCCAGCGTGCGCAAAGCGGTGAGTTGGGGGAACGAGTAGGACTCGGCCACCTGCATCAGCCCGGCCTTTTCCCAGCCCTTCAACTGCCGTTCGGAAATTCCGATCCGGCGGATCGCATCGGCCCGGGTGAATCCTGGACTCGGGGCGGCGCTCTGCACGCTGCAATTTTATCATGCACTTGCCGGTCCTCTGCATGGAAATCGCTGCCGTGCCGCTTGACTTAACCATAGCTAATATGAAAAACTCAATGTCAATTGTGATCAGAGCAGTAGTCCTGTTTTCCATCCTCCTGGGCAATCTCGCGGCGCAGACCACCGCGACGATCGAAGGCACAGTCACCGATCCGGGCGGAGCGCCCGTTCCCGGCGTTCGGGTCCGCGCCGCGCGAGCCATGGCCGGCTTTGCGGCGGAGGCGGTCACCGATGACCGGGGCGCGTACCGCCTGGCGAATCTGCCCTTCCAGGATTACGAACTGACGGCCACCGCTCCCGGTTTCGCGCCGTTCCGGCGCATCGTGTCCGCGCCGTCGCTGGTGCCCGTGCACGCCGGCATTCGCCTGGAGGTGGCTTCGGAGCGCCAAGCCGTGACGGTCGCCGAGGCAGAGTATCCGCTCGCCGAGCCCGAACGAACCGGGAGCTACGCGCAGATGAACCGCGCCGAAATCGACCGGCTTTCGCTCGGCGGCAATCGCGGATTGGAAGCGGCGCTGGTCTCGTTCCCCGGGTTCGCGCAGAACGCCAACGGCGCGATTCACCCGCGCGGGGCGCACAACCAGATGTCGTTCGTGGTGGACGGCATGCCCGTCTCGGATCAGCTCGGCGGCGCGTTCGCCAACGCCATCGACCCGAACGCGGTCCAAACGGTGGAACTGTACACGGGCAACATCCCGGCCGAGTTCGGGAGCAAGGTGTCGGCGGTGGCGAACGTCACCACGCGGTCGGGGTTGGGATCGGGCAGGCCGCTCGCCGGCGCGGTGGCGTTGAGCGGCGGCGGCTTCGATACGCTGTCGCAGGTGACGCACGTGTCGGGCGAACGCGGCAAGACCGGATTCTCCGGCATGTTCCATTCGCTGAAGACGCACCGCTACCTCGACTCGGTGTCGCTCGAAAATTCGCACAACGGCGGACATTCGCACCGCGGGTTCGGGCGGCTGGACTGGCTGGCGTCGCCGCGCGACACGATCCGGCTGAGCATCATGGCCGGGAACGCGGACTTCCAACTGGCGAACCTGCGATCGCAGCAAGCGGTGGGGATGCGGCAGCGGCAGACGCTGGGAGATGGCGCGATCTCGTTCGGGTGGGTGCGCTCGATCTCGGCGGCGGCGGCTTACGACACCAACACGTCGATCCGCACCTCTTCGGCGCGGCTGCTACCTAGCCCGGCGGACATTCCGGTGACCGCGTCGCAGGAGCGGCGGCAATCGGCCTTCATCACATCGCACCGCGTCAGCGTGGTGCGCGGCGCGCACCAGATCCGCGCGGGCGGCGATTTCCAGCGCTTCCCGGTGCGCGAGCGGTTCGACTTTCGAGTCACCGATTGGCCGGACGCTCCCGCGCACCTGCTGCCTTTCCGGGATGCCACGTTCCGGTTCGACGAGCGGGCCGCCGGATCGATGTATTCGGGCTGGATGCAGGATCAGACGCGCTGGGGCCGTTTCCGCTTCACCCTCGGAGCCCGCTGGGACGCCTATCGATTCCTGGTGCGCGGCAACCAGTTCCAGCCGCGCGTGGGAGCCAGCTATACGATGCCCGGCACGGGCACGGTGCTGCGCGCGTCCTATAACCGCACCTATCAGACTCCGCCCACCGAGAACCTGCTTCTATCGAACTCGCGCCAGGCGGCTCCGCTCGTCGATCCGTTCGTGCGCGCGGCGCTAGGCGGCGTCTACGCCCCCATCCGGCCCGAGCGCCAGGACTTTTACGAGGCCGGCTTCCAACAACCCCTCTTCGGCCGTGTGAGCGTGCAGGGCGCTTACTATCACAAGGAAGGGCGCGATCAGCAGGATATCAACAACTTCCTGAACACGCCCATCGTGTTTCCCACGTCGCTGGCGCGGATCCGCGTGAACGGCGCCGAAGGACGCATCGTCGTCCCGCGATACCGGGGCTTCTCCGGGACGTTGAGCATGACGCACGCCCGGGCGATCACCACGCCTCCGTTCACCGGCGGGCTGTTCATCGGAAACGACGCGGTGGCGCTGCTCGGCGCCGGACCGTTCGTCATCGACCACGACCAGAAGCTTTCCGCTCACGGCGTACTGCACTGGGACCATCGCGCCGGGTGGTTCGCCACCTTCACGACTCGCTACGATTCCGGCCTGGTCATCAATCCCTCCGACCCGGCCGAGGTCGCCGCCGACCCCGACTATAGCGACCTGCTCCCCTACATCGATCTGGGCGCGGACCCCGCACGGACGAGACCTCGCACGGTGGTGGACACCGCGCTCGGCTACCGGCGCACCGGCGACGGCGATCGCACGCGGTGGGAAGTGACCGCGCAAGCCGCCAACCTGACCGATCGCACGGCCGTCTACACCTTCCAGTCGCTGTTCACCGGGACTCGCGTGGTTCAACCCCGCACCCTTACTCTTCGGATGAAGTGGTACTTTTGAGCTCCGCCGGATCGCCTCGCTTGCGCGCCGTGTAGGCAGCCACTTTTACGCGGTTGCCGCATAGGCTCATGCTGCACCACCGGCGCGTTCCCTTGCGGCTGGTGTCGAGAAAGTGGAGTATGCAAGCGTCGCAGCGGCGCATCCGCGTGGAGCCAGCCTGGGTAATCAGTTCGGCGGCCAGCCTCGCGAGCAAACCGAGCGCGTCGGCCGGATCCCGGGGCTCGAACTTGCGGCGCAGCACCAACCCGGAGGCCTGCGTCGCCACCTCGTTCACCAGCGGTCTCTCCGCCAGGTGGCGGTTCAGCTCCTTGACGAACCCCGACGGAACGGGCCGGCCGTTCTCGATTTCGACCACGGCCTCGCGCAGCCACTCGCGAAACACGATCAACTGCCGCATCTGCGGCGAGTCGCGCCAAAGCGGCTCCACCGAACGGCGCCGCCGCTCCGGGATCAGTCCGGCCACGGCCAGCCATCGCGCCAGGGCAGCGCCGTCCGGCAGCAGTTCGACCGGCGAGCCGGCAATGACGGGCCGTGTGTTCACAAAGTCGAGCGCGACATGGTTGCCGATCCAAAGGAAGCCCGAGCGCCAGTCGTTGGTCAATGGATGTCTCCCGCTTCAGCCTAGCACACCATTTCGGAATCTTTTTACCGGTTAGGTTCATCAGAACCGGCATGATCCAGGACGGCATGTTCGTACAGGAGCTCTGGCGCTATCCAGTGAAGTCGATGGCGGGCGAACGAATCGACCGGACGCACGCCGGCGAATTCGGGCTGGATGGCGACCGCCGGATCGTGGTGGTGGACTCGCGGGGACGCGCCATCACGGCGCGCACCCATCCGAAGCTGCTAGGACTGAAGGGGGCCACCGGCGCCGATGGCGCGGCGCTGGTGTCCGGTTATCGCTGGGACTCACCGGAAGCGCTGGAGCTGGTCCGCGCCGCGGTGGGCTCCGGCGCGCGGCTGATCGAAGTGGAGGAAGGCGGATTCGACGTGCTGCCCCTGTTGGTGGCCACCAGCGGCGCGATCGCGCACATGGCGATCGACGGACGCCGCCTGCGCCCGAACATCGTGGTGGGCGCCGTGGAAGGGCTCGCCGAGCGAAGCTGGCCGGGCAAGAGGCTCCGCATGGGCGCGGCGCCGATCGAGACGGTCCAGCTTCGTGGACGTTGCGTGATGACCACCTACGATCCCGATACACTCCGCCAAGACGTGGGCGTGCTGCGCCGGATCGCGAAGGAGCTCGACGGCACGATGGCGCTCGACTCGCGCGTGATCGAGGCGGGAAAGATTCGTGTGGGCGATCCCGTGCGATTCAGCGCTTCTTGACCGGATCTTCCTTCAACCGGTAGGAGCCGTCTCGAGCGGTGTCGAGGAACACGAAGATGACTCGGGTCGCGGCGCCTTCGATTCGGTAATAGAGCCACTGCTCGGACGGCGGTCCGCCGTTTCGCCCGGACGGGTGCTTTTCGATCTCGTCCGGCGGACCGCGGACGATCCAGACCCGGCCGCGGTCGGTGCGCCAGCCGGCCTGAATTCCGGGCCGGCCGAATCGTTCGTTCGCGGAGACGTGGCGGCGGTAGTGTTCTTCCCTGACCTCGTTGACCGGAGTCCCTGGGGTGGCGCGGCGCTGCCAGAATTGCTCGATGAAGTGCTTTCGCTCTTCGTCGCTCTTCAGCCGGAGGAACGCTTCCCGCTCTCGATCCTCGATGATGTAGGCAACGTCTTCGGTGAGCCAACGCGTGTAAGGATCGGCCTTGGGCGCGGGAGCCGGTTGCTGCGCTCCGGCGCCTTGCCATCCGGCGAGCACCGCCACGATCGCGATCAGCAGCGGCGCGGCCGCCCAGGCGGATCGAACGGAAAGCGGACGCGAAGGGAACAGGAGCCGCCGCACGCGATCCACCGCGCGGCCTCCCGCCGCGAGCACGAGCGCTTCGCGCTTCTCCGCGCCCCATCGCGTCCGTTCGAGCGCGGCCAACGCGGAGGCGTACGCCAGCGCTCCGCCGGCGGCGGCCGCCGCCAGATCGTCGCAACAGTGTTCCCGCTCACGGCGAATCACCGACGAGATCCACCAAACCGCCGGGTGATGGAACAGGAATCCCTCGGCCGCGGTTTGCAACAAGCTGGCGAGATAGTCGCGGCGCAGGACATGCGCCAACTCATGGAGCAGAATCGCCTCCACTTGCTCGGGCGGCATCGCGGCGAGGAATCCCGCCGGAACCAGGATCGCCGGACGCAGCCAACCGGTCACGGCGGGAATCTCCGCGGCGCCGCTCTCGAGCAATTCCGGCGCGCGTGCGACGCGCATCCGGGCGGACAGCGCGTCCAGCCGGCGCCGCCACGCATCGGGCGCGGCGCACACCGCGCGCGTCCGCAGCCGTCGCGCGGCGATCCATTGGCGAACTCCTCGCGCCTGGAAGAGAACGAATCCGGCCAGCCACAACGCCACGAACCATGGCAACGCATCCGCGGCGCCGGCAGCGCCTCCAGCGGCCGCAACGCCGTCCAGACCCGGGAACGAGACCGCCGCCGGCGGGCTCAACGCCGTCCCGCCCGCGCCCCCGGCCGGTAGGAACCACGCGAACGTGAGCGCGAACGCCCCGAGCGCCGCCGTCAGCGCGGCGCAAGCGGCCGCGTAGCGGACCCGCGCCGATCGCGTCAACGCCAGCACGGCGACCAACGACAACGCGGCCGCCGCGCCCTGCCACAGCGAATGGAACAACGCCCATCCCAGCGCTTCGCCCACGGGCGTGTGAACCAAGAATTCCAACGGATTCGTCATCGCATCCCCTTTTCGTATTCGTCGATCATGCGCCGCATTTCCGCTAAGTCGCGCTTGGACGCTTTCTTCGCCGACAGCGCTCCGAGCACCATCCCGCCGGGCGAGCCGTCGAAGGCGCGTTGAAGCAGGTCGCCGGCCAGTTGCTTCCGCGTCCACTCTTTCGGTTTGGCCGGAGCGTAGACGTGCGAACGCTGCGTCTCGTCCCGGCGGACGATTCCCTTCTCCGCCATCACCTGCAACTGCTTCAGCACGGTGGTGTACTGCGCGGCCTTCCGTTCGCTCACCACTTCATGCACATCGCGGACGGTGGAAGGACCGCGGCTCCAAAGAACGGTGAGGATCTCGAGTTCGGCGCCGGTCGGTCTGGGTGGATCGGAGGGCATCTACGAAGATCGTACTACGACGAGTCTCGTATTGCAAGCGAAATCCGCTATGATGGCGCCATGAGAGTGACGCCCGGTCCCGAGTGTCCGCATCTGGACCCGATCGAACAGGCGATGCTCGCGGCCGGCATCGACATGCCCCGCCGCCGGAGCGCCAAATGCCGGATCGACAAGGCCGGGCTGAGCGCGCGGTTCGCCCTGGGGCCGTCGCTGTTCTATCGCGAAGGATACATGCCGGAGCGCCATCCCCTCGACAATCCCCACGCGGGCGTCATTTGCTGGGAGTGTTGCCAGGCGGGCCTGGCCGCTTACGATCTGGAAACGCTCCACCCCGATTTCTGGACCGAAGAGACGCCGTGGTTTCCCGGTCCGCCGGATCAACGAAGTCCGGGAAAGTAGGCGGCGACGGAGGCGCGGTACGCCGGGAACTCGCGCGGAAACGCCGCCGCGAGCACCGCGTCCTCGGCGCGCACGCGGATTTCCGTACCCACCGCGAACACCAGCACGGCCGCGGCGGAGGCAAGGAGACCGGTCTTCGCCATCGCCCATCCGAGCATCGCCGCGAAGAACGCGACGTAGAGGGGATGTCGCACGTACGCATAGGGACCGGTGCGGATCAGTTCATGGTCGTCGGTCGCCACCGCTTGCAGCCGCCACTGGCGGCCCAGATGATGGATCGACCACCAGAGCAGCGCAACTCCGGCTCCCATCACCGCGATCGCCCACGGTAGCAACGGTTCCCGCAGTGGCACGAAGAAATAGAACACGCCGAAGAGCGCCGCGAATTGGAGCGCCAGTCCGGCGTCCGACGAACGGTCGCGATGCACGCGTTGCTCGGCCGCCGCCGAGCGTCCCCGGTGGGATCGCGTGCGTAGATGCCCCCAGACGAATGCCGCCAGAAAAAGCCCCCATTCGAGCAGCAGCCAGCCGGTCTTCATCGACGCCAGTGTAGCGTGAGCGGTTCCGGCGCCGAATGACGCATACTCGAATGACATGGGACTCAACGAACGTCGCAAGATCAAGGAACTGCAAGAAACCACCTTCCCCGAGCGGGTGAAAGAGATCGAGGAAATCTGCGGGAAGCCGATCCCCTACGAAGTCGACTGGGACAGCCTGGCGGATGACCCCGAAGGTCTCCGCTTCATCGACAACATCTCTTGCCACCGCCTCAACATGGCGCTGCGGGTGATCTGCGGCGACGACATGGGCAAAGCCGCCGTTCGTGACGGAATCAAGCTGATCAAGTTGAAGAACGTCGCGCCCGAGGCGATGAAGATGGAGTTTTCCGCCGGCGTGCTCGAAATGCACTGCGCCTACGCCAAGGGAACCGAGGGCATGTTCCGCGACGACGATATCCGCAAGCTGCTCGAGCAGAAACTGTAGAAGGCTACGGAACCAGCGCCGCCCCGACTCCATAGCAGGCGGCGGCGCCGGTCATGGCGCTATTGGCGTTCGCGCCGCTCTCCGCGGAAACCGCCGGCGCCGCCTTTGCCGCCCGGGCCGCCGGGACCGAACTCGGGGCGAACTTCGCTTTCCTCGATCTTGCCGTCGCCGTTGGAGTCGAGCTTGGCGAGCGAAGCCGGGGCGGCCTTCATCTCATCCGCCGACACGACGCCGTCCCGATCCTTGTCGAGAGCGGCGAAGATGCGATCCATGCGCATGCCGCCCTTGCCCGGACCCTTCCGCTCGCCGCGGCCTTCGCGCCCGCCACCGGCGCCCTGTTGCGAAGCCGGCATCTTGCGGATCTCGTCCGCCGACAGCGAACCGTCTCCGTTGGCATCGCCGCGGGCGAGGATGCCCTGCATCCGCTCGGGCAACTCGTCCTTGGAGAGCGAGCCGTTGCCGTCCTTGTCGAATTCCATCAGCCGCTTCACCATGTCGTCGGGGGTGGCGCCGCCCGGGCCTCCTGGGCCGCGTCCGCCGGGACCGTAGCTCGGGCGCATTTCCTCCGGCGTCAGTTTGCCGTCGCCATCCTTGTCGAGTTGGCCGAGCGCGGAGCCGGCCTTGGCGAGTTCGGCCGGCTAAATCGAGCCATCGCGATCGGTATCGATCGCGGCGAGCGCCGGGTGCATCCGCATGAATCCGCGGCCTCGATCGCGGTCTTGCGCGGACGCCAGCGAGGCGCACGCGGCCAGGGTAAGCAGGACCAATGGGGTTCTCATGATAATGGGGACGGTTCCCCTCCTGTCCACGGTTACACAACGCGCCGTGCGCGGCAGCCATCCGGGTGTAAAGAATAGTTAAATGGCAGCGGACGAGCGGATAGCGGCAAGGCGGCCCGTGTGGATCGCGCTGGCCGATTTGTACCTGGACACCGACGTTCGCCTGTCGTACGCCTACATCCTGCGCGCGTTGTTCGACTCGCCCTATTCGATCGAGGAGTTGCGCGCGATCCTGGACAACGAGGTCGCGCCGGTGGTGGAGGGCAACCTGCTCAGCGTCGCCGGAGAGTGGGGGGCGTTCGACGAGGAATGGCTGGTGAGCAAGGCAGCGGCGCGGCTGGGAAAGAAACGCTGGACGCCGAGTCTGGTGGACATCGGCGAGGATTGGGACGTGCTGTCCGGCCTGCTGCGACGGCTCCGCGTTTTGCCGCCGGAGGAGGCGCGGCGGAGGCTGGCCGCCTGGACAACGCTCCTGCCGCTGATCCTGAACCGGACCGCCGCGATCCAGGAGCCCGCGCCCGGCGAGCCTCCGGCGGAGGAGTTGGAACGCATCTTCCGCGAGGAGTTGCTGCCGGTGCTATTGCCGCAAGCCGTGGAGTTCGCGCGGAAATCGCCGGAGGTGTACCCTTCCCGCGCGGGCATCGAGGAGAACTGGACGCGTTTCGCGGCGTCGCGAAAGGCGTGGACCGGCTGGCAGTAGACAGTCTACCTGCATGCATGTAGACTTTCTACATGGCTGAAACCGGTGATCGCAAAGACCACGTCGAACTCCTGCGGGGAACGCTCGACATGCTGATCCTCCAATCGCTCCGCCTGGGACCCCGCCACGGCTACGGGATCGCGCAGGCATTGCGCGCGGGCTCCGCCGATGTCCTGCGGGTCGAGACCGGATCGCTCTACCCCGCCCTGCACCGGCTCGAGAAACAGCGCTGGATCAAAGCCGAGTGGAAAAGCTCGGAGCACAACCAGCGCGCCAAATACTACCGCCTCACCGCCGCTGGCGCGAAGCACCTCGCCGGCGAGTACAGCCGCTGGAGCCGGTTGAGCGCCGCCATCGCCGGCCTGATGAACCCGCGGGAAAGCGAGGGATGGTCGTGAGCCTGTGGAGCCGGTTCGAGCGGTGGCGCGCCGGCCGCGACCTGGATGAGGAGATTCAGTCCCACCTCGCGATGGCGATCCGGGATCGCGTCGAGCGCGGTGAAGACCCACGAGCCGCCGAGGCAGCGGCCCGGCGCGAATTCGGCAATCGGACGCTGGTCCGCGAGTCCATGCGCGACATATGGGAATGGCCGTTCCTCGAGGAGATCGCGCGCGACGGCCGCTATGCCGTCCGCGGCATTCTGAGCAATCCCGGAGTGGCGGCGGTGATCGTCGCTTCCCTGGCGCTCGGCATTGGCGCCAACACGGCGATCTTCAGCCTGGTGTACTCGGTCATGCTCAAGCCCCTGCCGGTGGAGCATCCGGAACAGCTCGTGGAGCTGCTCCAGAAATACCCTGGCGAACCGAGGGGCAACGGCTACTGGTCACCGCGAAGCTACGACCACTACCGCGACAACAACCGCGTCTTCTCCGCCCTGGCCGGCTCCGCAATCGACAACATCGCGCGCGTGCGAGTCGACGGTTCCGAGAGCCAGGTCGTGGCCGAGTATGTGACGGGCAACTACTTTTCGGCGCTCGGCGTGCAACCCGTTCTCGGCCGGGCGATCGGCGCGGAAGACGGCGCCGCCAGGCCCGAGGCCGCCGCCGTGTTGAGCTGGGAACTTTGGAATGGCCGGTACCGGCTGGATCCGGGCGTACTCGGCAAGCGAATCCTGGTCGACGACGCCTCGGCGATCATCGCCGGTGTGGCGCCCCGCGAGTTCACCGGGCTGCGCATGAATGCCCAGACCAGCCTCTGGCTTCCCGCGAAGCCGGGAGCGGGGTTGAATCTATTCGGGCGGCTGCGCCCCGGCGTGACTCTCGACCAAGCTCGCGCCGAGATGACGCGGCTGTTCCGCTTCACCATCGAGGAACGATCGGCCAAGAGCTCCGATCCGCAGACCCGCAATCTGCGTGTCGAACTCGAGTCCGCGCGCGCGGGACTGACCGGCGTTCGCGACCGCGTTGGCAAACCGCTGTCGGTGCTGATGGCGCTTGTCGCCGTGCTGCTTTTGCTGGCGTGCGTCAACGTCGCGGGCATCCTGTTGGCGCGCGGCGCCGGACGAGCCCGCGAGATGGCTCTTCGGCTGGGGCTCGGCGCGAGCCGGGGGCGGCTGATTCGGCAGGTTTTGACCGAGTCCCTGCTTCTCTCGGCGCTGGGCGCGGCCGCCGGCGCCTTTGCCGCTTACTTCGGCACGGCCGTCCTGCTGAGGATCCTGGATAGTGGGCGCGCCCACGAGCGCGTCCATCTCCAGGTCCATCCCGATCCCGCCCTCGTTCTTTTCGCCGCCGGCATCGCGGTCCTCGCCGGACTTGTCTTCGGACTCGCGCCCGCGTTGAGCGTTCCGCGGCACGCCCCCGCGGATGTTCTACGGCAGTCTGGAAGGGCGCCGGAAACTCGAACTCATCGCCTCTTCGGAAAATCGCTCGTCTCGCTGCAAATCGCCTTGTCGGTGGTCCTGCTGAGCGTGGGTGGGCTTTTCGCCGCCCACCTCGCCGAGCTCCGCGGCGCCGATCTCGGATTCCGGCGCGATCGCGTCTTGCTCGTGACGCTCGACTCGTCCCGCGGCGGATACCGCGGCGAGAAGCTGTATAATGCCTACCTCGAGCCTGTCCCAAGATCCGCAAAATCGGACCAACCTCGGGGCCCGGCCCGGGCGGCCGCCCCGAAAATGTGGAGGGCGACGATTTCCGTGCCTCGATCGGCGGCATCCAAGGCCGCTCCAAGGCCGCCTAGGGCCTCTCCAGACGTCATCCGGCACAACGCTCGATTTCGGGA
>SYLY01000009.1 GCA_005808475.1 Acidobacteriota bacterium
CTGCTGCTGGATCTGATCCGCAAGCAGAGCATAAACATCTACGACATTCCGATCGCCCAGATCACCCACCAGTACCTGGAGTACGTCGCCAAGGCGGCGGACCTCAGTATCGAGCTGTCCGCCGATTTCGTCTACATGGCGGCGACGCTCATCCAGATCAAGTCGCGGATGTTGCTGCCCAAGGATCCCGAACTCGAGAAGATCCTGCCCGAGGAGGACCCGCGCAAGGAACTCGTCGACCGGCTGGTGGAGCACGAGCGCTTCAAGAACGCCGCCGAAATGCTGCACCAGAAGCGGATGATCGAAGAGGCCATCTGGTCCAACCCGCGCATGCAGGACTTCGTCCAGGAGACCGAGGAGGCCGGCGACATGTCGGTGACCTTGTTCGATCTGGTCAAGACTCTGCAAAAGATTCTCGATCGCGCCAAGTCGCGGCCTTTGTACGAGGTCGGCAGGGAAGACGTGACGGTGCCCGACATGATCTCGATGTTGCGGGAATCCCTCCGCGCGATTCGCAAGAGCGACTCCCTGTCGGCGTCCGACGTGTTCGACCGCCTGCGCTCCCGCCGCGCGATGATCTGCACCTTTCTCGCCATCCTCGAGATGGTGCGCATGCAGGCGATCGTCCTGGTCCAGATGGAGGCCTTCGGCGACATCGGCCTCAAACGCCACGAGAACTTCGAACAGGTGTTCGCCACCGAACAGGCGATGGTCGCAATTCAAGAGGAGTATAGTTAGTCCGATCCATGTCCGAGCCGAACGAGCCAGTGGAACAGAGCGAGATCGCGGAAGCACCCGCGCCGGAAGCGGTCGAAGCCGCCACGCCGGACGTGACCGAGGCCGCCACGACAGAAGTGACCGAGGCCGCCACGACGGAAGTGACTGAGGCCGCACCGACGGAAGTGACCGAAGCCGCCACGACAGAAGTGACCGAAGCCGCACCGACGGAAGTGACCGAGGCCGCACCGACGGAAGTGACCGAGGCCGCCACGGAGGACGCCGTCGAAACCGCCGCGCCCGAGGAAACGGACGCCAGCATCGAGCCTCCCGAGCCCTCCGGCGAGGAGCCCGCCGAGTTCGCGGTCGAACAACTCGGCATCCACGCCCGTCCCGAGGCTGGCGTCGCCGAAGAGGCCCGCTTCCGCGCGATCCTCGAAGCCGTCGTCTATATCACGGACGAGCCGCTCTCCGCCAAACAGATCGCCGAGGCGCTGGGACAACCGCTCGACCGCGTCATTCGCGGACTGACGGAACTACTCGAAATCTACGCGCGGCCAGACCGCGGGCTGTCGATCCGCGAAGTGGCCGGTGGATTCAAGATGAGCACCAAGGCGGAGTTCCACGAGGAAATCCGCTCCTTCGTCAAGAAGCTGAAGCCGCCGATGAAGCTGTCGCTGCCGGCGCTGGAGACTCTCGCCGTCATCGCCTACAAACAGCCCATCACCGGTCCCGAGATCATGGAGATCCGCGGCGTGCAGGGAGGCGGCGTGCTCAAGACGCTGCTTGATCGCAAGCTCATCACCGCGTCTGGCCGCAAGCAAGTGGTCGGCCGTCCCGTGCTTTACAAGACGACCAAGGACTTCCTGGTCCAGTTCGGCCTCAAGGACATCGCCGAACTGCCGAGCATCAAGGAATTCGAGGAACTGAGCCGGCTCGCCCTCGGCGACTCCGAGGAGCCCGAAGCGGCGCCCGCCCCCGGCGCGGCGAACCCATCCGCGCCGTCCGAGCCGCCGGCTCCTCAGCCGGAACAGCCGGCCGTCGAGATCGAAGCCGGTTCCGAATCCGCCGCCCAGGCAGAGCCCGCGCCCGATCTCGAGCCACCCGCTCCAACCGCGGTCGAGGCCTGATGGCTGAAGAGCGCATTCAAAAAATCCTGTCCCGCTGGGGCGTCGCCAGCCGGCGCCACGCCGAGCAATTGATGCTCGCCGGCAAGGTTCAGATCAACGGCAAGACCGTGCTCGAACTCGGCGCCAAGGCCGACGCGGACTCCGACGACATCCGCGTCGTCGGACATCACATCCGCAAGCCGAGCGAAGCCGTCTACCTGGCGCTGCACAAGCCCAAGGGCTGCGTCACCACCACGTACGACCCGGAACACCGCCAAACGGTAATGGAGTTCGTCAAGGCGGTGAAGGAGCGGATCTATCCCATCGGCCGGCTCGACTACCATAGCGAGGGGCTGCTGCTGTTCACCAACGATGGCGACTTCGCCAACGCGATCCTGTCCGCGAAGAACAAGGTCGCCAAGATCTACGAGGTCAAGGTCAACGGCAAGCTCTCGCCGGAGCAGATCGAGGCGTTCGAGAAGGGCATTCCGCTTCACGGCCGCCGCACCGCGCCCGCGCGCATCCGCCTGCTGCGGCACGCCGACAACCCCTGGTACGAGGTCGAACTGTACGAAGGCCGCACCAACCAGATCCGCGTCATGTTCCAATACCTCGGCCTGCTGGTGGAAAAGCTGCGCCGCACGCGCATCGGCTTCCTCGATCTGGGCGACCTGCCGCCCACCGGGTTCCGCTACCTCACGCCCCAGGAAGTGATACGCTTCCGCAAGATTCTGCGTCTCGACAAGCAATGAGCGATATCGAACGCCTGCTCCGCGAAACCACGACGATCGCGGTCGTGGGCATCTCGCCGGACCCGTTCCGTCCCAGCCACGGCGTCTCGCAATACATGCGCGATCACGGGTACCGGATCGTTCCGGTCAATCCCAACGCCACCGAAGTCCTGGGTGAAACGTGCTATCCGGATCTGGACTCGATCCCGTTCTCCATCGACATGGTCAACATCTTCCGGCGCTCCGATCAGGTGGGGCCCATCGTGGACGCGGCGATTCGAACCGGCGCGAAGTCCGTCTGGATGCAAGAGGATGTCGTCAACCAGGATGCGGCCTCCAAGGCCATGGCCGCGGGTTTGGACGTGGTCATGGACCGCTGCCTGCTGAAAGAGCATCACCGCCTCGGCCTTTGAGCGTGGCGGAAGGGCGCCCCGGGTGTGTCGTCCCGCCTTGACAGTGGGGTCCAGGACCTGCTACGGTTTATAGAACATACGGTTCCAGTTTATGGAAGAGGGTGCAGTCCCGTCTGGATCGTTGACCGTTCGCCACTCCGGGAATTAAAATGAAGCAGCATTACTTCATCGTCGTACTAGCCCATTCCTTCCACGGCCGCCTGCGTCGTCTTCATATTCCTCATCAGGCCGTTTGGGGCGTGCTCGCGCTCGCGTTGATCGGCGCGTTCTCCGTGCTTGGAATTGTCGGTAGCTATGCGCGCATGGCGCTCAAAGTCGCCAACTACAATTCGCTGCAGAATCAGTTCGAGACTCTGCGTGCCCGATATTCCCAGCTCGAGAAGGCCGCCAGCGCCACCAATGAACAGCTTGCCACGCTGCAGGTGTTCGCGTCCGAGGTTTCGCTTGCCTACGGGATCAAGCGCAAGGGCGGGGAACTGTCCACCGAAGGGCCGCTTCTGCCGACCTTCAACGAGACCATCAAGGACTACAATTTCCTCAAGAGCGCCAGCTTCGCGCGGACCTATCGCAAGCTCCCCCGGCCCTTCCAGGCGAACGTGAACGTTCGCCCGTCGTTGTGGCCGGTCCACGGTGGCCTGCTTTCGAGCTTCGGCCGGCGCGTCGATCCGTTCTCCGGCCAGGGCGCGTTTCACTCCGGCGTCGATCTGTCGGCCGGCGTGGGGACTCCGATCCGCGCGACTGCCGACGGCATCGTGCTCCATGCCCACTGGGCGGGGGCGTACGGCAAACTGGTGGTTGTCGATCATGGCAGCGGCACGCATACCTACTACGCACATCTGTCCCGCACGGATGTGATTCCCGGGCAGGATGTCCGCCGCGGACAGATCGTCGGAGCCGCCGGCGCAACAGGCCGCGTCACCGCGCCGCATCTGCACTACGAGGTCCGCCAGAACGGCACGCCGATCAATCCGTACATTTTCCTGGCCCGGTCGAATCCGGTCGCGACCACCCCGCCCGCCAAGAAAAACACTTCGTTCTAAGCACAGGAGCAGCAATCGGTGAAGCAGAATTTCTGGCGTGTGTTCGCGGCCGGTGTGGGAGTGGCCTTGCTGACCTCCGCCTATGATCGAACCAACTCGATCTCCACCATGACGAAGGCGGCCAATGCCTTCCTCAGTTCGCTCGACGCGGGGCAAAAGGCCAAGGCGAAGCTCTCCTTCCAAGGCGATGAGCGGGTCTTCTGGCACTATATCCCGACCGATGACATCCCGGGCCGGTTCAACAAGCCGCGCATGGGGCTCATCCTGGCGGATATGAATTCGGCGCAGCGCGCGCTGGCCCATTCGCTGCTGGCCGCGGGTCTCAGCCAGTCCGGCTACATCAAGGCGGCTACCATCATGAGCCTCGAGGACATCCTCAAGGTCATGGAAAAGGACACCAAGGGCCGGCGCAATCCCGAAAAGTACCACTTCAGCGTGTTCGGCGAACCGTCCGACACCGGTACTTGGGGCTATCGCGTGGAAGGCCATCACGTGAGCGTCCACTTCACCGTCACCAATGGCAAACTCGCCGGGACGCCCACGTTCTTCGGCGCCAATCCGCATGAGATCCGCCAGGGCGAACGCAAGGGCCTGCGCGTACTCGCGGCGGAGGAAGATCTGGGCCGCGATCTTCTCAATGCCCTCGACGACGGTCAGAAAAAGACGGCGATCGTCGCCGCCGAAGCCTACAAGGACATTCTTACCGAAGCGTCCCGCAAAGCGTCGCTCCAGGGCCAACCCAACGGCCTCTCCGCCCAGAAGATGAACTCCAGGCAACGCGCGCTGCTGATGAAACTGCTCGACGAGTACGTGTACAACGTGCCCGATCAAGTGGCCCAATCGCGGCTCGAGAAGATCAAGAAGGCAGGCAACAATCTTTGGTTCGCGTGGGCGGGTTCGACGGAAAAGGGTGGACCGCACTACTACCGGGTGGCGGGTCCCACGTTCCTGATCGAATACGACAACACGCAGAATGACGCCAACCACTCGCACACGGTGTGGCGTGAGTTCGAAGGCGACTTCGGGCTCGACCTGCTCGCAGAGCACTACAAGCGTAGTCACTAGGGTTCTCTCTCCTCCATTCGCGGCCCGGCAGGCCTCCGTTCGCCGCCGGGCCGTTTTTTCTTTGCCGAGGCGGAATCCACCGCCGCGTTCGCGGCGTATCTTGGCATGTGGAACGCCGCTGTGCTACGATCCTTAGGTTCGTGCTACCTCTATTGCTTGCCGTCGCCGTCCTCGCCGCTCAGGCCGAAGATCAGCCGCCCGTGGTGCGCACCAGCGTGGTGATCACTGCCGCGCCACTCGAGCCCTCCCTCGACCGGCGCGACGGCGAAGTGTTCAAACAGACCCTGTTCTCCCGGGACGACCAAGTCTTCCACCTTCTCAACGCCGGCATCAACGCCGGACAGCACGAAGGAGGTGGCAAGTCGATCGAAGTGCGCCGCTTTGGATTCAACCTGGACCACGGCGGAGTGAACGGGGGACTGAAGATTCTGGTCGACAACATCCAGCAGAACCAGTCGACGCAGGGCCATGGGCAGGGCTACCTCGGCGGCTTGAAGGCGCTTGCGCCTGAGCTCATCCAGGAGGCCCAGATCGTCAACGGCCCCTTCAGCGCCGAATATGGCGACTTCAGCGGCCTGGGCGTGGTTCACATCCGGCTGCGGGAGTCGTTCCCCGATCAGTGGACCGCGCGTGTCCAGGGCGGTTCGTTCGGCACGAAGCGCGGCTTTCTGAGCTTCAGCCCGGATGTCCGGAATGCCGATGCCTTCCTGGCCTACGAAGGCTCCCATGCCGATGGACCGTTCCTGAAGCCGCTCGACTACCGGCGCGATCACTTCACCGGCAATCTGACGCGCCGCCTGAGCGATCGCCGCGCCTTCGGCGTGAAGATGAATGGCGGCCGCAACGGCTTTCAATCGTCCGGGCAGATCCCGCTCGCCGAGGTGGCGGCCGGCCGGCTGAGTCCGTTCGGATCCCTCGATCCGGGCGAAGGCGGCCGCGTCCACCAGGCGACGGCGGCCGCGTACTACCGGCACGAACAGGACAATGGCGCGGTGTGGAAACTGGACGGCTTCACCACGCGGTCGTTGTTCGACCTGTACTCGAACTTCACCTTTTTCCTGAACGACGAGGCCAACGGCGACGCGATCCAACAGCACGATTCGCGCCTCCAGCAAGGCGCCAACGCGCAGTACGTGCGGCCGCATCGATCCGGCGCGACGTTCGGAACGTTGTCGGCCGGCGGCAACTATCACGACAATCAGATCAACGTGGGTTTGTATCCGCGGATCGGAAGGACGCCGTTCGGAGTCTCCACGCGGGCCAACGCGCGCGTGACCAACGGAGCCGGCTACGCTCAGGAAACGCTGCAACTTCTGCACGGCAAACTGATGCTCAGCGGAGGCATGCGGTTCGACTCGTTCCGCTTCGACGTGCGCGACCGCGTGGATCCCGCTCAATCGGCCGTGCGCCAGTCGGGACGCTTCCAGCCGAAATTCAGCGCGGCCTACACGCCTTTCAGCCGCGTTCCGGTGACGCTCCACGCCAACTACGGGCGTGGCATCTCGTCGCTCGATGCCCGCGGCATTCTCACGCGGCCCGAAGGTCAACGCGTGGCTACCACGGACTTCTATCAGGTGGGCGCGTCGAATCGAACGGGACGCTTCGGGCTGTCGGTGGATGCGTTCCTCATCGACCGTTCCAACGAACTCGTCTACATCGCCGACGACGGTTCGCTCGGGTTCTTCGGCCCGTCGCGCGCGTCCGGATGGGAAGCCAAGACGTCGGTGGAGATCACGCGCCGGCTTTCGCTTTCGGCCGGCGTCACCAAGGTGAGCAATGCTTTCTACCGCGGCTCCGCGCCCCGCGTCTATGTCGATCGCGCCCCCCACTTCACCGCCAACGCGGGACTCACGCTCGCCAACTGGAAAGGCTGGACCGGTTCCTTGCGGATGCGGGCGATCAACGGTTATCGATTGGACGGAGAAGACCGCACGATCGCCGCCGCGGGCCACACCGTGTTCGACTTCACCATGGTGCGCCGCGTCAACCGTTGGGCCGACTTCAACTTCTCGCTCGAAAACCTGGCGGACCGCTCTTACTACGAGACCCAGAACTACATCGAATCGCGTCCCTACCGCGGTGGACCGGCCGCCTTCGGCATCCACGCGACGCCCGGCTACCCGCGAACGGTCACCGTCGGCATGACGTTCCGGCTGCGCGGGAAGTAATGCTAGCATCGAAGTGATGACGCCAGGGAACCGGTCGCGGCGGGACCTGCTTGCCGCGGTGGCGGCGTTTCCGGCCATTTCACGCGCTCAGGCGAGGAAGCAGCTTCCGGCTCCTCCCCGCAAGCAGTCGCCGGGCGAAAGGGTCCGGTTCCTCGATCCGGGCACCGAAGCGGAGTTGTTCCGCGTGACGGATCCGAAGAACGGAGCCTCGCGCCTGGCGCCGCCGCATCACGTCACGTTTTCGCGCCGGTCCAACTTCCTGCTGTTTGCCAGCGATCGGGGAGGCTCGTGGCAGGCGTGGGCGCTCGACATGAAATCGTGGATCCCGCGAGTGTTGACCACGTCCGCCAAGCCCGTCGATCCGCGATCGTTGACACTGACCGTGGACGAGCGCGGCGTCTTGTATTCGGACGGCGAGGCGGTGTGGATGCAACTGACCGGCGGCCGCCCGCGGCAACTGCACAAGTTCGCGGACAAGCCGGGGCCCGGCATCGGAGTCGCGCCCGAGGGAGCCGCGCTCGTGGGGGATGGGAACAAGCTCGTGTCGGTCAACTTCCTGCGCGCGGCCGCCACTACCGTCGCGGAAACGGAAGGGCCTGTGGAAGATCCCATGCACCGGCCCAAGCGAGCCTCGGCGGCGTATCGATCCGGCGGCGCGCTCTGGCTGGCGCACCTGGACGGACAGCGCAACGCCAAGCTGAAGACCGCGCCGGGCGGCGTCGTCATGCAATCGGCATGGGCTCCGGACGGGCGAACGATCCTGTACCTGTTCAAGCCGGACGTGATGGGCCAAGCCCACTCGATCCGCGAGATCGACCCGGATTCGGGCGAAGACACGCTGATCGCCAAGACCTCGCAATTCGGCTCGTTCGGGTGGAATAGCGACGCAACGGCGTTCGTGGGCGCGAGCGTGAGCAAGGCGGGGCCGTTTCTCCTCTTGCTGGTGCGCAAGGTGAAACGGGAACTGGTCTTGTGCGAGCACGCGAGTTCGTCGCCGCTGACGGCGTGGCCGGTGTTCTCGCCGGATTCGCAACTCGTGTTCTTCGAAAGCGACCGGCATGGCAAACCGTCGCTCTACATGATGGAAGTGCGGAAGCTGGTGGAGAAGACCTGAACCGGGCGATGCCGGATTCCATTCCCCGGATGCGCGATCGTTCCTCGTGTCTTGGCGGCTTGGCGAAGGACTAAGGACGAGCTACTCCGGGCGGGGCTGTTACCGCTGTGTCTCCCAAGCCGCCCGCGTGAAGCCGGGCGCCGCCTCGCGCCCGAATCGCGGAGCCGGCAGTCCCGTCTCGAACGCGCCGATATCGGGAGCCGCTCCCGTGTAGCCATCGTTGAATCCCGGCAGCCGCGCGCCGGCGTCCACGGCCGGGTTCTTCGCCGCCACCACCGGATCGGTGATCGCCACTGTCTTGCCCCCGCGTTCCGATTCCACGCGGCCCCACTGGATCTTGTTCATCGCCGGCGCCAGGAACCACTCGAGCCGCTCGCTTTGCAGGAACATGCTCTTCACGAATCCGCCGCCGAGATAGCCGCCGGTCAGATCGGTGGCGAAGTCGTTCCGCGGCTCGCCCGCGTCGCGCGGATAGGCGCGGCCGCGGGAATAAAAGATGTTGTTCCGCGACACCGCGTTGTGCAATTCGTGGCTCGAGAACACGTCCAGCCCGCCGTTGGGCTGCAGCGCCGTGTTGTGAAAAATGAACCGGTAGCCGAGCCCCGTGCTGACACGCTCGCCGGCGATATTGATGTAGTTCATTCCGGTCTTGATCATCATGCCGCCGGTGCGATCCTGGTGCGAGACGCGGCTCTCGCCGAATACGTTGCGAAACACGTAGAGCGGCCCCATCGCCGTGGCGGCCGTCGCCACGTGGACGAAGGTGTGGTGGATATAGTTGGACCAGATCCGCACGTTCCGGTTGGCGCCTTCGCTCTCGATCGCGTCGTCCCAACAGTGCGAGACGATGTTGCCGTAAATATCGGAATCGCGGTTGGGGCTGCCCTGGAAGCTGTAGTTCGAGCCACCGCCGATTCCGTCGTTGAAGCCGTGATCCTCGGTCGACCGGATCGTGTTGTAGCGGATCACGTTGCCGCCGGCCGAATCGATCAGCGTGATCCCCTGCGGACCCGACGGGTGGCCGCTCTCCCAATCGTTGGCGCCGCCCCGCGGAGATTCGATCAGATTACGCTGGATCACCAGATGGCCCGCGCCTGGCTCGGCGTACACGGCGCTGTCGGAACCGCCCACCACGCCCCACACGCGAGCACCGCCCACGCGGCCCCAGCCGGTGATGTGGCAGTCCTCGATGACCACGTGCTTCACGCCCTTGCGGATCAGCACGGCGTGAACGCCGGCGTTGATCAGCTCGAGTCCGCGCAGGATCACGTAGTCGGCCTCCACCACCACGTTGTTCTCGGCCAGGTTGAACACGTCGCTGACGAAGCGCGAGCCGGGTGCGGGTTCCACCAGATGCCATCCCGCCGCCGATCCACCTTCGGTGATCCGCACCGTCTGGTCCGAAACGCCGCCCTTCAGATGCGTCGTCTTCGTGACCCGAAACCGCTCGCTCCAGGTGCGCGACCGTACGCTGGCGCGGTGCGCTCCCGCCTGCAACTCCACTTCGTATTCGGTGTCCGGCGCCAGTCCCACCAGCGATCCCCGGTACTCCTTCTCGCGCGGATCGTACACGGGCGGGTATCCCTCGCGCCACTCCTTCGCGTCCGCCATTTTGTAGCGGATTTTCGCCGGGCCCGCGCCCGCCGCATGCTCGAAGTAGTACCCGATCGACTCGAAAGTCGGAATCGCCAGGACCAGGAACGCCGTTACCACGTCAGTTTCGCCGCCACTGTTGATTTTACGCCCAGCGCCTTCGATTTTGGCGCATCGGGCGTGGCGGGTTGCGGAAACGACCGCGCGTCCATGAGTGGGTATCCTGGCAACGCATTGAATCCAAGCTGGATACAGTTTCATTAAAATAAGACAATGTGCGGAACGCTGGAGATTGGCGCTACCGTCGCATTTGCCTCTCGCCTTACCACCCACCTTGCACCCTTGTCGACTTGCACGCCCTCTTGGCGCTTGACAGGGTCGCTCCCTATCAGAACTGGAATTTGCCGCCAAGCTGGACGGTGCGATTGCCGGCCGCGCTGTTGATGGTTCCGACGACCGCGGGGTTGGTGATGGCGCCGTTGGGATTGCCGAACCGCGGATTATTCAGCGCGCTGAAAGCTTCCAGGCATGGAGCGCTCGGCCGGATAGACCGCCGCGCCGCTGACCACATCCGGACGGCCTCCCACCGAGCCCTGAACGGTGGTGACGAAGCTGGGGGAAAACGGGGCGCCGGAAAGAGTCTGCACGACGCCGGCCAGATGCCAACCTCCGAGTAGAAGGTCCCGCGCGCCGCGGGCGCTGGAACAGCCAGCGCCGCCTTTTGCCGAACGCCAGGTCATAAACGTAGCTGGAAACGAACACGTGTTTGCCGATGGAATGTGCGAGTTTGCAAACGGAACGGGGAGCCTAGCTTATGATGGAATATGACCCTGACGTCCGCAGTACGTATTGCCGGCGGCCAAGCCGCAGTCGGGGGACGGGTGCGGCACGGCTCTGCTAGCCGCTCTTGGCGAAGTACGTTCGTCGAGGGTTTGCGCAGGGGCTCGACAGCCCAGCGCGCCCGGCGGAGGACGGGAGATTGAGGGGCGCGGAACTGCGTGGGAGTTTACGTTCGCTGATGGACAATACCGAGTTGCGGCAGGCAGCATGGTTCTACGCGGCGAACCTGGCCAGCTTCGTGGCGCCGCTGTTGATGATTGCCTACGTCGCGCGCGTGCTCGGGCCGGCTGAATGGGGAAAGGTCTCGGTGTTTCATTCGCTCGGCTTGTACGCATCGCAGGTCATCGAATACGGGTTCGGTTTCACGGCTTCACGTGACATCGCCCGTAACCGGGACGACCGGACGGTGCGGGAAGAGGTGGTCTCGAAAGTCAATGGGGCGAAGTTGGCGTTGGGATGCGTGGTCGCCGCCGGAGCCCTCGCGCTCTACCCGGTGCTCCCCGCCTTCATGAGGGATCCCCTCCTGTTCGCGGTATCGATCGGCTACGCACTGGCGCAAGGCGCGACGATGCTCTGGTATTTCCAGGGCATGGGACGGCTCGCCCAACTGGCGAAGCTCGACTTGGTGTACCGGTCCATTGCGGCGATTGCCACGATGTCCCTGGTTCGCATGCCGGGCGATGGCTGGTGGATGATCACCTGCAACATGCTCGCCTGCGCGGCGACGGCGGCCACCGGGCTCTATCTGATCAGTCTCGAAACCCCGGTCCGGCTATCCTCGGCCGCCAGCGCCGCTCGAGCCCTCCGGTCTTCGTTTCCGATGTTCGTGTTTCGAGGCGCATCCAGCCTGTACAGCTCGGCCAACGGGTTTCTGCTCGGTCTGTTGAGTGGGCCGGCGAGCGCCGGATACTACTCGGGCGCGGAGCGCGCTTATCGGGGACTGACAGCCTTGCTCCATCCCGTCATGCAGTTGCTCTACGCGAAAGTCTCCCACGCGGCGGGGGATCAAGGGGCGTTCGGACCCGAGTCGCGCCGCGTGGCGCGGCAATCGGCGCTGTTGATGGCTGGCTGGGGAACGCTGCTAGGTATCGGCTGTGCCATTGCCGCCCCGTGGCTCATTCGGGGTTTGCTCGGTACGGGTTTCGATCGCGCCGTGCCCGTCCTGAGGCTATTAGGAGTGGCCTTATGTCTGGAAGCCGCCGGAGTGGCTCTCGGAATCCAGTGGATGTTACCGCTGGGCTTGGACAAGCAATTCACCTTGATCACTATCCTGGCGGGGTGTTCGAATGTTGCCGTCGCGTACTGGCTGGCTCCCACGTTGCATGAAGCTGGGATGGCCTTGGCTGTCGTCACCGCGCACGGGGTCCTGGCGGCGGCGTGTTTCGTTTACCTCAGACACCGGGGGCTCGATCCCTTTCAGAGAGGCCATCCGGCATGAAGGTGTCCATCGTCGTTTCCAGCTACAACTACGAGAAATACCTGGAGGAGTCGATCGAAAGCGCTTTTGCGCAGACGTACCGCGATATCGAGGTCGTGATCGTGGACGACGGCAGCACGGACGGATCGCCCGGGATCATCCGGCGTTATGAGGGCCGGGCGAAGATCGTGTGGAAGCCCAACGGAGGGCAGGCGTCGGCGTTCAATCTCGCGTTGCGTCATTGCACGGGCGATTTCGTACTGTTTCTCGATTGTGACGACGCGTTGCGCGCGGACGCCGTGGAGAAATCCGTGAAGGCTTGGAGGGCCGGCACATCGAAGGTCCACTTTCCGCTGGAGGTAATAGTCGAGGACGGCACGCGCACGGGTGCGCTCGTGCCTCGGGCACACCTGCCCGAGGGAGACCTGAAGGCGCAACTGCTGGGCGAGGGGATGTATGTGAGTCCGCCCAATACGGGAAATCTGTTCTCGCGGGTGTTCCTGGACCGGGTGATGCCGATGCCCGAGCAGGAGTGGGCCTACGGGCCCGACGGCTATCTGGTCTTTCTGGCGCCCTTGTACGGGAGCGTTGGAGCCGTTCAGGAACCTTTGGGTTATTACCGGCGCCACGTCCGGAGCGTCACCAACATCACGTCGGCGGGCACGCAAGAGGTTGGCGATAAACTGCGGTCGATGGCGCAATCGCTGCTGGAACTGCGGTCGCTGCTCTCGAGGGAAACCGGGAAATTAGGACTTGCCTTTCAGCCCGGAGTGGTGACGGATCACTGGCAGTGTCTCAAAGTCCGGATGGCGTTGTCCCGGATCGCTCCGGAACTGGACCCATTCGGCCGCGCCGGGCGGATGCGATTGGCGTCGCAACTGCTTTCCGCCGCTTTTCGCGCGCCGGAATTGAGATTACGTGACCGGATTGGCCTGGCGGTTTGGACGGTCCTGGTGGGGGGGGCTCCGCGTTCGATCGCCGTTGTGCTGACTCAGTTCGCATTTGCTCCCGGAGAGCGGCGGGGCCTCATCCGCAGGTTATCGACGGGGTGGTCCGGCTCTGGAAACCCGAGCCCAGTCTGAAAGCCGGCCGGCGCCAGCGGAGACCGAGCACCGCACCCGGTCGCCGGGAGCAAAGGCCGCCTGGATCAAAGGCACCGCTAGAGAAAAGGGAAGAGCGGCGACGGCGAGCGCGAAAGCGAAGAACTGGAGCTTCCCAGCCGGGGACACTTCCGGCGCACTCCAGGCGGCGGCGGCTAGTTGGCGAGCCAAGCCCCAAGTCCCGGCGGCGCTCCGCCGTTCGACTTTGGCTAAAGCCAGATTCGCTTTCAGGTGGAGCCAATGCCGGGTGGCCGGATTCCCGGAGGATTGCAATCCCGGTGGCGCCGCCCGCTGCACCAGCCTTCCCATCGACAGGCTGGTCTCGAGCATCCGCGAAAGCTTGGAGCGCAACTCGGGAAGGGACGCCGTCGTGATATTGGTGGCGCTGCCCGGGTGGCGCCGGTAACCGCCGAGAGACTCATCGATCGCGCCGATCTCGCCGTGCATCGGCGCCAGACAGATCAGGTAGGCGTCGGCGAACGGCCAATCCTGTTCCGGAATCGGCATCACGGCCGCCAGGAAGCTGCGCGCGTAGGCGTTTCCGCTTCCCGGCGAGCTCACGTAAAGCCCACGCTTCGAGACGTCGGCCCTGAGGTCGCCGCGCGACAAGCGGGCACGCGGAATGCGCCCTCCCAGCCGCCCTCCCTCCTGATCCACCAGATCCAGCGGGAAGTGCAGTTTCGAGAATCCCGGTCTCCAGGCGGACGCTATCCGTGCGAGCGCGCCGGGGCTCAAGACGTCATCGGAATCGACGAACAGGACCGCATCGCCGGCGCAATGCCGGAAGCCGAGGTTCAGCGCTGACGCCTGTCCACCATTCGGTTTGAAGAGGATTTTGGCCCGCGCCCGGTATCGTTCCATGACTTGCCGCGATCCGTCGGTGCTCCCGTCGTCCACGAGCACCAATTCCAAGTCCGGGTAATTCTGGCTGAGTACGCTCTCGATCGATGCCTCGAGATATCTCTCGTAGTTATGATTCGCAATTACGACGGAAATTTTCATAAACCGGTTCTGGCTGCCTCGGCGGAAAATGACGCGGGCCAGACGGGAAATCGATCTCCGCCATTCCACTTGGCCCCCCAGCATTTCGAGTCTACCATCCGCCGGCCGAAGAAGAATCGGCGCCACGTTGCAACTCCAGCAAATAGTCCCAAAGCGACCGGCATCCAGAGGCTGGGATCTGGTAGCGCGGCATGCCCCTGCCCAGTACGACTCCGGCGGGATCGATGCCAGTCCGCAGGGCGGCGCAAAAGCCCGCGGCGTCGTATCGCGACGGCGGCCCACCCCGCCGCCGGACCCGCGCTCCCAATGTCTTCGGGCGGATGTCACTGCCGCGCAGTCCGGCCTCGGCGAGCCCCTGCCCGTCCTTGCCGTGGCAATTGATGCATCGGGCAGCGTCGTCAGTCAGGCGATCTTGCGAACCGGCAAGCGTCGCGTAAAGCCCGGCGCCGGTCGTGTACATCCGCTCGCCTTGGCGGACACCGGCGCACAAAGCTAGCGCCGCCGCAGCGGCGAAAGCGGACAGCCGCCTCCCCGGAGTCATGGCGCCCGGCGTAACTCGGCGGCTACGGCCGCCGCTTCGGGGAGGGGAGTCGTCCGTCCCAGGATAAGTCCCTTCGAGGAGACGTAGAACACCTGGGTGGTATGCGCGACTCGAGGGACTTCCTCGAGACCGAAAGCCGCAAGCAATGCCTTGGTCTGAGCCGGCTGGACGGTCACCGCCTGCCACCGGGGCCCAGCCTGATGCTTGGCGAGCCAACCCTTCAGATCAGCGGGGCCGTCATGTTCCGGATCGATGGAGATCGAGAGCAGCATGGCGCCCGAGTTCCCGGGGCCCAACCGCTTCTCCACGGAGTGGAACAGATTGCCCAACAACGGACAGGCGGTCCGGCAACTCGTGAACATGAACTGGACAGCGGCGGGGCGCCCGCGGATCAAACTGGTCAACGGCATGGAGACCCCGTCCTGATTGGTCACTTCCAACGGTGGCAGGTCCCGGGGCGGGAGCAACGGCCCAAAACCATGATCGGCCGCCATCGCAACCCACACTGCCGCGGAGCTCAGCAGGAGCCGAATCGACGCGAGCCTCACGGAGTGGCTCGAATCAGCCGCCCGCTGGACGGCGTCCCGGACGCATTCGTCGCAAAAAGCCAATAATCGCCCGGCACCATGATGTCGACGTTGGATGGGGGCGCGAGGGTGTAGGTCACCCAGTTATTGCCGTTGGACGTGGAACTGACGACCGGCAACGGAATGCCGCGGCTGTCGGTCTGGATTCCATGCGTGGTGGCCTGCAGCCGAATGATGCGGAAGGCGGTGACTCCCGGAGACGCCCTCACGGAAAAGCTCTTGCCGGGCGAGATCTGAGACGCCGAGCCTCGCTCGGAGAACGTGGGGCGGGTGGCGAGGCCCCCGCTCGAATTGAACAGGTAGGGAGGCGAATAGATTTGCCCGTCGAGGTGGTTGGCGCCGCACGACCCGCAGATTCCACCGCCCGTGCTGAGGATGCGGCCGTCCTGGAGAAGAGCCGCTGCTCCGTGATAGGGGCGAGGCACCGCTTGAGACGCCACCACCCGCCACAGGCCGGTCACCGGATTCCAAATCTCGGCGGGCAGCACTGCCCCCTGATCACTGAATTTGAGGGAGCTGGTGTTCCCCCCAAGTGCGATCACCTCGCCGTTGGGCAGATTCAACGTGTAGTGGAACACACGCGCATAGTTCATCGGGCTGACAGGGGTCACAATGGGGGACGGTCCATTAATGTCGATGGTAAATGCCTGGTTTGTCGAACTGGGGCTCAGATTCATGTCCCGGCCCCCTGTAACCAGTATCTTACCAGGTGCATACATGAGCGAGCTTCCCCACATTCTCATTCGATCCGAAGTGAACCTCGGGCCGAGGGCTGTAATCGTGCCCCCTTCGAAGGGATCGACCCAGTGCATCACGGGCGTGGGCCCGGAGTGAAAGAGGCGCCCGTTCGGAGCCACGTGGAGCCACGGGTACCACTCGAAGTCTTCGGCGTTGAAGGTGTGCCACTCGGTGAGAATGCTGTCCATCCGGGGCCCATAAATTTCGGTCCACCGATTGGTGGCGGGGTCCCACAGTTCCGGAAACGGCTGATCGACGGCGCCGAGAGCGAGGAACGCCTTGCCATTCGGCAGGGCCACGTTCGTGCCGTACCAGCGCTGCTGGATGGTGTTTCCGCTTGCCGACCAGGACAAGGTCCCGGTATTGAAAATACTGGTGAGCCGCACCGACGCACCTCCGCCCGCGGCGATCAACCTTCCATCTCTCAGCGTGGCGAGTCCCGCGCAAAACATGTTGTGGCGCGGATTCGGCAGATTGGTGAACGAGTTGTTCCTGGGGTCGAAGATCGCCCCCACCGTATTGTTCGGCTCGGCTGGGTTGAAGTCCGTGGCCGTCGCGGCCGCCCACGTCAGCACACGCCCATCCGGCAGTTGTGACACGTGGACCGCCACGTGGGGCCACGGGATCACCGGCCCCCAACTCCCCTGTATGGCGTTTTGCCCATATGCGAGCTGGATAAGTGCAAGAGGGGTGGCCGCGAAGGCGGCGACTCGGGTGTTCATCTCGGTGGTTCCTCCAACGAAAGATCCGACTAAACCGAGCCCATTATAGCGGACAAAAGGAGGGTTCCTCAAACACAAAAAATGGAAATTCATGAACCAGTCCTTCTAGAACTCTCCGTACTTCCGTGGCAACGATAAAGTGTTTGAGTCCGCATCCCTGAAGAGTCCCCGGCACATTAGTTATAGTACCCATGGAACCTATGGAACCTAAAAATAGACCTGTTGGAATCGAGTGAATCACTGTATCCTCAGATGGGGGGGGTGTAGCGAGCTTCGGTTGGGCCCCCAACACACAAGATGAGGCCAACGCACGAGACACTTCACGCCATTTTCCGGCGCAGACGATCGATCCTCGGCACCTGCCTGCTCACGTGCTTGGCGCTGATGGTTTATCTGCTCTCGTCGCCCGCGCAGTTCGAGGCGCGAACCCGCCTTCTGATCCGTAACGGGCGTCCTCCCGTGGTCGCGGCGGCGACGGATGTCGCGGCGCCGATTCCGGCTCCAGTTTCCGATGCTCAGATCACCACGGAAGTCGAGCTTCTGTCGGCGGATCCCATCTTACGGAACATTGCATTAGTGGCCTTCGGGCACAGGATCGGAAACGCGGAAGAACCCGCCACCGCGCGACTGCTGGAGCGCATCCGCAAGTCGCTCAAAGTCAGCCCCGTACTGCGTACGGATCTGGTGGAGGTGAAGTATACCGACAGCGACCGCAGCCGTGCGATCGTGGTACTGCGAGTGCTCACCGGCGAGTACCTGAACCGGCAGCTCGAGCTCCGGGGCGGGCGGGAGAGTCGTGAGTTTTTCTCGAAGCGGGTCAATGAGTTCCAGAAAGAGGTAGAGGACGCGCAAGCCGGGTTGGCTCGATTCCAGGCCGAGTCCGGAGCCGTGGCCGTCAAGGAACAGCAGTGGGAAGGCATCAAGCGGCTGGCTGGCCTCCTGGCCGCCGCCAACGAGGCAGATGCGCAAGCGGCGGACCTCGAGAAGCGCGCTGGCCTGCTGCGTGCCCAAATCGGCGAGGCGCCGGCGCGAATTGGGACGACGCTGCGGGCGGTTCCCAACCAATACAGCGTGGAGCGCCTGAACACGCTCCTCGTCGAACTCCGCAACAAGCGAACCGAGCTCCGGATGAAGTTCCAACCCGCGGACCGGGCGGTGCGCCAAGTGGAGGAGCAGATCAATCAGACCGCGGCGGCTCTCGATCAGGCTTCCGGACGGATCTCGAAAGAAGAGACATCGGACGTCAATCCGCAACGCCAACAGGCGGAAATGGAACTGGCGCGAGTGGAGCAGGCGCGCGTGGGCGTCAAGGCGAGGGCGTATGAGCTGGCCCGCCAAGTGGCATCACTGCAGGCAGGTCTGCGGAGGGTCACCCTCGCCGGCCCACGCGAGGCTGTCCTGATGCAACGGGTCCGCGACGCCGAGTTGAATTATGCGTTGTACTCCAGGAAGCGCGACCAACTCCGGGTCGAAGGGCTCATGGACGACCAGCGGATGGCAAATGCCGCGGTGGTCGAGCCGCCGGATGCACCGGTCCTTCCCAAGCCGAAGATTACCCCTACCGTGGTGGCTTTGTTCACGCTCGCTCAAGGCTCAATGCTGCTCCTGGTATTGCTCGGCGCCCTCCTCGACCGGACCGTTTCACTCCCGGTTCAACTGGAGCGATTCACCCGACTCCCGGTTCTGGCAACACTGGCTCGTTCGGCGCCGCGATCGAGGCGCCAGGCACTAGGGCAAGGAAACTACCTGGAGCCGCTTGTTCAGACCGTTATGGCGAAGTCCGCCAAGCATGGCCCACGAACCATATTCTTCGTCGTCAGCGTCGATCCCGAGGACTACACGCCAGCGGTGGCCCGCTCGGTGGCGGCGCAACTGACCGCTGAATCGCCCGAGCCCGTGTTGCTGGTCTCCGGGCACAACTCCGGTTGCGCGCCAGTTCCCGGCTCGACCGAAGAAATGGTGGTGGTGGAGTCTGGTGACGGTGTCCGCACGGTTGTCTCCAAGGACGACCTGGACACGGAGCTTGGGTCCAGCGGCAAGGTATGGCTGGGCGTGCGCCTGGACGAGTTTTCCGCGATCATCGTCGACTCAGGGCCTGTTGCCTGGACCGAGTCCCTGCCGCTGGTTCTTAGAGAGGGGCAGGGCATCTTCCTGTGCGTGACCTCCGACAAGTCCAATCATTGTTCGGTCGCCCGCGCCTTGCGGCTCCTCCGCAACGCGGGCTGCGAGGCGAGCGGTTTCATTCTCCACAACCGCACCTACCCCATTCCACAGTTCGTGTTCCAACACCTATGAATCTGCTTTTCCCCCTTTTTTTCGGAATTGCCACCCTACCCGCATGTTTGGCCGACGCGCCCGGCGCCAGCGGCATGTCCGGTCAGGACCGTTACCGGATACACCCCGGCGACGTCATCGAAGTCAAGTTCCGGTACTCGCCCGAATTCAACCAGACCGCAACCGTGCAGCCTGACGGATTCGTTTCCCTGGACTTGGGCGGAGAGGTGAAGGCGGCGGGGCTGACCGTTCCAGAGGCGGCGGCGGAAATCCGCAAGACTGCTTCGGCGCGCCTGCTGGATCCCGATGTTTCGGTGAGTTTACGGGAGTTCATCAAGCCGAGAATCACCGTCGCGGGCGAGGTGGGAAGGCCCGGGCTTTACGATCCGCGAGGCGGACTCAACGTGACGCAGGCGATCGCGCTAGCCGGAGGCTTCCGGGAGAACGCCAAGCACTCGTCGGTCTGGCTGGTCAGGAGAGTGGACGATCAATGGGCGCGAGTCAGGGCGCTCGACATGAAGCGGATGATGCGGAGCGGCGGAATCGCCGAGGATGTGGACCTGCGCGATGGCGACATGCTGATCGTGCCGGAGAGCCGGCTGGGGCGAGTCGACCGCGTCGTGAGATGGGCGAGCCTGGCGGTATTCGGAATAGCCGCTTTCCGGCCTTAGTGAGCCAATCGACACAGCCATATGCTCCCCTGGTGGTGTAACCCCATTCTGGCGATGCTAGCCGTATCGCTGCCTGCCACCCTCTATGCATATTGGCTGCCAGCAGACGTCTACGTCTCGGCGTGGCGGACGGCGAAGTACTTCGATGCTTACTACGGGCTGTGCTGCGCCGCCGCGATTCTCACCTTCGCCACCGGCTGCGCGACCGCAACGTTGCTGGCCTCGAGAGATGGCGGCCGTGAGGCGGAGTCCGATCCCGGAGCCGGCCTTCCGTGGGCCGCGATCTTGCGAGCATTCGACGTTACGACCGGGCTCTGCTTGGCCGGCTATCTGGTATGGGCGGGGGCCGCGATTTCCCGCGGCGCGGGTCCAGCCGAAGTGCTCGCGGTACTCTCCGGGACCAAGGGGGCGGCATCGCAAATGAAGGAGGTTTACCTGGTGACGATTCCCGGCGTTACGACGCTGACCCAGTTGGGCATCCCGGCGATCGTATTGGGGATCCTGGCGGGGATCCGGTTTCCAGCGCGGCGGGTAATGCCCGGGATCGCCGCCGTTTGTGTATTGGCGCTGGTCCGCGCGGTGCTCCACAGCGAGCGGCTCGCGGTCATCGAGCTGGCTCTTCCGGGCGTCATCATGGCGGTCCGCCGGATGGGGCCGGGCGCCAGGGCCTGGTACTCATCCCGGGGGGCGCTCGCCGTCGCGCCGTTGGCAGCCGGCGTCGTGGTCTTTCTCTTGTTCTCCGGCCTCGAATACTTCCGTTCCTGGGTAACGTTTTACGCGGGTGGCCACCTCGACTTCTGGACATTCGCCTCCACGCGCTTCGCCGGTTATTTCGCGACCGCGTTGAACAACGGCGCCTTTCTGTCCGAGCGGCTGGGGCCGGTGGGCGCGCCGTACTTCAGCGCTCCCTTCCTCTGGAAGTTCCCGCTCCTGCGGGAGGCCGCCGGGACGCTGGCGCCGGAGTTCGGCGCGGGCCGCGAGGATTCGCTCCTCATGGTGCTGTCGAGGGGCGCCAATCCGGAATTCAACAATGGCAGCGGACTGCTGTTGCCTTATGTGGACTTACACTGGCCGGGCCTGCTGCTGTTCTGGGGAGCCGCCGGAATAGTGGCCGGCGCCAGCTACGAGGGCTTCCGCCGGATGAAGCTGGCTGGACTGGTAACTTACCCCATTCTCTTCATCGGAGTCATCGAGGCTCCGCGAGTCATTTATTGGACCGATGGACGGATCTTTGCCGCCTGGTGTGCCATTGCCGTGCTCCTGATCGCCAGCCCTACCTCGCGGCCAGCGGAGTTGACCTTCGACGCCCTGGGAGACAAATTGACATGAGGCAGATTTTCGTCAACGGCCGCTATGCCGCCCACGCCAGAACGGGAATGCAGTACTACGCCCAGGAACTGGTGAGCCGGTTTCAGGGCCGGGCGCGAACCATAGCTCCAGTTTCGCCGCTGAAGGGCGCGAAAGGCCACATGTGGGAACAATTCGTTCTTCCCCTGAGGGCGCGCGGCGGGCTGCTTTGGAGTCCGAACAACACCGGCCCCATTGCCAGCTTCCGCCAAATCTGCACCATTCACGACCTGATCCCGCTGGACTATCCGCAGTGGTTCCAACCCGATTTCGCCCGGTGGTATGGATGGCTCCTACCGAGGCTGGCCAGGAAATCGGCGCACTTGATCGCCGTTTCCCACTACACCAAGGCGCGAGCGGTGGAACTTCTCGGCGTGTCCGCCGGCAAGATCAGTGTCGTTCATAACGGTGTCGACAAGAGGTTCGCTCCCGTAAGTTCGGCGGCAATCGCGCGGACGAAGCAGGAGTTGGGGATTCGCTTCGAACGGTATGTGCTGATTGTCGGCTCGATCGAGCCACGCAAGAACGTCGCGGGCTTCCTGCGAGCCTGGCCGGAGATCAGCCGCCGGGAACCGGACTTGGGTTTGGTGATTGCCGGGGCGCGCGGCTCCGGGCTTGTCTTCGGCAACGCGGGGCTCCCGGAGGCGTCCGCCAATGTTTGTTTCACGGGCTACGTGCGCCATGAACTCCTTCCAGCGCTGTACGCAGGCGCGATGGCGCTCGTTTATCCGACACTCGCCGAGGGGTTTGGGCTGCCTCCGCTCGAGGCGATGGCGTGCGGCACCCCGGTGGTTACCGCGATGAACAGTTCGCTGCCGGAGGTGGTTGGAGACGCGGCCACCGGCGTCGACCCGTTGGATCCGGCCTCGATCGCGGAGGCCGTCGTCCGGCTGGCGCGTTCCGAGACCCTACGAAACGACTATCGCACCCGAGGCCTGCGCAGGGCGGCCCAGTTCTCCTGGGACCGCTGCGCCGCCGAAACTTGGAAGGTATTGGAGGCGTTCGCATGAAACCCCGCATTCTTTACGTCATCACCCGCGCGGAAATGGGCGGCGGGCAGACTCATGTAGCCGACCTGATGGATGGCTTCCGGCACTTCATGGATGTCCATCTCGTCACCGGTGAGAGAGGATACCTGACCGAGGCGGCCGAGGCCATGGGAGCCGGGGTCCACGTGATCCCGTCGCTGGTGCATCCGATGAACCCCATCAAGGACACGGCCGCCACAATGGCCTTGGCGTCCAGATTCGGGAGGCTTCGCCCGGCGCTGGTCCATGCCCACACCTCCAAGGCAGGACTGCTGGCTCGAATGGCGGCCGCGGTGCGCGGAACTCCGAGTGTCTTCACGGCTCATACGTGGTGCTTCGCCGAGGGGACCTCGAAGCTGTGGCATGCGATCGGGACTCCCCTGGAGCGCGCCGCGAGCCGGTTGTGCCGCAAGATCATCACGGTTTCGGAGGCAAACCGGGCCCTGGCGATCGAACAGGGGATTCCGGCCGGCAAGATCCAGACTGTCCACAACGGGATCGCGGACTCGCCGGAACGCGCCGTGCCGGAGAGCGACAGCGGCCCAATCAGGATTCTGATGGCGGCGCGGTTCGTCAGGCAGAAGGACCATGCAACGCTGCTGAAAGCGGCGGCCACGCTGAATCGCCCGGTGGAGGTTCTGCTGGCCGGTGACGGCCCACTGCGGGGATCCATGGAGCGCCTCGCCGCTGAACTCGGAGTTGGGGCATCGCTCCGATTTCTCGGGGACCGGAGAGACGTGAACCGGTTGCTGGCGAGCGCGCACATCTTCGCGCTCCCATCGCGATGGGAAGGATTTCCCATTTCGATACTCGAGGCCATGCGGGCAGGACTGCCCGTGATCGCGAGCGATGTCGGTGGGGTGCGGGAAGCCGTAACCGCATCGACAGGCTTTGTGGTGAAACCGGGGGACGACGGGGACTTCGCGGAAAAGCTGGGGGCGCTAGTTCAATCTCCCGAATTGCGGGGCCGTCTCGGCCGTGCGGCGCGGATTAGCTACGAACGTAACTTCACGCGCAAGACCATGATCGAGCGTACGCTCGCGGTTTACCGCGAGTCGGTGGCGGCATCGCGCAATCCGGTCCCGGAGGGGTGGCCGTCATGAACGCTTCAACGATTTCCAGAAGTCCCTTCGTATTTCGCTCCCCGCCCCGGCCGGCGGTGATCAACAGGAAGATTCAACGGTGCCGCCCCGCGGCCGTGGTCGGCATCCTGATGGCCACCGACATCTTTTGCCTTGCGACAGCGGTGGCAATCAGCGTCATGCTCAAGGCAGCCCTCGCGGGGCCGGTGGAGTGGGGAGCCTACCTGCACCTCTGGCCGGCGATTCCGATCTTTCTCGTTATCTACGCCTCGGTGGGCCTCTACTCGGTGATTGCGTTGTGCGCGCCGGAAGAGATCCGCCGGGTGACGATCTCGAGCGCGGTGGCGTTCGTGGTTTTGGCCGCGCTGACCGTGACCCAACGTGGGGGCCGGTCCCCCGTGACCTGGACACTGGTGTTAGCGGTGGTTCTCACGATCGTGTTGATCCCGCTCATGAGGTTCTCGGTCCGGTCCTGGTTCGGACGGCGCCAATGGTGGGGCTATCCGGCCGTACTTTTCGGATCCGGCTCCCATCTGAGGGCCGCCTTGAAGGTTCTCCTGGAGCATCCGGGTGGTGGCTTGATACCGGTGGCGATTGCCGCTGAAAGCGCGTGGGACGCGGAATTTCCCGGATGCAGCCTTCCGCTGGTCAGCGCCGAAGAATTGGCCGCGGTCCAGTCGAGAAATCCCGGCGCCACATGCGCGGTGGTGGCCATTCCCGGCTTCGCCGCCCGCGACGTCGCGGAACTGATCGGACGCCGATGCGCGAACTTCCCCAAGGTGTTCGTGCTTCACCCGTTCAGCGGCGTCGCCGGAACCAGCGTGCAGTCCCGCCACATGGCAGGAGAACTGGTGCTCGAAGTCGACCAGCACATTTACGCCAGTAAACGTTTGGCGGTGAAGGCCGTTCTCGACCGGCTTCTGGCCATCGCCGGACTGATCGTGCTGTCGCCGTTGTTCGCCGTGATCGCGCTGACCATCGCGATTGAATCGGGACGGCCGATCCTATTCGGACATCGCCGCCTCGGCAAGGGTAACGCGAGCTTCCGGGCCTGGAAATTCCGGACAATGGTGAAGGACGCGGACGAGGCACTGAAACGGCACCTGGAAGCGAATCCCGAACTGCGCCGTGAATGGGAAGAAACTCACAAACTTCGTGACGACCCCCGCGTGAGCAGGGTGGGCTCCTTTCTCCGGCGGACCAGCCTCGATGAACTCCCGCAGTTGTTCAATGTCGCCGCCGGCGAGATGAGTATCGTAGGGCCCCGGCCGATCGTGACTGGGGAAATCAGTAAGTACGGTGACGATATCGATCTTTACTGTTTGGTGAAGGGCTGTATCACCGGACTGTGGCAGGTCTCGGGCCGCAACGACACGACTTATGCCGAGCGCGTCGCGTTGGACACCTACTACATCCGGAACTGGTCGCTGTGGCTGGATCTGTCGATCCTGGCGCGAACCGTGACCGCGGTCCTCTTCCGTCAGGGGGCGTACTGATCTCGTGATCATGTTCCGGCCCGGAGTGGAGCGTCTTGGCGGCTATTGTACCCAGTTGATCGACCGCCTGAGCCGGCCTGATTTCGCCGCCAGTTGGAAACACGCAAGCCGTGTCCGGGGCTGGACCGGGCGGCGCGAGTCCGGGGCGCTGTTCGAGGTTGTCAAGTCGTTGCCGGAAAATCCGGTGATCGTCGAAGTCGGCTCGTTTCTCGGGCGCTCGGCGATCACGCTCGGGTGGGCCTGCCGCGGCAAGGGAGGCGGACGAGTCTATTGCGTGGACCCGTTCGACGCATCCGGAGACGCCTTCTCCAAGCCCGTATACGAGACGGTCATGCGCGGCGTCGCGTCTTCGCAGTGGGAGTGCTTCCACCAGAATTTGCGGGGCGCCGGCATCGAGCAATGGGTGGAAGCCATCCGTGGGACCGCCGCGACGGCGGCGAGTTCGTGGACCACGCCAATCGATCTGCTGTTCCTGGACGGAGATCAGTCCCCCGCCGGAATGCGGGAAGCGTTCGAGTCTTTCGCTCCCTTCTTAAAGCTTGGGGCCACATTGGCGGTCCATAATTCGGCCGTGCGCCACTATGAAGCGGGACACGACGGAGGACGACGGCTCGTGGAGGATGTAGTCCGCGAGCCCGCGTTTTCGTCGATCCGGACGGTGGATACTACCACGATTGCGGTCAAGAGCGTTGCGTACCCCGAGGGCCTAAGGTGAATTGCCAGGGCGGGTCCGCATCCGGCCTTAGCTAATTAACTGTCGGCCTTGGAGCTGGAGGCCATCGGCACGGCGCGGCCCCGGTTGGGCGGCCCGGGCGCCGTCCGCGATGTGGTGGTGTTCCATCCGGCGGTCGACCGGCTCGTTTCGCGCGCGGCCTTGATCTCTTCCGGCGTCCGCAGGTCGGGCTCGGAGAGTTTGATCCGTTCCTTGGCGCGCAGGACTTGCCTTTTGTGCCGCTTCTCGAGTCGTTTGCTCATGGTGCTCCTTTTTCCGGTTCTCGACGTTCCGGCTCAAATGCCGGACCGCCGCTGGCGAGTGGACGGGAGTTCTCAGGGAAGCGCGGCAAACCACGGCATGATCCCAGTATACGCGCCGCGGAGGCGGAACGTTCCGCGCGGCGGTGATATCCTGATTGTCACTATGCCCGGATTGGGATACGCCGCCGTCGTGTGCGCACTTACCGAAGCGGTGGCGATCGCGGCCGCCAAGTCGATGCTGCCCTTCGGCAACACGGCCATCGGCGCGCTGGCGGGCGGAGTCGCCGGCAACGAACTCCAGAGCGCGTTTCGCGACCTCTACTCCAACGTCGCGCGCACCCTTCGCAACGGCAACCCGGCGGTCAACCACCATCTGCAAAAGGCGCTGTCCCGAGCCTTCGCGCTCGCCGCGCTCCACGTGGTCACGCGATTCGGCGAACGGTGTGGCGCCGGCCTCCGCGGCGCCGATCTGGTGCTGGCGGGCCCGGCAGCCGGCGTGGTCAACCGGCTCGCCGCGATCTTCCCGTCGCTCCACGCGAACGAACAAGGCGTGTTCGGCGAGGCCGATCGGGTGTACGTCCAGACCGTCGCGCCGAAGCTGATCGCGCGAGCGAAGGATCCGGCCGCCGAGTCCGAACCGGGCTCCGCGCTCGAGTCCGCCTACCGAGGGCTCGAGGAGCTGCTCGATCGGGCCGCTTCCCCGGCCTCGGCATTGCGCGACCAGCTCACGGCGGACGCGATCCGTGTGGTGACGGACTTCGGCTATCCTCACGCGCTGCCGCCGGTACTCCAAGCCGAGCTCCAATCCGATTTCGCCGGAGCCTTCTTCGCCGCGTTCCGCGAGGTCCTCACCCAGGACGGTGAGGCGCGCGCCGTGTTCGACGGCATCCTGACCTCGGAGATCAAGCGCGACACGGGCCAGATCCTGCCCATCGTCACGCGCACTCTCGAACTGGTGCAGGCGGCGCAACCCGCGGTGCGCGTTCCACTGGAACCGGCGTCGCGGACCACCTCGTGCTACGGCCGCGACGAACAGATCGAACGGCTGGCCCAGCTCCTGCTGCATCCCACCGAGCCGGTGCTGGTCTGCTCGGTCCACGGGCTCCCCGGCGTCGGCAAGTCGTTCCTGGTCGACACGCTCGCCTGGCGGCGGCGCGCGGACTTCCCCGGTTACTACAAGCTGCCGATGGAAGCCGGAACCGAGAGCCGGGGCATGATGAACACGCTCGCCGACCGTTTGGGCGTGCGCGGCGATGAGGCGCAGGTCCGGGCGCAGGTCCGCGCCGCGCTGATCGAAGGGCGTGCGCTCGTCCACATCGAGAACGTGGACAGCGACGCGGCGGCGGTGGAGGCTCGCAAGCTGACCGGCGCGTTGAACGGCTGCCGCGTAGTGCTCACGGGGCGCATCCGGGATCTGGGGCGTGGCTTCGGCTGGGCGCCGCTGCCGCTGGACGTGCTTAGCGCGGCTGCCGCGATGGCGATGCTCGAAGCCGAGTTCCGGCCGGCCGGCGGCGTCGCGGAGAAAGCCCGGTACGCGGTGCTGCTGGAGCGGCTCGGCTTCCTGCCGCTGGCGATCCATCTGGCGGCGGGCCAACTCCGGTCGCGCGCCTACACGGTGGACGACCTGATCGCGGAGGCCGCGATTCTGGACCTCGAGCCGGAATCGGGCGAAGGGGACGGCGCGCGCCGGCGGCTGCGGTCCAGCTTCCGGCTCTCGGTGGACCTGTTGGCCGCCCAGCGCGGCGGCTCCGCCCGGGCGGTGATCGCGGCCTTTGGAACGGCGCCGTTGTGCGGCGTGGGCGCGGGGCTGGGCGCGGCGATCTGCGGGCTGGACGAGCGAACCTTCCGCCTGCCGATGGCGGACGCGGGGAAGTTGTCGCTGGTCTCGGCGGAGGAGAAGAACGGGCGGACCGTCTGGAAAACCCACCCGCTGTTGGCTCTGTTCTTCCGCGACTCGGCCCCGGAGGCGGATCGGGAGGCGCCGTTCGCGCGGATGTCGGCGTGGTTCCGGGAGCGGGTGCGCCAGCGCAAGGACGATCCCGCGGCGCAGGGGCGGGCGTGGGGAGAGGTGGACGCCGAGCGGGAGGCCCTCGAGTCGTGGCTGGGGGAAGTACCGGCGGAAATCGCGGCGAAGGTCGCGCAGCCGGCCCAGGAGTTCGCGCGAACGATGGGTCCGTACCGGGCGTGGGCGGCGCTGTGCGAACGGGGCCTGGCGGCCGGTCCGGAGGATGCGCACCGCTCGGACCTGCTGTGGTTCCGGAGCAACGTCCTGATTCGCGCGGGGGACCTGGAGGGTGCGGGGCGGGCGGCGCGGGAGCAGGCGGAACTGGATGGGCGGCGGGGCGCCGACCGTGATCGGGCTCTCGCGCTGGGCCAGATCGCGGATATCCTGGAAGCTCGCGGACAACTCGACGAGGCTCTCCGCATCCGGCGCGAGGACCAACTCCCCGTGTACGAAAAGCTGGGCGACATCCGGTCGCGCGCCGTCACCATGGGCAAGATCGCGGATATCCTGGAAGCTCGCGGACAACTCGACGAGGCTCTCCGCATCCGGCGCGAGGACGAACTTCCGGTGTACGAAAAGCTGGGCGACATCCGGTCGCGCGCCGTCACCATGGGCAAGATCGCGGATATCCTGGAAGCTCGCGGACAA
>SYLY01000095.1 GCA_005808475.1 Acidobacteriota bacterium
ACTACGATCTGCCCGCGCAGCCGGCTCTTATCACGATCCGGCACGGCGGACGGACCGTCGACGCCGTCGCGCAAGTAACCAAGACCGGCATGCTATTTCTGCTCGATCGCCAGACGGGTAAGCCCCTGTTCGGCGTGGAGGAGCGGCCGGTGGATACGGCCGGAGTCGACGGCGAGGTGCTGTCCAAGACGCAGCCCTTCCCGCTGAAACCGAAGCCGTTCGCGCGCCAGATCGTCAACGCGGATCTCGTCACCGATATCTCCAGGGAGGCGCGGGAGTTCGCGTTGAAGGCGTTGAGCGGCTGGAGGTCCACCGGTCCGTTTCCGGCGCCAAGCAAACAGGGGACGATCTTTTCGCCCGGAACATTGGGTGGCGCGCTGTGGGGCGGCTGCGCGTTCGATCCGGCGAAGAACCTACTGTTCGTCCCCTCCAGCGAGTTGCCGAGCATCGTCCAGTTGATCGACGCCAAGCCGGAGGATCCGTTCCGCTACCGCCACAAGGGCTACGACAAGTTCGTCGACGGCGAAGGCTTCCCCGCCGTGAAACCGCCGTGGGGGACGCTTACCGCGATCGACATGTCGAGCGGCGACTTCCGCTGGCGCGAGACCGTGGGTGAGTATCCGGAGTTGGCCGCGCGCGGGATCAAGAAGACCGGATCGCAGATCACCGGCGGCTGTATCGCCACGGCCGGGGGATTGGTGTTCATGGCGGGAACGGCCGACGCCAAGATGCGGGCGTTCGATTCCGCCGGCGGCGCGGTTCTGTGGGAAGCTCCGCTCAGCGCCGGCGGATACGCGACACCGGCCGTCTACGAGGCGGGTGGCAAGCAGTTCGTCGTGATTGGCTGCGGCGGCGGCAACCGCCTGAAGACTCCCTCCGGCGATTACTTCATGGCGTTCACGCTGGCCTGACCCATGCCTACTCCGGACGACGATCGTTTCAACGGGCTCATCTTCACGCTCTCCTACGCCTGCATCTACTTTGCGGCGCCGGTGGTGTACATCGGCATTGTTCAGGCGGGGTTGAGCGACAAGCTGGGGGCCAGCGCGGCGATCGCCAATCTGCCCGCCTCCACTTACTCGTTGGGACAGGTGGCCCCACTGTTTTTTTCGTGGCTGATTCCGCACCGGCTGGAGCGGACCACGGTGGTGACGGCGAATCTGATCACCGCGCTCGGGTTGGCGGCCGTCTGCCTCACGTTGATCCTGCCGCTGCCCGATGGCGTCCGCATCGCCGCGCTCTCCATTCAGGGGTTGTTCCAGGGGCTCAGCGGGTCCACGTCGCACGTGTTCATGATCCAGTGCCTGGGCCGCGGCACCACGGCCGTGGGCCGCGCGAACGCACTGCGGCGCACATTCACCATCACACCCATCGCGGCGGTGGCTGGTTCGCTGCTCGCGCAGTATGTGTTGAATCCGGGGTTGCCGGGAGTGAAGTATCCCTGGGACTTCGCACTCCTCTACGGGATCGGCTTCCCCTGCATCCTGGGCGTGGCGATGCTGTCGTCGAGATACCGGTTCGCGGAGATCCCCGAGGAGCCGCGGCAGCCTCTCGGGCGATTCCTCGCCGTCTCGATCAAGAGCTTCTTCTCGGACCCCGCGCTGGCGCGGGTATGGATCGCCTATCTGCTGTTCTACATGTCGCTTGGCGTGACGTCGAACCTGTCGCTCTATGCCAAGGAGGCGCTGGGACGCGACCCGACTGATTTCTCGGGCATCACCCTGGCGATCCGGTTTGGCTGCAAGGCGATCGGCGGGCTGGCGATCGGGTGGATCGCGGTGCGTCACGGATTCAAAGTGGCGGCGCTGGCCTGCATGGGGCTGCTCGCGGCGAGCGGACTCTGGGCCTGGGCGGTCCCTGGATTCCCCTATTTGCTGTCGGTGGGCTTGCTCGGCGCCGGCGAACTCGGCGGCATGTACATCCCGAATCTGGTGGCGACCCTGAGTTCGGTGGCCGACGGTCCGCGTAACTTGGCGATCAACGCGCTGGCGACGCCCGTGTCGAGCTTCGCGCCCGTGTTGCACGGCTGGATGACGGACCGGTTCGGCTTTGCGTCCAGCTTCCTGTTCGACGTGGTCACGGCGATCGCCGGCGGTTTGTTGATTTTCGGAGTGAAGAGGAAGGCATGATGCGCATTGTGGAACGAGGCTTGATTCACGAGGGGATTCGCGGCGGTGACCGGGCCGTGGCTGCGTTTCCCAGCGTCACGGCGTTGCCGGATGGTGAGTTACTGGCGCTGTACCGCGTCGGCCGTCGAAAGGACGCGGACGACTGCGTCGCGGAGATCCGGCGGTCGCTCGATTCGGGCAGGAGTTGGTCCGAGCCCGAAGCGCCGTTTAGCTCCACGTTCGCCGGAGTGCGCGGATCGTTGCAGGTCGTCTACGCGACGGCGCTCGGCGACGACCGGCTGTTGGCGAGCGCCCTATGGGTGGATCGCGAGGCGCACCCTGGTCAGCCGCTGTTCAACGAGGAGACCGAGGGCTGTCTGCCGATGCGTATCCTGGTGGCGGATTCGGCCGATCGGGGGCGCACCTGGAGTGCGTGGCGCGAAGTCGCCGTCACCCCGGACGTGGGGCCGCCGAGTCTGACCAATCCCGTCGTCCGCCTGGGCGACGGACGCTTGATGGTCAGCATCGAAACCAACAAGAGTTACTTCGACCGGTCGAAGTGGTTTCAGCGCGTGGTGCACTGCTACTCGGGCGACGAGGGCGCGATGTGGACGGCTCCCGTGACGGTCTGCCAGGATCCCACGGGCGCGGTGTTCCATTGGGACCAGCGCGTCGCGGTGGATGCGCGCGGCGTGATCGCGGCGTTCTCCTGGACCTACGACAAGGACGCCAACCGCTACCTGCCTATCCGCAGACACGTGAGCCGGGACCACGGCGCGACCTGGACGACGGACACGCTCGGCTTTTCCGATCAGCCATCGCGTCCCGCCGTGTTTCCGGATGGCCGCGCGGTGCTCGCGTGGGTCGACCGGTACGGGTCGATGTCGATCCGCGCGCGGATGGCGGCGGGGCTCGAAGGAGTGTTCGACGAGTCGACGGAAGTCGTCGTGCACGAGGCGGCCCGGCCTGCGAACGCGACGCAGGACACTGGCGCGATGCTCGTCGACATGAGCCGCTGGAGCTTCGGCCTGCCCTACGCGGAAGCGCTGCCGGACGGCAGTGCGATGGTGGTCTACTACGCGGGTGAGCCGGACCGCATGGACGTGCGCTGGGCCCGGCTTTGCTAAGATCGATAGAGCTCCCAACCAAATTTCCAAGGAGAAAAACAGAGAATGTCAAAAGCAACCCTGACAGGGGCCGAGTTCAAGCAACAGCTACGCGAAGGCAAGCCGAAGTTCGGCCTGTTCGTCAATTCGCATAGCCCGACCGTGGCGGAGCAGTTGGCGCACAGTGGCTACGACTGGCTGCTGGTCGACACCCAACACGGCCCGATGGGCTACGAGCACCTGTCCGCGATGCTGTGCGCGGTGGCCAGCGGCGGCGCCAAATCGATGGTGCGCGTGGCCGGGTATCACGACCGTGGAGGGATTCAGCAGGCGCTCGACCTCGGAGCCGATGGCGTGCTGATCCCCTACATCAACACGGCGGAGGAAGCCCGCCAGGCGATCAGTTGCTGCAAGTATCCGATGGACGGCACCCGCTCGGTTTATTTCCCGCAACGGGCGACTAATAAAGCGGGACTACTCGGCTATGTCGGCAACGCGAACAAGAACATCATCGTCGCGCTGCAGGTGGAAACCGCGTCGTGCATCGAGAACATGGCGGAGATCGCCGCCGTGCCCGGCGTCGACATCCTCTTCCTCGGCCAGAACGACCTCTGCATGTCGATGGGCCTGTACGAGAAGTACGAGTTTCCGCTCATGTACACGTCGCCGGAGCTGGGCGCGGCGACCCAGACCCTGGTGGCGGAAGCCGGAAAGAACAGCGTCGTCCTCGGACTGTTCCTGTTCGGCACGTCGCGCGTCGGCGAGTTCCTCGACAAGGGCTTCACCTTCATCAGCGTCGGCAACGATCTGCATCATGTGCTGACCCAGGCTGGCGCCTACGTGAAGGACATGGAAGGCATCTCGAAGGACAAGGGTAAGGAGTGGACGCGGCGTCCCACCGCGCTGATCTAACGGCGGTTCCAACGGTGGCCCGGGCGGGGGATGGTCCCCTGGCCCGGGTCAGCCTCGCTTCATCTCCGTGGTGCGGAACGGTTCCATGCGGTTGATCGCGTCCTCGCCGTTCTTGGGCAGCCAGCGGAAGAACTTGATCGCGATATTGTCCGGCGTGAAGTCGGCGATCAGGAATCCGTTCTCCTCGAGAGCCGGCAGCCGCTCTTCCACCTCGACGGTTCGCGACGGATAGGGTTTGGTCCGGCGGCCGCCGGAAGGCCATCCGTTGCCCGTGCCCAAGGCGCCGGATAGAAACACATTGACCGGGTTGCGATGTAAGTCGACCGCCGCGCCGCGCAGCAACCGCGCCTCGCCGTGCGCGTGCATGTCCCCGCTTACCCAGAGAGGAATCCGCCCGTTCATTCCGGACAGAGTCCGCATCAGCCGGTCATGCTGTTTCAGCCAGCCGTGCTGGTAATACGGCTTCGGGATGGCGGTGGTCAGCCTGCCGTCCGGCCCGAGGATGTCCGGGTACCAGTCGCCCCATTTACCGGCGCTGAACACGGGCGGCATCGACGAGAGGTTCATCAGGTGTCCCGGGTTCGAGTCCGCCGCCCGGGCCATCAGCCACTCCTCCACTTCCGGCGGAACGATCCAGGCGTTCGGCCCCGCCAGCGAAAGATAACGGCGGCAGTCGAACAGCAGCACTTCCGCCAGGTTGCCGTAGCGGATCGTGCCGAAGCTCTCGCCGGTATCCCGCGGCTTGTCCGGCGCCGACGCGCCTGGCAGCCCCAGCGGCCGCGCGGCATCGGGCAGGAACTCGGGGAAATACAGGCTCCGCGTGCCCCGGCCGAGCTGCAGCATGAAATGGTCGGGCGGATAGGTGACGCGTTGGGCGTTGGCGTCGTCGTTCTCGAAGTAGTCGTGGTCGTCCTGCAGGAAGAACACCGGCGTGCTTCGGAACAGCGTTCCGTATAGGCTGCCGATCTGACGCTCGCAGACCCTTTTCAGCACGTCTTCGTTGGGAGTTCCGAACACGGGGACGTTGCGCGTGAAGCGTCCCGTGGACGCCAGGATATCCTCGGGATACAGGGGCGGCGCGCCGGTTTGGCGTAAGTCCCAATAGATATGATCGCCATTGCCCACGATGGCGTCCGGCGAGAATGTAAGCGCGCGTTCGAACAAACGCCTGCGGACCGCCAGGGGGAGAAAGTTGCGGAGTCCGGCCGGCGTGACCAGCCTTTCGTCGCCTCCCGCGCAGGTGTAGATCAGCAACCGGAACCGGTCCACGCGCTCGGCGGGCGCGGGAAAGGTCTTCACCGGCCAGGGGTCGCACAGCGGGCGCTTGCGGTCGTCCAGCAGTTCCAGCGTGTGGGGTTGGCCCGGCGCCAGTCCCTGGACGTCGAACGACCAGAACAGCCCCTGTGTATCGGTGGGCGTGCCGGGCGTCACCCGCTTGCCGGTTTTCAGCACCGGCGCGCGCAGCTTCCGCCGGAACGATGCCTTGAGCAGGATTCTATTGTCGTTCGCGGTGGGCAGCAGATGCGCCACCGAACCCGGCTGCCAGGTTGCGGCGCTCGCGACCGCCGCGCTCGACGCGGAAAGGAGAAACGATCGCCGGTCCATTTGGGGTTGAAGATACCACATCTTCCGGGCGCCGCGGGCGCGCCCGGCATCCCCGTGACCGCTACGCCGTCGCGCCCACCGGCTCCAACTCCCGCGTGTACTTGCACTCCTTGCTCGGACACGCCGCGAACTGGCCCTTCTTCAGGAACTTTTCCACCAGATACGGCGATCCGCACTGGGGACACTTCTCCGGCAACGGACGGCCCCATGCCACGAAATCGCACTCCGGGTACTTGTTGCAGCCGTAGAACGTCTTGCCGCGCTTGGACCGCCGTTCCACCACCTCGCCGGTTTCACAACTCGGGCACGCCACGCCGATCGTCTTCTGCTTGACGTATTTGCAAGCGGGGTAGTTGGAGCAAGCCGTGAACTCGCCGAACCGCCCGAACTTCATCACCATCTTGCTCTTGCACGACGGGCAGTCCTCTTCCAGCAGGACATCGGCCTTGCGTTGTTCCTGCGAGTTGAGCTGCCGGGTGGTCTTGCAGTCCGGGTAGCCGGTGCATGCCAGGAACTGGCCGAACCGCCCTTTCTTCAGCACCATCTCGCGGCCGCAGTTCTCGCAGTACTCAATGGCGTCCTGCTCGGCGAACTCGGCTACTTCGCCCTCCACCATGTCCGCGCTGGGCTCGCGCGTGTTGGTGCATTCCGGATATCCCGAGCACGAGATGAAGTACCCGTGCTTGCCCCACTTGAGCACCATCGGGCGCGAGCACTTGTCGCACGTCAAGTCGGTGGGCTTTTCCATCCGCTTGATGTCTTCCATCTCCGACTCGGCGCGGACCAGGTCGACCTTGAACTTGTCGTAGAAGTCGCTCATCGCGCGGCGCCAGTCGATCTTGCCGTCCTCGATGTGGTCCAGTTCCTCTTCCATCCGCGCCGTGTAGTGCACGTCGAAGATGTCGTCGAAGTTGGCGATTAGCAGATCCGTCACCACGAATCCGAGGTCGGTCGGGAAAAACTTGCCGCCCTCTTTCTTGACGTAGCCGCGCTCTTGAATCGTGGACAGGATCGACGCGTAGGTGGACGGCCGCCCGACGCCGTCCGCTTCGAGCTCCTTCACCAGCGTCGCTTCGTTGAAACGCGGCGGAGGCTCGGTGAAGTGCTGCTCGGGATCGATGGAGCGGAACTTCAGGGACTCGCCTTGGGTGACGGCGGGCAGCTTTGCCTTCAACTCGTCGTCTTCGTCGTCCTTCTGATCCTTGCCTTCCTGATAGACGGCGAGGAAGCC
>SYLY01000096.1 GCA_005808475.1 Acidobacteriota bacterium
CCGCGCCAGATGATCGATGAGCTTGCGCGTGGACCGGTCGGCCAGCGAGGCGTACATGTCGTCGAACAGATCCTGCGCGGCGATGAACTGGCAACGCAGTCCGTTCTGCAAGGCTTTCAGTAGAATGCCCGAGGCCAGTCCTGTCTTGCCGACGGCGGTCGGACCGATGAATTACTTGCACCACGGGCCGCTAGGCCAAACCGGCGACTCCCCTACTCGGAGCGGTTCGGACAACTCGCCTATGTGGACCTCGATGCCCCGAATCCCGGGGCGACGGGACGATTGGGCGCGATGAAGTATCTGGGCAAGGGCGCCGGGCGGGTTGGCACCAACCGCTCCGGCGACATCTGGTGGAACGCCATTGCTCCCCGCTTGGGATTCTCCTTCCAACTCGCGCCCAAGACGCTGTTCCGCGGCTTCGGCGGAATCATCTATCAGGGCATCACCAATCCCAACATCGACGCGGCGAATCGCACGGGCTTTCAGGCGTCGGGCAGCCCGCTGCCCAACTCCGACCCATTCGGCATCTACTTCAACTGGGACACGCCCTTTCCACAGGAAGTTCTGGGAACCATCCCGAACGTGGATCCGGCTTTCCGCAACGGACAGAGCGTGGCTTGGATGGCCCCCGGCGAAATCGGACGCCCGGCCGTGCTCTACATGATCAGCGCCGGATTCCAACGCGAATTGCCGGGGCGGCTGCTGGTGGAAGTCGACTATCTGTCCAACCTGCGCCGGCACGACTCCGATATCCGGCAACTCAACGGTCTGGAGCCGAAGTATTGGGGGTTGGGGACGCTCCTGAACCAGCCGCTCAATTCAGCACAGGTCCAGGCGGCCGGCTACCGGGCGCCCTATCCCGAGTTTGACACGCGGCTGCCTTTGTTCCGCGCGCTGCTGCCGTATCCTCAGTTTGTGTCGCTTCAGAACCAGGCGTCTTCGCGCACCTCGAGCACCTACCATGCGGCGATCTTCAAGGTGGAAAAGCGCTATTCCAATGGCCTGTCGCTGTTGGCGCACTATACGATCTCCAAGCAGATCACCGACACCGACTGGGGTCCGGGCAACCGGGGCACGACGGCGCGGGATCCTTACAATGCGCGGCTCGACAAGGGCGTTGGCCGATACGATACGCCGCAACGCGTGGTGGCGACCTACTCGTACGAGTTGCCTTTCGGCCCCGGGAAGAAGATCCTGAACCAAGGCGCCGTCGCGAAGTACGTGGCGGGCGGATGGACGGTGGCCGCCATTCACAACTATCAGGGCGGCCAGCCCTTCAACGTCAGCGGCGGACAATCGGTTGGAATCCCCGGGAACATTGGTGTGACCGCGAATCGAGCCGCCGGCGTGCCTGTGCGCAACTCCGTGGCCTGCTCGGATTTGCTCTTCGGCGATCCGGTGCGTGGACGCATGCTGAACTCCGGCAACGCCGCGATGGCGGCGGCGACGGGCTTGCCGCTCGCCTACATTCCACAAGGCGACTTCCAGATCGGCAACACGCCCAAATTCGACCCGCGCGCGCGGCAGTGTACGACCTTCCACGAGAACTTGAGTTTGGTGAAGCGGTTCCCGTTGATCGGCGAGCGCTTTAATCTGGTGCTGGGAGCCGACGCGATCAATGTGTTCAATCGCCATCAGTTCGCCACGGGGGTCCAAGGAGTGTCGACCACATCGGCGACCTTCGGGGTCATCCAGCCTTATCAACCTTTCGGTCCTCGAATCGTCCAGGTGCGAATGCGCGTCGATTGGTGACGGTGCGCCCTCCGGCCACCGCCTCCACCGTTTCGGCAAACGCGCCGCCAACCGTCACTCAACGCTCCTAACAGGAACTGTCGCGCCAGCCGGTCGCAAGCCGCCTCCCTGCATGTCTCGAGTTTCTCCCGCGGGCGAAACATGCGGACTCGCAACGCATTCGGATCGACCCCAGTTCACGCGAGTTGCATGCGCACGGCGATCCTGACGCCTCCCGATCCAGTGTAGAAACACATGTTCCAGCCGCGTGGCCGGGGCTGCAATGAGTCCAGGCAACTTTCGAGGCAGTTCAGCGCGGGATCATCCACCGCGGGCGCGGGCGCCGGCAACTGGACCGGAAGCGCCGCGGCCGCGCGCGGGGCCTTCGAATGTTCACGCGCGACATTGCGAGCCACGTCCAGTATGGAGGATTCGACGGGGGCTTCGAGGGGCACGCCCTCGTGGAGGTGGCGCGCCGCTATGGCGGGCCGCGAAGACGATCAACAGGCGGCGCCGGAGGGCTTCATTTTACCAACGAGACGCGATCACTGGATCTTGACGCTTTTGTACCACTTCTCGTAGTCCGTCTTGTGCTCGTTCAAGTCGGCATCAGTCGTCCTGAGAAAAAGAAGGAAGCCGGCCTTGGTTCCCACGACCACCGCGGCGAGAACCGCCTTGTCGCCCTGTCGAGCCTTGTAGACCTTGAAGTCCCGCCCCTGATCCACCATGTCCCAGTGGTCCTCGCCGATGCCGGTGTATTGCACACCAAACCGGACGATGTCGGCCTCCGCGGCGATCCCCAGCTTGGCGACCCCATGGAATTCCACCCCATCATGGTTGCCGTTCGCACCGGCCCAGCCGTCGCCATACTCTTTGTCCGCCATGCGCGTTCCCTGGGGGATCAGCATGCTGAATCCGTGCTTGGCGCTCGAGTAGGTGGTCCAGCCTCCCTGCGCCATGAGCGCGCCCAGGACGAGCGCACCGAGCGCGGGAATCGTGGCGAAGTTTGTTTTCATTGCTACCGGCGATTGTACCCTGGAGATCCCGCTAGGATCAAGGCCCCGAAGACTCCGGACAACTCCGGACTTGGCCCACAACTTAGATCTAAGCTAAGCCAAACTGGCGACGAATCGATGCAGCGCTCGCAGCCGGGCAACAAGCCCCGGCAGCAGATCCAGACAGAGCGCGTTCGCGCCATCGGACAGCGCCCGCGACGGGTCGTCGTGCACCTCGACGAACACACCATCCGCGCCCGCCGCCACCGCGGCGCGAGCCAGCGGTTCGATGAAGCGGGGCTCGCCTCCCGACGACTCGCCCGACGCGCCCGGTAACTGCACCGAATGGGTCGCGTCGAAAATCACCGGCCAGCCGGATTCCTTCATGATCGCGATGCCGCGCATGTCGACCACCAGATTGTTGTAGCCGAAGCTGGCGCCCCGCTCGGTAAGCCAGATGTCGCGATTGCCGGTGGATGCGACCTTGTCCGCCGCGTGCCGAATGTCGCGCGGCGAGACGAACTGTCCCTTCTTGATGTTGACGGTGCGGCCGGTGCGGCCCGCCGCGACCAGCAGATCCGTCTGGCGGCAGAGGAAGGCGGGGATTTGCAGGATGTCGCAGGCTTGGGCGGCGAGTTCGGCCTGGTGCGGTTCGTGGATGTCGGTGAGCACGGTGAATCCTCGCGCGCGCAGTCCGGCGAGGATGCGTAGACCTTCGCGCAGTCCGGGTCCACGATACGACGCCGCGCTCGAGCGGTTGGCTTTGTCGAACGACGCCTTGAAGACGAAATCGCCGGCGGCCTCTCGAATGCGGTCCGCGAGGAAGTGGACGTGGTCCTCGCCTTCGATCACGCAGGGTCCGGCGATCAGGCGCACGGGTGGTCGATCTCCTTGGTCATACAATTCACGCTATCGCAATGGGGCGCGGCCCGGCGCCTCGCGCTCGCGACGGCGTAGTATGGATATCACATCCATGCGCACGTTGCTCTTCCCGCTGCTCGCGGCGAGTCTCGCCGGCGGAGATTGGCCTCAGTTTCGCGGGCCGGACGGTTCCGGCCTGTGCCATTCCTGCGGGCGGCCGCCGGTGGAGTTCGGACCCCAGAAGAACGTGGCGTGGAAGACGGCGATTCCTCCGGGTAAGTCGTCACCGGTGCTGGTGGGGGATCGGATCTTCCTCACCGCGGCCGAGGGCGACGACCTGGTCACGATGTGCCTGAGCCGGACCACCGGCGAGGTCCGTTGGCGGCGATCCATTCGGGTCACGCGGCGGGACGCCCGGCACACGCTCAACCATCGCGCGGCGCCCACGCCGGTGACGGACGGGAAGAACGTGTTCACCTTCTTCGCGGACTTCGGGCTGGTGTCCTACGACTTCGAGGGCAACCCGCGGTGGCAGTTGCCGTTGGGGCCGTTCAACAGCCAGCACGGGGTGGTCGCGTCACCGGTCTACGCGGACGGAAGGGTGGTCCTGGTGTGCGACCAGGATACGGAAGCTTATATCATCGGCGTGAACGCGGATACCGGCAAGATCGCATGGAAGACGCCGCGCGAGGTGATCAACGGGTACTCGACGCCGGTGATCCATCGGCCGGCGAGCGGACCGGCGCAAGTGATCGCACCCGGCTCCTACCGGCTCACCGCGTATTCCATCGTGGACGGCGAGGAGCTTTGGTTCGCGCGGGGACTTACCTGCCAGCCGAAATCGGCGCCCACCATCGCCGGCGGCATCCTCTACTTCAGCGGCTGGACCACCGGCAACGACACGGGCGAACAGGTGGACCTGCCGCCCTTCGCCCAGGTGATCGCGGCGGCGGACGCGAATCGCGACGGGAAGCTCGGGCAGAAGGAGCTTCCCCAACCGTGGCAGCCCACCGGCACGTGGCGGGCGATCGATCTGGACCGGGACGGCCTTCTGAACGAGAGGGAATGGACGTTCTTCCGCACGCGGCGCGCGTCGCGCAACGGGCTGTTCGCGGTGAAGCTGGGCGGCAGCGGCGACGTGACGGATTCGCACGTGTTGTGGCGCTTCGAGAAGTCGCTGCCCGACGTGCCGTCTCCGCTGGTCTACCAGGACGTGGTGTTCCTGTTTCGAAACGGCGGGATCGCCACCACGCTGGACTCGCGGACGGGCAAGGTGCTCAAGCAGGCGCGGTTGACCGGCGCGCTCGAGGACTACTACGCGTCGCCCGTGGGCGCCGATGGCAAGGTCTACATCGCCACCGAACATGGCAAGGTGGTGGTGCTGCGGGCGAAGGGCGACTGGGAGATTCTGGCGGTCAACGAGTTCGACTCGGACATCTACGCGACTCCGGCGATCGACGAGGGCAAGATATACCTTCGGACGCACGATTCGCTATTCGCCATCGGAACGGCGAAATAGCCGGCTACCGGGCGGCGATCCGGGCGACGTGGGGGGCGAGTTCCTCGTGGGTCATCGCGCCAGGATGATACAGCGTGACGATCCCCTTGCGGTCCACCAGCGCGACAGTCGGCGTGGTGCTACAGCCCCAGGCCTTGAAGTTCTCGCCGCTCAGCGGAACGGTCATGCCCTGGATGGAGCCGTAGTGCTGTTTCCGCACCTCGTCGATATACGGGATCTCCCTGGCCGGGGCGGCATCCTCTCCACCGGCGACATAGCCGTAGGTCTGGGTGGGTCCGACCACCACGAGTCCGGCGGCTTCGTTCTCCCTGCGGAGGCGCTCGAGGACGGCGGCCTGCTTCTTGCAGTCCGGGCACCAGTGGGCCCAGAAGAACAGCACCACCGGCTTCCCCTTCAGTTGCGCGACCGGCGTGGGCTTTGCACCCAGATACCGGGTCATCTCGATGGCTGGCGCGGGCTTGCCTTCCAGGCTCAACAAGTGGATGTTCTTCTGAATGCGCGCCCGCATCGAAGTGGCGTGCCAGCGCTTCTCCTCTTCTTTCAGGAACACCACCGCTTCCGCCAGCCGCCCCTGGCCGGCCGTGGCGTGGCCGGTCACTTCAATGGACGCTCCCAGGGCGAGTGGCAGGCTCGGCTCGTCGTCGATCTTGCGAGACTTCAGCGCGTCGAGACACCGCTTGCGCGTTTCGACGGCGTAGGTGAGCGCCTTGTCCCACATCTTATTGGCTTGCGCGGAGCGGCCGAGCCAGGAATAGGCGAGCAGGGCCAGCGGATCGGCGCCGTTGCCGGTTCGATACGCGGCGACGCGCGCTTCCGCGGCGGCGAAATCCTTCCGCGCCAGATCGGCGCGAACGTCGGCCACCAGATCGGCCATGACGGCGGAGGCGAAGAGCAACAGTAGGATCGCGGATTTCATAGATTCAACAACCTGTGAGTGTATTCAATGCTGGCTTCCAAGTCCTCGCGTTCGCGGGCGGCGGCATCGGCGGGCTTGGACGGCGCGGGCAACGGCTTGCCGCGATCCGCCATGGCGAGGAATCGCGCGAACTGCCACGCCGGCACGTTGCGGTAGCCATCCCAGAACTTCGGATCGTTGTAGGCGAAGATGCGCGGCGGCGTGACGATGATCTCGAGCGAGAGCGCTTTGCCGGGGCAGCGCTCGACGAACTTGCGGACGTAGCCATCGATATCGACGTTGCCTTCGCCCATGCGGGTCCAACGCACGGCCGCGCCTTCGGGAACACGCCACACGGCGGAATCGCGGATGTGGCTGGTCAATACGTAGGGAGCGAGCATGTCGAGGGTGACGTGCGGATCCTCGATGGTCCAAACGGGATTACCGGAATCGATGCAGGCTCCGGTGAAATCCGGTCCAGCGCCTTCGATCAGGGTTTTGAGTTCCCTGCCCTGCATGTCGCCGGCGTGGTTCTCGATGGCGATTTTGACGCCCGCGTCCATGGCGCGCGAGCGGACCTTGCGCAACACTTTGACGGTGTTCTCGATGTGGCCTTCGATGGGGATGTCGCCGGTGCGATCGGCCATGGTGCCGAGAAACGCGCGCACCAGACCGGATCCGGCTGTGTTGGCGGCGCCGATCATGCGGACGAGCTGCTCTTCCGCCGTACCCTGCTTCGGATCGAACGCCTTCGACGTTGGGCAGATGGAGCGCATGCCGATCTCGAGTTCGATGCCGAGCTTGCCGGCGTGCGCGCGCACCTTTTTCAAGTTGTCCGGCTCGAGGCTGCCGATGAAGCGGATCTCGGAGAAGTGGACGACGTTGGCCTTCCACTTGGCGCAGTAGTCGAGGTACTGGAAGGGAGTCCAGCCCGAGCTTCGGATGCTGAACAGGTCGATGCCGAATTTCGGCTTGACGGCGGCGGGACTGGGCATGGCGGCTGCTCCGGCGGCGGCGAGGAGCGTTCTCCTTCTCATTCAGAGATTATGACCGAAGCCGCTGGATGAGGGAAAGCGTGTCGCCGGAGGACAGATCGCCCGAGACGCGCCAGTGCCATCGTCCGTCGGCGTCGACGCTGGGCATCGCGTTGGCGGCGCGCACCGCTTCCACGGCTTCCGGACTGGCCGCGGAGGCGGAGAGACGCACGAACTGGACGGGGCAGCCTTCCTGGCGAAGAGTCAGGAGAAAGCGCGCGAGTTCGCCGGGGCTCCGGTCTCCGATATCGATTTCGAGGTCGAACGCGCGGCCGGTCTTGTTGGCCGCCTTTTCGCGGCGGATGAAGTAGGAGAGCTCGAAGCAGGCGTTGACCGCGGCTTCGCTAGTCCCGAGCGGCCGGAGGTCGAGGGTGAACTTGGAGAACGAGGCCGCGGCATGGATCGCGTCTTGCGCCGGCCCGGGAGAGTCGCTCTCCACGACGATGGGATCGGTTCCGGCGGTGTAGCCTTCGCGCCATCCGGTGCGAATCGCGGCCCATACGATGGAGTGGAAGGCGCCGGCGGAAGCCTCCGCGGCGGCGTAGTTCACGCCGGTGGACTTGAGCGCCTTGCGAAAGCCGTCGAACGCTCCCTCGAGCGCGCCGTCGTTGGCTGCGCGTACGCAGAGCGAGGGAGCGGCTCCGGAGGGACGCGGCAGAAAGGCCCGGTCGATCTTGTTCGCCACCGTTTCGATGTTGGTGGCGTCGCGCGGGCCGAATGGCATCGCGTTCACCACGATCTCCCGCCCACCGCCCGGGCGCATACGGCCGATGAGCATGGGTTTTGGGAACAACGCGCTCGATGGCGCCGACGCCGGGGCCATGTGGAGGAGCAGCGCCGATTCGCCTTCCGGACCGGTGGCGTCGATGGCCAGATAGTAACTGGAACCGTGGACGGGGTCGGCTTGCAGCGAGCCCCAACAAGGGCGGATGCTCGCCAGTCCGAGCGACGCCGAGCGGCTGGCCAATCGCGAGCGTTGTTCGTCGTCCAGCGCCTTGTTATCGAGGTGCTGGAAAATGGTCTCGGCAAGCGTGGCGGCTTCGTTCGCCTTGAGGGGAAGCAGAAAGGGAATGGCGGATGTCACAATGTGAGCCCTTGCAGATACTCGCGGAATTGGGCCCCGAGGTCGGGCCGGCGAAGGGCGAACTCGACGGTGGCTTCCAGAAAGCCGAGTTTGTCGCCGGCGTCGAACCGGCGCCCTTCGAAACGGTAGCCGTAGACGGGCCGGTTTCGCAGCAGGTGCTTGAGCGCGTCGGTGAGTTGGATTTCACCGCCCGCGCCGGGTTTGATCTCGGAGATGGAGGTAAAGATCTCCGGGACCAGAATATAGCGGCCGATGATGGCCAGGTTGGAGGGCGCGTCCTCGGGCTTCGGCTTTTCGACGAGGTTGCGAATCCGGTAGAGGCGGTTCTTCGATCCGTTGTGGTCCACCGGTTCGGCGTCCACCACCCCGTAGGCGGAGATCTGGGCCTTGGGCACTTCCATCAGCGCCACGACGGAGGCGCCGAAGTACTCGTACACGTCGAGCATCTGACGCAGGCACGGAATCTCGGCATCGATCACGTCGTCGGCGAGCACGACGGCGAACGGTTCCGGCCCTACCAGTTCGCGGGCGCGCAGCACCGCGTGGCCCAGGCCCAGCGCTTCTTTCTGGCGCACGTAGGCGACATCGATGAGATCGCTGACGCTGCGCACCTGACGGAGCAGTTCGGTCTTGTTCTTCTGCTCCAGGGTGCGTTCGAGCTCGTAGCTGACGTCGAAATGATCCTCGATCGCCGACTTGCCGCGGCCGGTGACGACGATGATGTTCTGGATGCCGGACTGGATGGCTTCCTCG
>SYLY01000097.1 GCA_005808475.1 Acidobacteriota bacterium
ACATCACCGACAGCCGCGCCAAGCTGTTCGTCTACGCGGGAGCCGGACTGATCGGGCCGGGTACGTTCGAGGGACTGCGGCTGCTCGACGAGGGCAAGGACGAGTAGGCCGGGTCCGCGCGTCTACGACGCGATCGCCCGCAACCTCCGCAGCGCCGCGGCCACCAGCTTCGGCGCCGCTTCCGTTTCCAGGTAGCTGGACTTGGCCCGCCAAGTCTCGTAGCCGCCGTGCCGGTGGCCGTCCTCGGTGGGAATGTAGCCGTTGTAGGAATTCGCCAGTTCGATGGGCATGATCCCCGGCATCGGCCTGTCCCGTTTGACGTCGAGCCCCAACTCGGTGAACGCCTCGCCGGGGAAGGTGGGAATCCCGAGAGTTCCGATCCGAAGCCCCTGCGACGGGACCTTCACGGTTTTCGGATAGCCTTCGTGCAGCAGCACCGTCTCTCGCGCGTAGATGTGGCGGCGGTCGCGATAGTGATCCGCTTCGCGCTCGGCCTCCGGCGCCTGCGACAGCCACTCGCGAGCTTGGCGCACGTCGGACTCCGAGGGGAGCCGCACGCCGAGGTCGAGGTCTTCCACCGATCCCGCCAGTTCCACCCAAGGCTCGAACTTCATGCCGCGCCACACACGCAGACCTTCCGGCGCCAGCAGCGCGCACACGCGCTCGATGTTTCCGTACGGCGGGAACGCTTCGGCCCGCTTGGTCACGTCGATGCCGTTGATGTTACCCGAACAGGCGTTGGTCATCATCGTCACCACGCCGGTGGGATCCACGCCCGCCAGGCGCAAGAGCGTGGGTCCCCAGACGGCGAAGTAGTCGGCGCTCACCGCGCCCCCACCCACTCCCCCGACGTAGTGCAGCGAGTAGTTGCCCATCAGCGCGATGGGGCGGCCATCCTCGCCGTGCACGGCCACCAGGCCGAGATCGGGATCGATGGGACCGGCGGGCCGCGTGATGTTCGGGTTGGCGAAGCCGGGGTTCATACGCACGGCGCCGGTTCCGCGGCCGAACGGATCGTCGTTTTGGACGCCGGCCTTGGTGAACCAGCGGCGGTTGAACAAGGCGCGCGGTTCCTGCCCCACGCCCCACCCGATGGTTGCCGGACGAAGCCGGTTCACCGCGATGCGGGCCGCGTCGGCGATGCGTCCCGGCAGGAAGTCCACGTACTTGGGATCGGGCTTGCTCTGAAACAGGTGGGCCGACGCCGGCGCGCTGTGCGAATGAGTGGCGGCGATCAGCGTGTGCGCGGGGGGGATCTTCACCTGCGCTTCGATGAGGCGCTTGGCTTCGTCCATGATCGAGCGCGGAACGGCGCAGGAATCCACCAGCACGATCGCCACGCGCGTGTTCCCGTTGTCGAGCACCAGCGCCTTGGCGTGAAGCTCGTCGTGGACGTCTCGCGCCACGTTGTCGGTCATGCCGCCGGCGAGCGACGCGCCTAGCCTCGGGGTCACGTTCGCCATGGCGGCGCCCGCTTGCAATCGCCGGGTATCGGCCGCGCGAACCGCCCTGGTCAGGAATCCGGAGGCGATCAAGGCGCGGCGTGAGAGCATGTTTCTAAATGTTCCTCAGAGCAGCCAATATACCGCGGGTCGCCAGGCTCTTGTTGAGGGTGTAGAAGTGGAGCCCGGGCGCGCCTCGTTCGAGCAACTCGCGGCACTGCACGATGGCATGCTCGAGACCCACGGCCATGACGCTGCCCGGATCGTCGCGGAACTTGTCCAGCCGCTCGGCCAGCTTGCGCGGGATCGACGCGCCGCACATCTTGGTGAACCGCTCCATCTGCGCGACATTGGTCACGGGCATGATGCCCGGTACCACCGGCGTCCGAACACCCGCCGTGAACGCGCGCTCCACGTAGCGGAAGTAGTCGTTGTTGTCGAAGAACAACTGCGTGATCAGGAACCGTGCGCCGCGCTGGGCTTTCTCGGCGGCGTAGCGGAGATCGTCATCGGCGCTCGAGGCCTCCGGATGGACCTCGGGATAGCAGGCGGCGCCGATATCCACGTCGAAGTTGGATTTGAGGAAGCCGATCAGTTCGGTGGCGTTGCGGAAGTCGGAAGCCGCCGGCGCGCCGTCCTTGGGGGGATCGCCGCGAAGAGCCAGCACGTTCTCGACCCCGCGTTCCATCAGGTGCTCGACGACCTCTTGCAGTTCCGCCCGCGTGTGGCCCATGCACGCCAAGTGAGCCATGGCGGTCAGCCCCAACTCATTCTGAATTCGCGTCACGCAGTCGAGCGTGCGCGTTCGAGTGGACCCTCCCGCTCCGTAGGTGACGGAGATGAAGTCCGGCGCGACGGATGCCTTCAGATCGCGCGCGGTCTGGATCAGGTCGTCGGCCGCCGCCTCTGACTTGGGGGGGAAGAATTCGAAGCTGAAAACGGGTTTGCCGTTGCCGTAAAGATCGCCAATTCGCACTGATTCGATGGTAACCGGTTTCCGTCCTCAGGCAAAGAGCTTGCGCCAACATCCAGCCGAAGCGACCGGTTTCCCGAGCAGATGCGCCGCGAACTCGATCGCGCTTTTGCCCACATTGGTCTTCGCGCTGGCGAACTGTCCGTCGTAGATGGCGCGTTGCACCACGCGATAGTCGTTCGGAATGAAGCCCGATACCTGCACGCCCAGCACCCGCTCGATCTCGGAGATCTCGGCATCGCCCTTGTGGTACCGGTTGAGCACCAGGCCGACGCGTTCGGTCTCCACTCCAGCCTTCGCCAAGTCGGCCAGCCGCTGCGCGGCCAGCTTGAGCGCCACCACCTCGGCTGTCGTCACCAGCAGCAACTGATTCGCGGCCCGGGCCGCTTCGAAGGTAGCCACGTTGAGCAGTTCCGGCAGGTCGAAGATCACGGCGTCGTACCTTCGGCGGGCGAAATCGAGCAGGTGGTAGTATTCGCTCCAGACCGGCAGCGGACCCTCCTGATCCGGCCTCGAGCAGAGCAATTCCAGCTTGCCGGACCGGACCACCAATTCGTTCCACCCGGTCGAGTCGATACGGCCAGAGCGAGCCAAGGCGTCCCGGAGGCTGAAGGGCGGATCCAGATTCAAGTGCATCGCGCTGACGCCGGACCGCAGATCGGCGTCGATGTAGAGAGTCTTCGCGTCCAGGTGATTCGCCAGCGCGTTAGCTACGTGGAGTGCGATCGTGCTCGCGCCGCATCCCGCCTTGGCGGGCAGGAACAGGAAGACCTTGCCCGGAACCAAGACCTGAGACACACGGTCCCGGCGGGCCACCGCCACATGAACCACATCGTCCAGACGCTCGATCGAGCGCGACGGGAGCCAGCCATGTAGATCCGGCGGCATGGTGCTGTGGTAGCCTTCGCTGCGAGAACTGACGCCAATTCGCGCGACATTGGGGGAGGAACGGGACATAGCCTCCGACAGCGCCGTGGCGCGGTCGACGTCCTGATAGTCGATGATGACGACATCCAGACCGAGCCCGGAGCACACCCGGGCCACTTCCCAGTTGTTGGCCTTCAAATCGAACACTCTGACGAACTGCAGCGAACGCGATGCGTTCGCGGTGTCCTGCAGGACTCGCGACAGTTGCGCATCCGACGTCACAAGCGCGGCAGATAACATTCCTTCGAGTGCTCCCTCTGGATTCACATCGGCACGCCGGCCCGAGGACTTTAGTACTCCTCCTCAACCAGGGACGAACACCACTGGACATTCCAAGGACCGCCGCGCGACACTCGAACTGATGCGTTCCGCTGTTCCCGCCGTTGCCGCCGCCTTCCTTGCCGCCTGTGCCTCCCCCGGTCCCAACCTCAAGGACGCCCACGAAGCCATGTCCGGCGGCGGGCTGCTCGAACACACCAAGAAGCTCGCCAGCGACGAGTTCGAAGGCCGCGGTCCCGGCACGCCCGGCGAGGAAAAGACGGTCCGCTACCTCGAGGAACAGTTCAAGGCGATGGGTCTCGAGCCCGGCAATCCCGATGGATCCTACGTCCAGAACGTGCCGTTGGTGGGCATCCGCTCGGACGTCAAGGGCTCGATCAAGGTGGGAGCCAATACGGTGGCGCTGCATCCGCTGAAAGACTTCGTCGGCGTCTCCGAGCGCCTGGAGCCAACGAACACGGTCAAGGACTCCGAAGTCGTGTTCGTGGGATACGGCGTCAACGCGCCGGAATACCAATGGGACGACTACAAGGGACTCGACGCAACGGGGAAGACGCTCGTCATGCTCAT
>SYLY01000098.1 GCA_005808475.1 Acidobacteriota bacterium
GACCCCGCCCTTGCCGCCTTTCCACTCGCCTCAGCCCCACGGCGCTCGTCCAAAAACGACTCGCCACTCCCGCAGGCCTCAAAATGCCGGTCCCAGCCGGAGATCCAATCCCGTGCCGCTTCGCGGTTGCGGAATCGCTGCCCCCGTTTTCCATTTTTGATCCCGGCGTTCCTGGCGTGCTATACTAGCGAAAGCGTCCACCGCGTCCCACCACCAACCCACTTGGGAGGTCCCTTTGTCCCGCAATTTCGCCATGCGCGCTGTGGCGTGTCTTCCCTTCTTTTCTTTTGTTCCCCTTTTCGCGAACAATCTCTTCGTCGTCACGAATGCCGGTAATGGAACCGTCTACGCTGGCACACCGCTGACCCAGGCGGGATCATTCAGTGCCTCGCCCAACATATTGGGCATTTTCCCCAAATCCGCGCCGAATGCCGTCGACACGAAGTACTACATTATTTCCCGCGATCCGACGAATACCATCCAGATTCTCGGGTCGAACTTCGCCACCGCGGGCTCCCCCCTCAGCATCGGCCAAGTCGCTACCTCCGCCGCGCTCACGCCCGACGGCAAGCGGCTGGTGATGGCGGCCGGTAACCTCCGGATCTTCAACACCGACAACGACGAGGACGTGACGCCTCGCCAGTTTCTCGACATCGGCGTACGCCCGAACGATGTCGCCATCAGCCAGGATTCGCGAATCGCCGGATTCGTGAGCAACGAGGCGCAGCGTGTGACGTTCGTCAACCTGACGACCAGCACCATCCAGGGCATCATCCCCTTGCCAGGAATCGCCGCGGGCCAGTCCGGTGGAGCCTTTATCGCAACAGGTCCGAACGGGATGTTCTACATCAGCGCCGAGGATCGCGTGCTGGAGGTGGATCCCAACTACCGCCCAGTCGCGGCCAACGCGCCGCTAGACTTGTCGGCAGTCCGCCGCACGTTTACCTTTGCCGGAGCCAAGATCGGCCGGCTGCAGTTCACGCCAGACGGAACCCGGGCCATCGTTCTCAACACCACCCCCGCCAATTCCGGCAACCTGTACTTCCTGAACCTCGCGCTCAACGCGCCGGGAGGTTTCTCGACTCTGCTGACCAGTTCGCTCAACGGCAACGTAATCGCCAAGGTGTTCATCGGCGGCAACTCGGTCGCTTATGCGATCAGCAGCCGTGGATCGGTTGCCCGCGAGAAGCTGTACGAGATGTCGATCCCGCCCGTGCCCGGCCCGAACGAAAACATCGGTATTCCCGATTTCCGGGAAGCGTTTTTCGGTTCCGTTGGAAACCTCGCGATCGCCGATCAGGCGGTATTCAGCAAGGAGTACCCGAACCCAACCAGGGCGATTATCTCCGCGCCCCTGAGCCAGCTTTCTTCCGCTGCCGCGCCGACGATCTACGACATGAGCATCTCGGGCAGCCCGTCGCGGACCTCCGAGTTCCGGCTCCCCGCCGAGGTTGCCTACCTTCAGTACGCCGGTCCCGCGATCACCAGCCCTCCCGAGCCGGTTGGTGGTTCCGTGTTCCTCAACGACCGGCAATCGGCGCTCAACCCTGGCGCCCGATCGCTGCCGGTGGCGATCAAGGTCCTCAACACCACGGGCCGTCCCGTTTTCAACAACCAGGTACTTTTCGCGCCTGGTCAGGGCAGTCCGGCCATCGAGGGTTCGGCCACGGTGACCACAAACTCGGAGGGGCTGGCCTTTGTCACCATCGTCGCGCCCAGCACGCCCGGGAACTTCAGCCTGTCCGCGACTCCGCAGAACGGCTCCGCGCTTTCGTTGCAGATGAGCGTGGTCAACCCCGATTCCAGCGGTGGCTCCTCGGGTTCCACCGGTGGAGCGCAGGTCGTGGTCCTCTCCGGCGACGGTCAGATCGTCCGCGAGGGCAACCAGAGCGGCGAAGTGGTGATCCAGGTGCTCAGCGCCCCGGGAAAACCCGCGGGCGGCGTCGAGGTCACGTGGAACGTCACCGAGGGCGGCAACCGGTGGTTCGAGGGCGACATCACCGACTCGATCGAAAAGCGAATCACCAAGACGGATGCCAACGGCATCACTCGCAACAAGTTCTTCGCCAACGTGAGTGTCGGCTTCGGCAGCACGTTCCTCCTTTCGCGGATGAACGCCACCTGCAAGGTGAACAACGTCGAACTGGTCCAGCCGCTGGTGGCCATCAGCCACTTGGCGATCACTCAGGACGGCAATTTGGCCGCCTTGCCCTCGACCCGCATTCTCGCGCCGGAGCCGCTGGCGCTGCGAGGGCGGACCGGATCCACTTTGACCAACGCGCTCCGCGTCATCGTGGTGGCGGCGGCGTTGCCCCAACTCGGCGCCCCGATCCCGAACGTCGGGTTCTCGGTCTCCACCGAAAACCAGGACCCCACCAAGGGCCCGATCGTGAATTGCTCACCCCAACTCTACGGCCTGACCAAGGAGACCGGCGAGGGCGCGTGCGACGTGAAGTTCTCGGGCCGCTCGGGTCCCGCCACCGCCGTGGTGCGGGTTGGACACGCCGAGTTCAACATGAACGTCTTCGTCGATCCCGGCGAGGCCAACAACTTGGTCATTCTCGGCGGTAACAACCAGGCGGCCGAGCCCAACCAGGCCCCGCCGAATCAGATGATCGTGCAACTGGACGATGGCGGTGGCACCTTCCTGCCGAACGTAACGATCCGCTGGGAAATCACTCAGGGCTCGGCGATTCTCGCGAACGCCACCACCCTCACCGATTCCCAGGGACGCAGCCAGAACGGCATCCGCTTCGGCGCGTTGCCTGGCGTGGTTACGGTCCGAGCCACGGCGGTAGGCGGATCCAGTCCGAACGTCGTGTTCAACCATCGGATCGTCGCGGCCCTGTCGGCGATCGCCAAGGTCAGCGGAGACACCCAGACGGCGTTCACCGGAACCAACTTCGCCCAGCCTTTGATCGTCGGTGTCACCAACACCGCGGGTCAAGGGGTGCCGAACCAGAACGTGACCTTTACGATCGCGGCGGGTCCGGCAACGTTCGTCCCGAGCGGAACCTCGGTCACGGCCACAACCGACAACAATGGCCGTGCGCAAGCCCAGGTTCGCGCCGGTGCTCAGGCCGGATCGGTGGTGGTGAACGCGGCGGTCGCGGGACTCAACCAGACGGTGACGTTCAACCTGGCATCGCAGCTTCCGGGACCCCAGGTCGCCCCGGCCGACTTCTTCAACGCCGCATCGGGCGAAGCGGGAGCGATCTCGCCGGGCGGACTCTACGTCATGACCGGTGCAGGTCTGGCGGGCGACATCCGCGGTTGTATCCAGGGACGCACGAACCCGATCGGACCCTGGCCAACGCGAGTCGCCAACATCGAGGTGCAGTTCGGCGCGGTGCTCGCTCCGATCATCGAGGTCTGCAACCAAAATGGCGTCGAGTCCATTCGGATGCAGGTCCCGTTCGAGGTCACTCCGGGCTTGACCAACGTGACGGTACGGGTCGGGTCCACCCAGTCCACGGTGCAGAACGTTCGCGTCGTCGATCTCCAGCCGGGCATTTTCGAGGAGACCGACGGACTGGGACGGCGCTATGCCACGGCTCGGAGGCCGAACGGAACCTTCGTGACCCCGGAGAATCCCGCCCGCTGGGGTGAGATCGTCCGGTTCTTCATCACGGGCGCGGGACAGACCAATCCCACCGCGTTCACGGGTGTGCCGGGGGCGGCGAACCAGCGCATGCAGGTTCAGGCGATCGCCGGTATCAACGATGCGGGTGCTCGCGGCGTGGACTTCCTCTACGCGGAGGGCCAGATCGGTACCTACGAAATCCAGGTCGAAATCCCGTCCGGTACACCGGCGGGAAGCCGTCCGGTGGGCATCCTGCTCCAGCGGCCGGGGACCAACGATTTCGTATTCCCCTTCAACGCTCCGGTCATCGCGATCGCGCAGTAACCGGTCTAACCAAAGGGAGGTGGCGCCCGCCGCCTCCCTTTCCTTATCACGACACCAGCTTGCGGAGCACCTCTCCGTGAACGTCGGTGATGCGGTAGTCGCGGCCCTGGAACCGGTATGTCAGCCGCGTGTGGTCCATTCCCAGACAATGCAGGATCGTCGCCTGCAAATCGTGCGCGGTCGCCGGATCCGCCTCCACCTTGTATCCCAGTTCGTCGGTGGCGCCGTACTGCACACCCGGCTTGATGCCGCCGCCCGCCATCCACATCGTGAACGAGCGGTGATGATCCCTGCCGACCAGCGGCTCGTCCACCGAGCCCTGGAGCATCGGCGTCCGGCCGAATTCTCCACCCCAAACCACGAGCGTCGAGTCCAGCAATCCCCGCTGCTTGAGATCGGCGATCAGCGCCGCCGAGCCCTGGTCCACTTCGCGGCAGATCTTCGGGAAGTGCTGCACCAGATTGATGCGCGGCCCTCCATGATGGTCCCACTCGCCGTGCGTGAGCATCACAAAGCGGACCCCCCGTTCCACCAGTCTCCGCGCCAACAGAGCGTTGTTGGAGAATGTCCTCTTTCCCGGCTCCGTTCCATACAGACTGTGGATATGGGCGGGTTCGCGCGAGATGTCCATCAGTTCCGGCACCGATGCCTGCATGCGGTACGCCATCTCGTACGACGCGATGCGGGTGGAGATCTCCGGGTCGCCGCACTGCTCGAGCTTGGCGCGATTCAGCTCCCCCAACGTATCGAGCGATGCACGCCGGATCTCGCTCGACATGCCGTCGGGGTTCGACAGGGAAAGCACGGGATCGCCACCCGACCGGAACGGCACCCCCTGGTAGTGAGTGGGAAGGAAGCCGGAACCGATGCAGCCCGTCTGGCAACGGCCCGGGCGCCCCGACTGGAGCACCACGAACGCCGGCAGATCCACCGATTCGCTGCCGAGCCCGTAGGTCACCCACGCGCCCATCGATGGCCGTCCCGGCCGGAAGTGCCCGGTGAACAGCATCAGCTCTGCCGGCACGTGATTGAACTGCTCCGTGCGCAGCGAATAGATGAAGCTGAGGTCGTCGGCGACACTGGCCGTGCGCGGCAGCAGCTCGCTGATCCAGGCGCCGCTCTTTCCCCGACGTTCGAACTGAAACGGCGTTCCCAATAGCGAAGGCTGGCCGGACAGGAACGCAAACCGTTCGCCCTCGATCAGACTTTGCGGGACCTTCTGTCCGTGCATCTGCTTCAGCTTCGGCTTGTAGTCGAATAGATCCAGTTGCGAAGGCGCGCCCGACTGGCAAAGGAAGATCACCGCCTTCGCCTTCGCGTCGAAATGGGGCTTCCGCGCCTCGGCTGCCGCCGATCCCTCTGACAGATGCGCCAGCGCCATCGAACCGATGCCGGTCGTCGACGCGCGGAGAAATTGCCGCCGGTCCATGGTCATTCCCTCGTCACCGTTTCGTCCAGATTGAGCAGCACGTTCGCCGCCACGACCCACGGAGCCAGATCCGGCGCCGACGGCGACAGCTTGCGCGCAGCGGCCGGATCGGCGCGGTACTTGGCCGCGGTCCGCTCCAGCAGTGTCAGGATCGATGCCAGTTCCTTCGCGTAAGGCCGCCTCCCCGTCGCAAGACGGAAGCCGAGGATCGCGCGATCGGCCGCGGTCGCGCCGCGCATGCGGCCCGCCAGCGCCCGGGCGGCTTCGACGAACGCCTCGTCATTGAGCGCGGTCAGCGCCTGCAGCGGCGTGTTGGACCGGGGCCGGTCCACCGTGCACACCACCCGCTCCGGAGCGTCGAACGTCATGGACGCCGGATACGGCGCCGCGCGTTTGTAGAAGGTGTACATGCCTCGGCGGTAGCGGTCCTCGCCGCTGGAGGCTGGCCATGTCTGAATCCCGCTCTCGATGAACAGGCTCTCGAACACCGATTTCGGCAGCGGTGGGAACACGCTCGGTCCGCCGAGCTTCGCCGACAGCAGCCCCGCGGCGGCGAGCGTCACGTCCCGGATTGGTTCCGCGCCGAGCCGGTATCGAGACCCGCGCCCCAGCAACCGGTTGGCTGGATCGCGGGCGAGCGCGTCCGGCGCCGCCGCCGAGGACTGCCGGTAGGTCTCCGACATCGCGATCTCCTTCACCAGCCATCGGAAATCCCAGCCACGCTCCATCCACTCCACCGCCAACCAGTCGAGCAGCTCCGGATGCGTGGGCCGCTCGCCCTGCGCGCCGAAGTCGTCCGCGGTCTTGACCAGACCCGTTGCGAAAATCGCCCGCCACACGTGGTTGGCGAGAACACGGGCCGCAAGCGGATTGCCGCGGGACACCATCCATCGCGCGAGATCGAGCCGGCCGGAGCCAGCCGCCGGCGCGGTGAAGATCGCGGGAACGGCGGGCGTCACCGGCTCGCCTTTGGCGAGGAAGTTCCCACGAGCCTGCATGTGCGTATCGCGCGGTTTGTCGAGTTCGCGCATGACGAGCGTCGCGGCGGAGTTCTTCGCGAAGTAGTCGTCGTAAGCGGCCTTCGCGCGATCGTGCTCGCGCCGCGTCCTGGCCAGTAGCGGCGAGTTCCAACGGTAGTACGATGCCAGCTTGTCCGCGTCCGTCTTCAGGCCTTCCGGCAGCCGCGCCAGGAAGGCGAGGGCGTCGAAAGGAGCGGCGCTCGATTCCACCACGGCCTCTTCCTTCGGTAGCCGCGCAAACCCGATCCGCAACCGCGCCGCTCGCACCGGCGTGTCGAAGAGCAGGGTTTTCTTGTCCGCCGAGGTCTCCGCCGCTTTCAGCTTCCGCCCGGAACCCGCGAACTTCTTGAAGTAGTAGCGATAGTAGCCTGGCCCGTTGGTGTACTTGAGCAGCACTCGATTCTCGCCGGCCCGCAGGTCCAGGGCGATCGCGCCCTTGTCCGGGTCCACGGCCTCGAGCGCGGCCGACGCGAACACCGGCCTGCCATTCAGGAACACCTTCACTCCCTGATTCGACGCGACACCGATCCGCGCGCGGCGAGCCCGCGGCGCGGTCACCGTGCGGGACAGATAAACGGAACAGTTGTACCCGTCGAGCTGATAGAAAGCGCCATCGGGGAGATCGGTGCGCTTTCTCCAATCGGGGCCGGGCGCGGACTGCTTCTCTGGAGCCCAGGCGGTCGCGTGCGCCTCCTGGGGCGACTCGGCCTCGAAGACGGGGCTCTGGAACCAGTCGCTCCAGACGAGCGTCCCGGCCTCGCGCTCCTCCTCGATCTCCTCGGCGGACCACGCCTCTACCGTCTCCGCCGGCTCCGTCACGCGGAGGCCCGTCAATGGCGCGGGATTCCGCACTTCGATGACGCGCTCCTTTCCCGCTCCGATGCGCGACCAGGAAGCGGAGACGCGGGGCGCGGCAGCGGCCATCTCCCGCTCCCATTCCTTAAGCGCGCTGGAAAGAGCGGGCGTGGGCGTATCCAGGATCTTGCGGGGCGCATCCATCGCCGCTCGCAGAGCGTTCAGCTTCGCCTTGCCGCCGTGGAAGACGCGGTGCTCCTGGTCCAACTGGATGGCGCTCTCGGCGGTGCTGTTGAAGAAGGCGTAGAGACGGTAGTAATCGGCGCGAGTAAAGGGATCGTACTTGTGATCGTGGCACTGCGCGCACCCGATCGTGGAGCCGAGCCAGATGGTTCCCGTGGTCTCCAGACGGTCCTTGACGGCGGCATCGCGGAACTCGTCGTCCTTGGAGCCTGCCTCGGAGTTGATCAGCGTGTTGCGATGGAAGCCGGTGGCGATGAGTTGATCCTCGGTGCGATCGGGCAGTAGGTCGCCGGCGATCTGCTCGATGGTAAAGCGGTCGAACGGGATGTTGGCGTTGAACGCGCGGATCACCCAGTCCCGCCATGGCCAGTTGGAGCGCGGCTCGTCGGACTCGTATCCGTTGGTGTCGGCGTAGCGCGCCAGATCCAGCCACCAGTGCGCCCAGCGCTCGCCGAAGCGGGGGGAGCGCAGCAGCCGGTCCACTTGCTTCTCGTAGGCGTTGGCCGCGCGATCCGCGAGGAACGTATCGATCTCGGCGATCGACGGCGGCAGCCCGGTAAGATCCAGCGACAGCCGCCGGAGCAGCGTCTCGCGCGACGCTTCGGGGGCGGGGCGCATTCCCTCCGCGGCCAGCCGCGCGTGCACGAACCGGTCGATGGCGCGCCCGTTCCACCTCGCATCGGCGATCTCCGGCAACGCGGGGCGCACCGGCGCCTTGTACGACCAGTGCAACTCGACCGGCGCTTCCTTGGAGCCCACTCCGGCCGGCCACGTCGCGCCTTCGTCGATCCAGCGCCCGAGGGCCGCGATCTCGCTGGCGCCGAGTTTGTCGCGCGTTGGGGGCATCTCGCCCTTGGTGATCTTCTCGAACAGCCTCGACTCGCGGGAACTGCCCGGCTTGACGGCGGGTCCGCTCTTCCCGCCCTTGCGGAGCGCGCCCGCGGCGTCCAGCCGCAGTCCACCGAGTTGAGCCTTCGCCCCGTGGCAGGAGTGGCAGCGCGATTCGAGGATCGGATAGACTTCCCGCGCGAAGTCGACAGGCGCCGCGAACGCGGACGCGGCGAACAGGAACGGAATGGGCCGGACCACTGATCCGATTATCCACGATTCGGCCGGGCGTATACTGTAGGAACGAAACGATGCCCCCATTTACTTGCCGCGGCGCCATCCTCGGCGTGGCAATCCCCCTCACGGTGTCTCTCCTCTGCCCGGCGAACGCGTGGGCGCAGGACTGGCCGCAGTTCCGCGGGCCCAACTCGAGCGGTATCTCGAGGGACGCCAAGCCGCTTCCCGTGACGTTCTCCGCAACGGAGAACGTTCGCTGGTCGGTCGACGTCGGTGACGGCGCGGGCGGCGCGGTGGTTGCGGCGGGGCGTGTCTTCGTGAGCGGGATGACGGGCGCCGGAACGGTAAGCCTGTTCGCGTTCGATGCGGCGACGGGCAGGAAACTCTGGCAACGCGATTGGCCCACCGGCCGGCTGGACGAAATCACCAAGCCCAACAGCCACGCCAGCACCACGCCCGCGGCCGACGCCGACCGCGTTTACTTCTACTTCAGTACGCTCGGTCTGCTGGCGGTGGACGCACGATCCGGCCGCGACGTTTGGAGCCAGAAGCTGCCTACCCCGCTCTTCGTCTTCAAGTGGGGGCCCGGCGTGTCTCCGGTGCTCTATCGAGACATGGTGTTGTTCGCCCAGGATGACGACCTGTTCCCCGCTCTCCACGCGTTCGACAAAGCGACGGGCAAGCTGCGCTGGAAGGACGACCGTCTGGACATGGCGGTGAACTACACGCATCCGGTCGCCTGCGCCGCGGGCGGCCGCACCGACATCGTGCTGGGCGGCACGGGCATGCTCATCGGCTACGATCCCGAATCGGGCCGGCGCCGCTGGTACGCGAAAACGCTCCTCCGCAACCTCAAGACGACGCCCGTGTGCGAGGGCGGCATCATCTACATTTCCGTGCAGAGCGGAGGCATCGCCAACCAGTGGCTGGCATCGGTGGATCAGGTGAAAACCGGCAACAAAGACGGCAAAGTCACCAAGGCGGAGATTCAGGCTTACGTGGGCGACATTCCTGTTCCCGAAATCTTCTTCAAAAGGACCTTCGACCGCGGTGACCTCAATAAAGACGGAGTCCTGGAAGGCCGTGAGTTGGATATCGCATTTCTGCACCCGGACAACTTCGCGGGCGCCGATTTCACCGCGATGGGCGAGAAAGCCGCCAGCGAGGCCATCGTCGCGGTCCGCGGCGGCGGGGAGGGCGACGTGACCTCAACGCACGTGCTCTGGAAGCACACGACCAAGCACACCGACCACATCGTCTCGCCGTTCGTCTCCGGTGGCCGGATGTTCCTCGTCAAGGGAGGCGGTATCAGCACGGCATTCGAGACCGCGACGGGCGCGCCGGTGCGGTCTCCGCAGCGGATTGGGAACATCAGCGATTATTACGCGTCGCCTGTCTCCGGCGACGGTAAGATCTATGTCGCCGGGGAGAACGGCGTCGTCGTGGTTCTGGAGGATGGTCCCGAATACAAGATGCTCGCCAAGAACGACATGGGCGAGAGCATCGTCGGCACTCCCGCGATCGCCGGTGGCAGCCTCTTCATCCGGACGCGAACCAAGGTCTTGGCGGTCTCGGCCGCGAAGAAAGGAAGCCGCGTTCCATGACGCGCCACCGCATGAGAACCGCCAGACTTCGCCGCCTGTGCGCGATCGCTTGCTTCTTCACGCCATGGGCGAGCGCTCAACTCTCCACGGACGGGGTGGGGCGTAAGCTCTACGCCGAACAGATCCGGCCCGTCCTCGAGCGGCAGTGCCAATCTTGCCACCAGGGTTCCAACCGGCAGGGCGGGCTGGACGTGTCGACGCGCGAAGGGCTCTTGCAGGGCGGCGGCCGCGGCCCCGCCGTGGTTGCCGGAAATTCCAAGGACAGCCTGCTGTACAAGCTGATCGCGCATCGCGAGCAGCCGCATATGCCGATGCGGAGCCAGAAGCTTCCCGCGGAAACCGCCGCCCTGATCGCGCTGTGGATCGACCTCGGCGCGCCGGACGAAGCCGCTCAGGCGGCCATGGTGTCGAAGGCGCCGGACGATCCGCTGTTCGACAAGGTGCGTCCGGTGCTCGAGACCCAGTGTCTCGACTGCCACGGCGGCAAGTTCAAGCAGGCTGGGCTGGACCTCTCCACGCGGGACAAGCTCTTGCGCGGCAGCGACGCGCACAAGGATGTCGTGACACCCGGCAATGCCGCGTCCAGTCTGCTGATGAAGAAGATCAGGCACCAGCATGAGCCGGGCATGCCGTACCAGGGTGCGAAACTCTCCGCCGGGACGATCGCCGCCTTTGCCGCCTGGATCGACGCCCAGGCGCCCTATTCGGCGGAACTCCGGCTTCCGGCCGCGGCCGACCGGAAAGCCTTCCTGCATGGCGCCACGCACTGGGCCTACCAACCGCCCAAACGGCCGGCGCTACCCAAGGTTGGCAACCGCGCGTGGGCTCGCGGCCCGATCGACCTGTTCATCGCCGCCGGGCACGAGAAGCGGAAGCTCGAACCGCTGCCCGAGGCCAACAAGTCCACCCTCCTGCGGCGGGTCCATCTCGATCTGACCGGCCTCCCCCCAACGCCGGAACAGCTCGCCGCGTTCGTCAAGAACCCTTCCCCCAAGGCCTACGAACAGGTCGTGGACGACCTGCTTTCCTCGACGGCTTACGGCGAGCGATGGGGTAGGCACTGGATGGACGTGTGGCGTTACAGCGACTGGTACGGGCTGCGCAGTTACGGCATTCTGCAGAACAGTCAACGGCACATGTGGCACTGGCGCGATTGGATCGTCGAGTCGCTCAACGAGGACAAAGGGTACGACCGCATGATCGTCGAAATGCTCGCCGGCGACGAAATTGCCCCCGAGGATCCCAAAACCGTGAGAGCCACCGGATACCTGGTCCGCAACTGGTTCCGCCCGAATCGGAACGCGTGGCTCAAAGAGACGGTGGAAAGCGTGACCTCCGGATTCCTCGCCACCACGATGAAGTGCGCCCGCTGTCACGACCATAAGTTCGACCCGCTCGCCCAGGAAGAGTACTACCGCATGCGGGCCTTCTTCGAACCCCACGACGTGCGGACGGATCCGGTGCCCGGACAGCCGGACACCTACAAGCTCGGCATGCCCCGTGTCTTCGACTCCGAGCCTCGGGACATCGACGGAACGGGTCCAGCCATCTACGCCGGGACGTTTCGATTCGTGGGAGGAGACGAGAAGAATCCGGACAAAGCGAATCCGCTCGCGCCCGGGGTTCCGGAGATTCTCGGGAAGCTCGATGCGATCCAGCCGGTGAAGCTGCCCGTTTCCGGCTACTATCCGTCGATCCAGCCGTTCGTGGGGCGGGATCTGACCGGCCAGGCGCGGCGGGAGATCCAGCAAGCTCGTGACAGCCTCGCCGAGGCCAGGCAGGCTTTAGACGTTGCCGCGAGCCGCGCCTCCGCTCCGCAACAGCAGGAGCAGGCGGTGAAGGCCGCGCGCGAGAGTTTCGCGAAGGATCTCAAACCGGTCTTCGACAAGCACTGCGTCGCCTGCCACGGGGACTACTACCCACGCGGCGAATTCCGCGTTGTGAGCATGGATCTGGTGCTCGAGGGAGGCGCCAAGGACGGCGCGGCGGTCATTCCCGGCAACAGCGCCAAGAGCCCGCTGGTTCAGCGGCTGCGCGGGGAGATCGAGCCTCGGATGCCCGGCGAAGCGGCGCCCCTGCCGAAGGACGACATCGAGCGGATCGCCCAATGGATCGACCGCTTGCCGCCGGCGGAACCCCAATTGGCCCTGCAGCGAGCACGCGAAGCTGTCGCACTGGCGGAGAAGAAGCTGGCTTGGCGGATCGCCAATCTGCCGGCGCTCGAAGCCCGCATCGCCGCCGATCAGGCCAAGTTCGCCGATCCGCCCATGCCGAGGGCGCAGGAACTCGCCACCGCGGCGAAAGAGGCGGAGCGCACCGCCGAGTTGGCCCGCGCCGAGATGAATCTGCTCGATGCCCAGCAACAACTCGCCGATGCGGTTCGAACGCCGGCCGCCAATGCGCACGAAGCGGCGCAGGTGCGGGAAAAGCGAGTCAAGCTCGCCACCAGCCAGGTTTCGGCCGCTCAGGCCGCGCTGGGCAAAGCGAAAGAGGACTACACGCCGCTCGGCAAGCAGTACCCGAAAACGAGCACCGGCCGGCGAACGGCGCTGGCGCGGTGGATGACGCGAACCGAAAACCCGCTCACCGCCCGCGTCGCCATCAACCACATCTGGATGCGCCACTTCGGGCAACCTCTTGTGGATTCGGTGGACGACTTCGGCGTCCGGGCGGCGCCGCCTTCCCACCCGGAACTCCTCGACTGGCTGGCCGTCGAGCTGATGGAAAACAACTGGAGCATGAAACACATCCATCGCGCGATGGTGACGAGCAGCACCTACCGGATGCGGTCCTCGGCCGCCAGCCCCGGCCATCGCAACCTCGCGGCGGACTCCGGCAATCGCTACCTCTGGCGCATGAATCCGCGCCGCATGGAGGCTGAAACGCTACGCGATAGTCTGTTGTCCGTCGCCCAGGAGCTGGATCGAACGGTCGGCGGCCCCGAGTTGGATCAATACGCGGGCCAGACTTCGCGCAGGCGGAGCCTCTACTTCACCCACACGCCGAACGAGAACATGCAGCTTCTGAAGACGTTCGACCAGGCCGATCCGGCCGGCTGCTACCGCCGCTTCGAGAGCATCGTGCCGCAGCAGGCTTTGGCAATGTCCAACAGCGAGATGAGCTTCACCCAGTCGCGCCTGCTGGCTCGCAAGATCTCGGGCGCGGTGGGGGACAACCCGCGCGAATTCGTCGCGGCGGCCTTCGAACGGATTCTGGCCCGGGCGCCTTCCGCCGAGGAACAGACGGAGAGCGTGACGTTCCTCCATCGGCAGACCGAGCTGTTGAAGGACTCCACGAAGCTGACGCGGTTCCAATCGGGCCAGACCAGCGAGGTGCAGGCCTCCGCGGATCCTTCCCTGCGAGCCCGTGAGAGCCTGGTGCACGTACTGATCAATCGAAACGAGTTCGTAACCATTCGGTAGGATATACTGCGTGCAGATGAACGGCCGGACTCACCGCAGAACCTTCCTCTCCGATTTCGGCATGGGAGTAACGGGCATGGCCCTGGGCGCCATGTTCCACCGCGACGGCATCGCCGCGCCCGCCACCCACGCGGAAGCGTGGACGCCGCCCAACGGAATGCCGCACTTCGCGCCCAAGGCGAAGAGCGTCATCTGGCTGTTCATGCAAGGCGGCGCCAGCCACCTCGAGACCTTCGATCCCAAGCCGGCGCTCGACAAGTACGCCGGAAAGAGCATCCAGGAGACGCCCTACGCGCATGTGCTCGACTCGAAGTTCAAGAAGAATACGGTGCTGTTCACCGGCAAGGAACGCCGCCCCAACCAGAAGATCCTGCCCCTGCAAGTGGGCTTTCGCAAACGTGGCCAGAGCGGCATCGAAGTCTCCGACTGGTGGCCGCATGTCGGCGATTGCATCGACGACATCTCGGTGGTCCGCTCCATGTGGACCACCGACAACAATCACGCGGCGCAAACGCAGTTTCACACGGGACGGCACATCTTCGAGGGCATGTTCCCGTCCCTCGGCTCCTGGATCCACTATGGCCTGGGCTCGCTGAACGACAACCTGCCGCAATTCGTGGTGCTGGGCGGACGGATCCTGCCCCACGACGGTGGACCGGCGGGCTATTCCGGCGACTATCTCGGACCCCAGCACAACGGCATCGTCATCGATGTGGACCCGGCGAATCCGCTGCCTTTCGCCGCCCCGGTGGACGGCGTGTACAAGGAAGAACAGGCCGCCGAGTTCCGGCTGCTGAAGCGGTTCAATCAACTCGAGGCGGTGCAGTACCCGGAAGACGCGGGCCTGCTGGCCCGGATCAAGTCGTACGAACTGGCGTACCGCATGCAGACCTCGGTTCCGGACCTGTTCCAGTTCTCCCAGGAGGGCGACCACGCGAGGCGGCTCTACGGGCTCGACAACAAGGTGACCCGTCCGTTCGGCGAGATCTGCCTGACGGCTCGCCGCCTGGTGGAGCGCGGCGTGCGCTTCGTGGAAGTGATCCACGGCTACTCCACCGACACGCTGGGATGGGACGCTCACTTCGACCTGAAGAAGCTTCACGGCCGCACTTGCTCCGAGGTCGACCAGCCGATCGCCGGACTGCTCAGAGACCTGAAGCAGCGAGGTCTGCTCGACGAAACTCTGGTGGTTTGGGGCACCGAATTCGGCCGCACTCCGGGAGTGGAAGGCAAGACGGAAGGGCGCGACCACCATCCGACCGCGTTCAGTTGTTGGATGGCGGGGGGCGGCATCAAGGGCGGCGTCGTCCATGGAGCCACCGACGAGTTGGGCTTCCACTCAGTGGAAAACCGGCACTACGTCACCGACCTGCACGCCACGGTTCTGCATCAGATGGGGCTGGATCCACGCCGGCTCACGATTCCGGGCCGCCAGCGCCTCGAAATCGACTACGGCCAACGCATCGCCGAGATCATCGCGTAGCCGCATGCGAGCCAGCCCAGTCAAGGCGGATCGGCGAGGTTTCCTTCGGGCAGGCGGACTCCTGGCCGCTGGCGCCGCGGCCGGCTTGCCCGGGACGGCGTTGGCGCAGGCGGTCCAGCGATCCGGCGCGCCGAAGCTGAAGATCACGGCCGTGAAGACGTACCTGCTGCGGCACACCCTGTCGCGAGCGATGGGAGTGTCGGTTTCGGTTCCCCTCGACAAGATCCGCCAGACGCTGCTGGTCAAGATCGAGACGGACGCGGGGCTGACCGGTTGGGGCGAGACGCCGCCGATCGGAGGGGCTCGGGGAACCATCGACGACCATTTGGGGCCACGGCTGACCGGCCAGAATCCGCTCGAACACCGGCGTCTTTGGCAGCTCCTGTGGGGGCCGAATTTCGGCAACGCGCTGGCCGTCGGAGCACTGGACATGGCGCTTCTCGATCTGCGCGGCAAGGCGCTGAACCTACCCGTGGCCGAGTTGTTCGGTGGACGGCTCCGCGACCGCGTTCCGGCGTATGCGTCGGCCATGAACTACCTGGAGGGAATGGAGCCGGAGGAGCAGTTCCCGCGAGAAGCGGCGGCGATGGTCCAGCAGGGATTCCGGGCGCTGAAGATGCGGATCGGGCGGTACCCGGTGGCGCGGGAGACGAAGGTCGCCGCGGCGGTTCGGGAGGTGGTGGGTCCGGACGTTCGTCTGATGGCGGACGCCAACGCGGCGTACACGATGGGCTCGGCCGTGGAGATGGGGCACGCACTGCACCGGCTCGGGTTCGTGGCGTTCGAGGAGCCGCTGCCGCAGTCGCCGAAATACGCGGGCTATGAGGAGTTGCGGCGGAAGCTGCCGTTGCCGTTGGCGGCGGGAGAAGCGGTGGACTCCCGGGCGAGCGCGAAGGAACTGATCGACCGGCGCGTGATGGATATCATCCAACCGGACGTCAGCCTGTGCGGCGGAATCGGCGAGGCTTTGTTTATCGCCGAGACGGCGGCTCTCTCGGGCATTCAGTGTCTTCCGCACTGCTGGGGCAGCGACCTGGTCATCGCGGCCACGGTTCACCTGCTGGCGTTGCTGCCGGACCCGCATCCGGGGTTCCCGACGGATACACCGATGCTGGAGCTCGACCAGTCCGAAAACCCGTGGCGGAATGGGCTCGCCAAGGAGCCTCTCCCGTTGCGCGACGGCCATGTCGGTGTGCCTGTCAAACCGGGACTCGGCATCGAGGTGGATGAAGAAGTCGTGAGGAAATACGTGGTGAGGGCATGACCGGCTGGCGATCTTAATTACGCTGCGGTGAGCGGTCAACGCCGCACGGCGACTTGGTGAAGGCGGACAGGAACGCCGCCAGCCGGCCGGTGGAACTGGCGGCAGGCGGCGATCTGGGGCAGCTTCCGCCACGCGCGATTCAGCCGCCGGCCCAACCTGGCGCCGAGATCCGGAATTGCGCCCCTTTACTTCCCGCCCGGTTGGCCGCGACGACCGTCCCGCCGCTCTTCTCCACGACGCTCCGCACGATGTGGAGCCCGAGTCCGCTGCGCTTGGCGCGTGTGCTGAAGCCGGGCTGGAAGATCCGTTCGAGATTCTGCGCGGAAATGCCTGGGCCATTGTCGGTCACCACGATCTCGACTCCGGCGGGTCCGCGCGAAGCCGCGATTTCCACCACGCCGTCCTCGCCGATCGCCTGCGCCGCGTTCAGGAACAAGTTGACGAAGACCCGCTCCCATGCCGCCGCGCCGCCGAGCAGCCTCAGTCCCGGCGCCACGTTCCGTTCGAACTCGATCCGCGCCCCTTTCACCGCCCCCAGGAAATCCGTGGCGAAATCGATCGCGTGGTCGAGGATCGAGTCGAGCTCCAGTTCCGCGTGGGTCTGCTCGAGAAAGCTCGACAGGATGCGCGAGCCCCGTTCCGCGCTACGGCGGATCGTGGCCGCCAGCTTGGCCTGCTTCGGGTCGTCCGAGAGCATGTCCGAGCAGTCGGCGATGGTCTCGAACACGTTGCTCAGATCGTGCGCCAGTCCGGCGATCGTCAAATCGGACGCCATCGATCAGCCTCGCAGGCGGCCCAGGATGTCGTAGAACTCCGGGAACGAGACGGATGCCGCATCGGCGTTGTGGACCGTGGTGGGTCCATCGGCGGCCAGGCCGGCCACGGCGAACGCCATCGCGATCCGGTGGTCGCCAAACGAGTCGACCGCGGCGCCGCGGAACCGCTGTCCGCCGGGGATGTGGAATCCATCCACCGTCACTTCGATCGAGACGCCCATCCGCCCCATGTTCTCCGCGACGGTCGCGATGCGGTCGGTTTCCTTCACGCGAAGCTCGGCCGCGTCGCGCACGGTGAGGCCCTTTCTGGACGCCGCGCCGAGCACGGCCAAGACCGGGATCTCGTCGATCAGCGCCGCGGTGACGGCCTTTTCGATCACTCCGCCTTCCACTTCGCGGCCAGTGATGGCGATGGTCCCCACCATCTCGCCCGCGGTTTGCGCGACATCCAACACCTTGATGCGCGCGCCGGCCGCCATCAGCCAGTCGATCAGCATCGTGCGCGACGGGCTCAAGCCCACTCCCTCGATAACGATGTTCGACCCCGGCAACAGGCAGGCCGCCACCAGAAAGAACGCCGCCGAGGAAAGATCGCCCGGAACGGCGAGATTGCGCGCTTCCAGCCGGGGCCGCCCCTCGATCGAGATCACCGGGCCTTTGCGGGAGATTTCCGCGCCGAACTCGCGCAACGCCACTTCGGTGTGGTCGCGTGTTTGGACGTGCTCTACGACGCTGGTCACGCCTTCCGCGTGAAGGCCCGCGAACAGCACGCACGTCTTCACCTGCGCGCTGGCAACCGGCGGCTCGTAATGGATGGGCTTCAGCTTGGCGCCCTGAATTCGCATCGGAGGGAACTTGCCATCGCGCGCCTCGATGACCGCGCCCATCTCGCGGAGCGGCGTCATGATCCGCGCCATCGGCCGGTTCGACAGGGACTCGTCTCCGCCGATCTCGCACGGGAAAGGCTGCGCGGCGAGCATGCCCGAGAGCATGCGGATGGTGGAGCCGGAATTGCCGGCGTCGAGCTGCGCCGATGGCGCGCGGAAGCCGTCGAGCCCCTTGCCGTGGATGGTTACGGTGGAGCCGTCCTTGTCGATCCCGATCCCGAGCGCCCGCAGGCAGCCGAGCGTCGACTGGCAGTCCGCGCCGCCGGAGTAGTTCTCGATCCGGCTATCGCCTTCCGCCACGGCGGCGATCATCGCGTACCGGTGCGAAATCGACTTGTCGCCGGGGAGTCGAATGTTTCCGGAGAGGGTTTGAGCGGGTGTTACCGAAAACTGCATTGCGGAGGGATTTTTGATTGTAGCAGCCGGTAGAATCGATCCAATGGCCGGCGGCGCGCGGATCTCCTGGCGGGAATCGCTGACGCTGGCGCTGTGGTTCTACCCGTGCTGGTGGGCGGCCACGGCGGCGCTGCAAGCGGCGTCGCGGCTCGTATCCGGACGCCAGCCGGGGCAGTGGCGCGTCTCGGCGGCGGGACTGTTCGCCGGGCCGCCGATGCGCGTTCCTCTTTCCACGCGGCTCGCGGTGGCGCTGGCTTTGGCCGGCATTCTCGTGTTCGTGCTGCGCCGGCGCCCGGCGGCGGCGGGGATCGCGCTGGTGACGGTTTCGTTCGCCGCCGCGGCGCAATGGTCGTTCGACTTCTTTCGACCCGGCGCGGCTCCGGCCTACTGGGCCGCCGCGGCGCTGTTGGCGGCGGCTTCCCTCGGGGTGCGGCTGCTGGTGTCGGCGAGCTGGTTCGGGGGGCGGATCGCGCAGGCCTCGGTGGCGGTGCTCGTACCGTTGGCGGCGATGCTGGCGTTCGCAACGACGGAAGGGCGGGGATTCCGGCCGCCCTGGGAAATCCTGGCGCGGATGCTCGCAATGACGGCTTTGCCCGCCATCCTGTTCGGCTGCATTGGCCGAAGCTGGGGACGCTCCCTGCGGCCGCACTGGGCGTGGATGGCGGCTCCGGTGCTGATCGCCGGGGCGATTCTGGGTTCGGCGCGGTCGGGCGAGCGCCGGGACCGGGCCGATCGCATCGCCCGGATCGACCGCCAACTGAACGGCGTTCCCAAGGTCCCACCGAAACAGGACTACCCGAAACTGTTTTTTCAGCGCGGCGTCAGCTTCCTGGGTGACGGCCGCGACGGCTACTTCCCCGAGCCTTCGGCGCGCATGCTCGACGGGTTGAAGAGCTACGGCGTGGACTCGATCGCGCTTGTCCCCTACGGCAATGGCACGCCCGACGGCGAGCCCATCCGCTTCGACCGCGACCGTGCGTCATGGCCGCTCTACGAGGGATTGGGCCACTTGGCCCGCGCGCGAGGCATGCGCGTGCTTCTGAAGCCGCAGATCTGGGCGCGGGGCTTTCCGGGCAACATCGAAATCGCCGATCCGCGCCGCCGCCGCGAGTGGTTCGACAGCTATGGGGCGTTCATCGAGGACTGGGCGAAGCTGGCCGCGCGCATGCACGCCGATCTGTTCTGCGTGGGCACGGAGTTCGTCAAGATGAGCGTCCACGAAGCGGAGTGGCGCGCCATTGTCGCGCGAGTGCGCGCCGTGTATCCCGGCCCGCTGGTGTACGCGGCGGCGCAAGGCCCGGAGTTCGAGAACCTCCGCTTTTGGGACGCGCTGGACTACGTCGGGCTCAACAACTACTATCCGCTGCCCGATACCCTGGAGACGGCGGCGTTGGTGAAGAAGGTGGAGGCGGTGCAGTCGAGATTCGGCAAGCCGGTGCTGCTCACCGAAGCGGGGTTCGCGAGTGTGAAGGATCCGCATCGCGAGCCATGGTCGGAGCCGCGGCGCGAGCCCGCCATGGAGGATCAGGCTCGCTGCTACGAAGCGATTCTCCGGGCGTTCCACGAAAAGCCGTGGTTCCAGGGAATCTACTGGTGGAAGGTGTCGACCGACGGCCGCGGCGGCTCCGGAGACGCATCGCTGACGCCGTGGGGCAAGCCGGCGATGGACGTGGTGGGCTGGTGGTATCGCGGCAGGCTCGCCGCGCGCTGACCCTTTATCGCCAAACGCGCCCAGGTCCACTCCAACCAGCCACGAGGTCACGCAGCCGGCCGCGATGGGCCCGTGTTTCGAGGCCAATCGAAGCGATTCGAAACAGCACGGACGCCCGTGGCGCTATCGCAATGTCGCTGTGCGCGCGGTCGAGAATCACGGATGTCGCGGCGAGCGTTACCCGGTCGCCGAACTGGGTCGTGCGGTTCCCCGCTTGCCGGGCGTGAACTTCATTGTGGTGGGTGCTAGGAAGACGCTGGTGGTGAAGGAACAGAGGCTTCCGAAATCGAGTTCCGCCGGGCCGGACTCGGTGATCACTTCGTTGACGTTCAACTCGCCGCACGCCGGCAGGCTGCTAATGCCAATGTGGCTGAAAGCTCGCCAAGCGCCGAATGGCCCGATCCAGACTACTCGCGCGCCTGCGTGCCTCTTCTGGGTTCCAAGACTGGCCGGCAAATTCGCAAAGGCATGTGTTGTACTCGCGCCCCACTCTTGCGGTGCTTTGAGCGGACGGCACGATCCGGAGCTTGACATCCCGGTCCGAGGAACGGGAACACAGATCGATCAGAGCCGCCTTGGGATCGCGCAATTGTTCGGGAACCGGTGGCGAACAGCTTCGCAGGTACTTCTTGGGAATCTTCAGAAAGGTCGTGATTCCACTCCAATCGGCAAGCAACCAGGACTCGATTTCCCTGACGGCGACTCTGAACACCAGATTTGCATGGAGGTCTTCCCCGAGCCAGTCCTCGATCAAGGCGGACGGACATGCATGGTCGTCGAGGTCCGTAAGGAGGAAAATCGGCCGGGAACGCGCCGCCTCGTTCCATCCGCGAATCCTCGTCCGAAGATAGCCGAAGCCCCCTCGCCGGTGCGTCGTGCCGATCGCAAACTTAGGAGCCGCATGACCCAAAACTCGTCTTGCGACGGACTCGCTGAGCTCGTCCTCGACGGCGATGTCGATCGGGATCGGATTCATGCGCGGCCGATCGCCAGAGAAAGGCGTTCCGTCCTGGGAGGTGCGGTTAGGGGGAGGATCGCGTCGGCCGCGGTCAATCCCGCCCTCAGTTTCGCGGCTACTTCCGGTATGGAACTCGCGAGCAGAGCCTCCGTGCCTTCGCTCCCGGGACGCAGGAGCACCACCTCTTCGCCGCCGATGCCCGGATCGGACAACAGTTCGGCGCTGTGGGTGCTGACCAGAATCTGGCGTTCTCCCTTCCGTTGAACCTGCGCAATCATTCCCGGGATTTGCCGAACGATCTCCGTGTGCAGCGAGAGTTCGGGTTCCTCGAGCAGCAGCGGCGCATCGCCTTCGAACAGAGACCAAAGCAAGCCGATCAGCCGTATGGTTCCGTCCGAAAACTGATCTTCTCTTTGCCGGGCGCCATTCACCCGCCAGTGCTCATAGATGGCCTCCAAATGCGGAACCCCGAGTTCGTCCTTCTCGAGCTTCAGTTGCTTCAGTTGTGGGACAACGGCCTTCAAGGCGCCTTCGATGCGGCGCAGCCTCGAGTCCCGAGTCTTCCGCGGGGCCCTCGCCACCGCCTCCATGAAGTTACGTCCAAAGGGGTCGTCGGACTGGCCGGCGCCTTGGGGCTCGGCGTGGCGCACCAATTGCGGGACCAAATGCAAATAGCGCACCTGCTCGAAGAACCTGGGCAATTCCCGAAACTCCGCATTAGCATTGACCTGTTCCAAGTGCGTCTGCGAGAGCCGTTCCGGGTCCCTGTTGTCCAGATCGTCCGGACGTTCGAGAACTGGCGACCCATCCCGGGAAACGCGTTCATACTCTACCGCCGGGCGGCGGCGCCTGCCTTGTTCCTGCTTTACTCCAACCTCGTATTTCCAAGTGGGTCCCGATCCGCCTTCGGCGACTTCAACCGAAATCCGAATTTCCGGATACCGCCGGGCCGCCAGGCAGCGGACCTTGGAAAGTCCCCCCCGCATTTCAAAGGCGTGTTGCAGCCCCCCACCCGGCTTCGCAATGTCACGCAGAAAGCGGAACACATCCAGAAGGTTCGACTTGCCGGAAGCGTTCGGTCCAATGATGAACACCCTATCTTGTAGGCTGATATCCACCGTCCGAAAATTCCGCCAATTCGTCAATTCAAGACGGGTGAGTCGCATCAGAACCGTATTATAGCCACCCGTGCCCCGCGAACTTCCGCCCGGCATCGGCTCCCCGCGCCCATTGGAAGAGGCCTGCGAGGCTTCGCCACTGACGATTGGTCTGTCGCCGCGCGCCCGCCGGCTACGACGGCAGCTTGGTGGTGTGCCGCGCGACCATGCTCCACGCGCCGCCGCGCTTGACCCAAACCTGCACCATGTCGAGAGGCACGATCGCCACCGAACCGTCCGGCTTCGGATTGTGCGCCATCGTCTTCGAGTGGACGATCGCCGTCTCGCCGTGGATCTGGACTTCCGCGCCAGGCTCGTCCCTGAAGTCGATCCGCCCGCGCACCAGATGCGCGATGCAGGTGGGTTTGTCTTCCATGAGTGCGTTCGAGTGGCCGTAGAACAGCTCGTCTCCGAGCATCGCGCCGAGCGCCGCTTCGTCGCCCGCCACCACCGCCGCGTTGAACGCGGCCACCGCCGCGCGAACTTCGCTTTCCGCTACAGGATTTCGATCCGCCATATCAGAGGCTCAGCGTAGCATACACTATCAGTACTCCCCTCATGTCCTTTGATCGCGCGTGGGTGCTGCTTTTCGCGCCCGTCCCCTTGATCTGGTTCGCACTCGAGTGGCGGCGCACCGGCCGCCGGCTGGGCCTGTCGCTGAAGGCCCTGTCCCTATTGGCGATTCTGCTCGCGCTCGCCGAACCGAAGCTCCAAACGTGGGAGACCAAGGTGGCTCTCGCCGTGCTCGCCGACACCTCCGCGAGCATGTCCAAGGCGGATCTCGAAAAGGCTACGGCGCTCGTTTCGTCGATCGAAAGCAGCAAGGGGCGCCATTGGACCCGCGTGATTCCATTCGCCGGCGAACCGCGCGATCTTCGTCCGGACGAGGTGGGCAAGACGTTTCAGTTGAAGTCCGTTTCGGGCGACCCGGCCCGTGGCACCGATATCGAAGCCGCCGTGCGCGACGCCACCGGAGCGCTTCCCGCCGGGCTCGCTCCGCGCATCGCCCTGATCACCGACGGCAAGGAGAACCGGGGCTCGGTGTCCCGCGCGGCATGGCAGGCGCGGCAATTGGGGATTCCCATCGACACGTTCGCGATGGAGGGACGGCCCCGCCCCGCGTTGCGGCTGGATCATGCGCGGCTGCCGCAACTGGTGTTCTCCGGCGAAAGGTTCGCGATCGACCTGGCGGTGGAATCGCCCCGCGCCACGCGCGCCACCGTGGAATTGGGCGCGGAAGGCAAGGCGCTGGGCAGAAGCGAGGTGCAACTGGAAGCGGGGTCGAATCTGGTGCGTCTCAACGCGAGCATAGCCTCCGCCGGCGCGGTGGAACTGGCGGGCGCCGTGAAAGCCGAGGGCCTCGGCGAGGCGCGATTCGCGCAGTCGGTCTCGCTGCGGCGGCCACGCCTGCTGTATCTGTCGCAGGACCCGGAGTCCGCTGAAACGCACTTCTCCCGCATGCTCGGCGCCGCGCAGTTCGACGTCGAACGGTCGCGCGAGCTTCCGGACGGGCCGCTCGATCCCTATCAACTCGTCGTCTTCAACAACTGGGATCTCGAGGCCATCCCGGTGAATCGGAAAGGCGATATCGAGGCCTTCGTGCAGCAAGGCGGCGGACTGCTGGTGATCGGCGGCGAGAGGAACGTCTACGCGGAAAACAAGAAGATCGAGGACGCGCTCGACCGGGCGATGCCCGCCAAGCTCGCCCCGCCGCGATCGCCCGAAGGCACCTGCGTGGTCCTGATCGTCGACAAGTCGTCGTCGATGGAAGGCAAGAAGATGGAACTGGCGCGGCTGGCCGCGGTCGGCGTGGTGGAGAACCTGCGGCCCATCGACTTGGTCGGCGTGCTGATGTTCGACAACTCGTTCCAATGGGCGGTGCCGATCCGAAAGGCCGAGGACCGTCCGTTGATCAAGCGCCTGATCGCAGGCATTACTCCGGACGGAGGCACGCAGATCGCGCCGGCGCTGACCGAAGCGTACCGCCGCGTGGCGCCGGTCACCGCCACGTTCAAGCACGTGGTGCTGCTCACCGACGGGATCTCCGAGGAGGGCGACTCCATCTCGATCGCCAAGGAGGCCGCGCTGCAGAAGGTCACCATCTCCACGGTCGGCCTGGGACAGGACGTGAACCGCGGCTACCTGGAAAAAGTGGCCGCGTACGCCAAGGGGAAGTCGTACTTTCTGGTCGATCCGTCGGGCCTCGAGCAGATCCTGTTGCGCGACGTGATGGAGCATACCGGCTCCACCGCCATCGAAAAGCCGCTGATTCCCGTGGTGATGAAGCAGGCGGAGATCCTGGAGGGCGTGGGCGTGGAGACGGCGCCGGCGCTGAAGGGCTATGTCCGCTTCATCGCGAAGGCGTCGGCGGATACCATCCTCACGATGGAACGCAAGGATCCCTTATTGACCCGCTGGCAATACGGACTGGGGCGTTCGGCCGTCTTCACGTCGGACGCGAAGGCGCGGTGGGCCGCCGATTGGGTGAACTGGCCCGGCTACGACAAGCTGTGGGCGAACATCCTGCGCGACCTGCTGCCCCACGCGCAGCCGGTGGACACTGGCATCGAGTACGACACCGCCGCGGGGGAACTGATCGCGCAGTATCGTTTGTCGCGCCACGTGCCCGAACCGGTCAAGCTGCCGGAGTTGTACGTGTTCGGGCCGGGCGGATTCCGCAGGCCGATGACGATCAAGAAGATGGCGCAGGGATCGTACCGGGCGTCGGCGCCGGTGGGGGCGCGCGAGGGATTGCTGCGCGTGCGGCCACTCGAGGAATCGCGCGTGTTTCCCGAGATCGGCTACTACCGGCAGGAGGAAGAACTCCGCGACTACGGCAACGACGCGAATCTGCTGAAGCGCGTCAGCGAGTTCACCGGCGGCCGCTTCCAACCGGAGATCGGGCGCCTGTTCGACGCAAGCGGCCGCGCCGTGCCGTCCACCGTCACGCTGTGGCCCGCTCTGCTCGGCGCCGCGGTGTTGCTGAACGTCGCCGAATTGGTGAACCGAAAATGGAAAGGTCTGATGGCGTGGATCCGTCCGAACGCCGCGTGACGTCCGATGGCGGCGAGGCCGCCCGGATGCGCGAGGACTGGAACCGCAGGGCCCGCGAGGACGCGCACTACTACGTCGCCTTCGGCCGCAGGAATCAGACCGGCGGCGAGTTCTTCGCCACCGCGGCCGAGCAGGTGAACGGCCTCGAGCAAGAGCTGAAGCGTCTGCGTCCGCGGCCCGCGCGAAGCCGCCGGGCGCTCGAGATCGGTTGCGGTCCCGGCCGCCTGATGCTGCCGATGAGCCGCCACTTCGGCGAGATCCACGGCGTGGACGTCTCCGACGAAATGGTGGCCCGGGCGCGCGAAAACCTCGCCGCCATTCCCCACGCGCACGCGCACTGGGCGCCGGACTCCGATCTGGCCGCCTTCGCCAGCTCCTCGTTCGATTTCCTGTATTCGTACGCGGTGTTCCAGCACATCCCCAGCCGCGATGTGGTGTTCGGCTACCTGAACGAGTCGTGGCGGGTGCTGAAGCCCAGCGGAATCCTGCGCTGCCAGATCAACGGACTTCCACGATCCGCCAAGACCTACGACACGTGGAGCGGCGTCCGCATCTCCGCGGACGAAGTCCGGGAGTTCTGCCGCGAGAAGGGATTCTCGTTATTGGCGCTCGAGGGAATCGAGACACAGTACATGTGGGCGACCTTGCGCAAAGGGCCGTGCTGGCAGTTCGCCCGTCCGGCCGAGCCTCGCATCCGCCGGATCACAAACGCCCAGAACTCCGAGCCGGCCGCTCCCGTTTCCGGCCCCTTCTCTTCGATCGCGCTCCAGGTGCAGGGTTTGCCGCAGGAAGCGGACATCGGCAATCTGGCGGTGGAGGTGGGCGGCGCACTCGCGTGCACCTGCTATCTGGGATCGCCCGAGCCGGACGGGTTGCGCCAGTTGAACGCCTACCTGCCGCCGGGATTGCCGTCCGGACTGACGCAGGTCGAACTGAGATTCAAAGGCGAGCGGTTCTGTGAACCGGTGGCGCTGCGTCTGATCCCGGCCGGTCCCGCCGTGCCGCGGTTGAAATCGCTGACCGACGGCGTCGACCTGCTCTCGGGGACCCGCATCGTCAGCGGTACGATCAAGGCAACCATCGAAGAAGCGAACCGCCCGGAACTGCTGCGAGCGCGCATCGACGGCATCGACGCCGTGAATCCCGATCTGTTCCGCACCGATCCGCGCCTTCCGCGTCACGAACTGAATTTCGACGTGCCTCCGGGCGCCGGCCCGGGCCCGGCGGAAGTGGAGATCCTGATGGGATCGCGGCTGGTGGGACGCGTCGCGGTGGAACTGGCGTAGTCCCGCTTCAATTGCCCCGCAAGTCGTAGCAGATCAGCCGGGGACCCGTGCCCCGGACAACATCCTTGTCGTGCTGGACCACGTAGAGCAGGCCCCGGCTCAACACCGGCAAGCTCCACGTCTGCCGGGCCAGGAACAACGTGGACCGCGACAGCTCCTTGTATCCCTTCGGCGACAGGTCCATCCACAGCAGATGCCCCAATTCGCCGAGCGCCAGGAATCGTCCATCCACGCGGAGCAGCGTCCCGCGATAGGTGGACATCGCCTGCTTGCGCTGCTGGCCGTTGACTTCGAACGTCTCTTCCCATTCCGGATTCGTCCGCCACGCGATCTTGCCCGTCTTCACGTCCACCGCGGCCAGCGACGCGTCCGGTTCGTTCCGTCCGTCGAAGCCGTAGAGGAAGCCGTCCTTGTGCACCGGCGTGTTGAAGTGGAGGCCGAATTCGGGAGAGGTCCACGCGGTCTGGTGTTTGAAATCCGGTCCTATGCGCAAGAGCGCGCCTCCGGCCTTGTAGCTGGCCGAGACGAACACGCTGTTGTCGAAGATCACCGGGCACGACGCGTTCACCGACTCGTAGCTCTTGCTACGCCACGGGAACGTGAAGTCCACGGCGCCGTTGCTCGGATCGATCGAAAGCAGGCCGCCGGTGGGCGGGTTGCTCTCGCCGCCGGCCAGCACGAAGACGCGCCGCTTGCCGTGCGGATCGCCGGGCATTGGCGAGGCGTAGCTGGCGCCCCACTGGTCGCCCGCGCCCCACGCCATGCGCCCGGTGTTCTTGTCGATGGCGATGACGGTGGGGCCGCCCGGCGCGCCTATGTTCATCACCAGCAGGCCGCCCTCCAGCAGGGGCGTGCCCGCGACGCCGAAGAAGTCCTGCGGAACCTTGAACTCCTTCAGCAGATCGCGCTGCCAGAGGATCTGGCCCGTCGCCAGGTGGAAGCACATCAGCTTGCCTTGCGCGCCGAGCGTGTAGACGCGCGGACCGTCGATCGCCGGGCTGGCGCGCGGACCGTTGTTGTAGCCGTAGCGATCCTCGTAGTCCGTCGGATACGCATACCGCCAGTAGCGCTCGCCGGTGGATGGCTTCAGGCACTCCACCACTTCGCGATTTCCTTCGCGATGCAGGAACACCAGGTATTCTCCAGCGATCGATGGCGAACTATAGCCGGTTCCCTTCTTCATCTCCCAAACGATGGGAGGTCCGGACGGCGGTAGCTTGCCGGCCAGCTTGGTCTCCGGCGATACCGCATCGTGCGACGGCCCGAGGAACCACGGCCAATCGGAGGTCACCGCGCCCTTGGGTAGCGCCTTCGGCTTGCGATGGAATCGAACGTCCGTGTTGGCGGCCGGTTGCGCCGCGGCGTCGCCGGATGGCGCCTTCACGGCGGGTGGCGCCGGGTCCTGAAATCGCTTTTGGGCGAATAGCGAGAGCACTCCACAGAGCGCCAAGATGGCAAATCGCATGCGAGATCCCATTCTACGCCGCGCTTACCATGAGAGGAATGACACTGGCGCCCTTCCTCCTCATCGCCGCCGCCGCGAGGGCGGCCGATGTTCCGTGGCCGCAGTTCCGCGGTCCGAACGCGCAAGGCGTCTCGGCCGATACGGGGCTGCCCGTCGAGTTCGGCCCGGATCGCAACCTGATCTGGAAGACGCCGCTTCCGCCCGGTCATTCGTCGCCGGTGGTGACGCGCGACCGCGTATTCGTCACCGCGTTCGAAGGCCGCGAACTGGCGACGTTCTGTCTGCGGCGTTCCGATGGCCGTGTCCTGTGGCGACGCGGCGTGGAGCGTTCGCGAGAGAACCCGATCCGCAAGCCGAACAACCCCGCTTCCGCGACACCGGTGACGGACGGCGTCAACGTGTTCGCCTTCTTCCAGGATTTCGGCCTCGTCTCCTACGATGCTTCCGGCCGCGAACGTTGGCGCGTGCCGATGGGGCCGTTCCGCGTCTACTATGGCCACGGCGCTTCGCCGATTCTCGCCGATGGCGCGGTGATCCTCCCGGTGGACCAGGACGGCGGCGGCTCCTACCTCACGGCCATAGATGCGCGGACTGGGCGCGAGCGCTGGAGAACGCGGCGGCCCGAAGTGATCTCCGGCTATTCCACGCCGGTGATCCACGGCAAGGAACTGCTGCTCGCCGAGTCCTTCCAACTCTCCGCCTACTCGATCGCGACGGGCGAACGGACCTGGTTCGTGCCGGGCCTGGCGTGCGAGATGAAATCCGTGCCCGCCATCGCCGAGGGCCGCGCCTATATCAACGGCTGGGGCTTCCCGGAGAATCAGCCCGGCCGCCAGATCGCGGTGGACGAGTTCGATGTGGCGCTGGCCAGGCAGGACGCCGACAAGGACGGCAAGCTGTCGATCGCCGAGATGCCGCACGAGCGGCTGAAGAATCGCGGCTATTTCGGCACGTTCGATCTCGACGCCGACGGCTTCCTGAATCGCGCCGAGTGGGGAGTGGCGCGCGCGATGCTGGCGTCGGAGAACGGGCTGCTGGCGATCGCCTTGGGTGGCGGCGGCAACCGCGGCCGGGAAGCCATCCTCTGGTCGTACCGGAAGCCGGTGCCGCAGGTGCCCTCCACGCTGCTCTACCGAGGCGTGCTGTTCATGGTGAACGACAGCGGGATCCTGCTATCGATCGATCCGGCGACGGGCAACGTCCTGAAGCAGGACCGCTTGAAAGGGGCCATCGACAAGTACTTCGCGTCGCCGGTGGGGGCCGATGGCAAGGTCTGGCTCGTATCCCAGGACGGAACCGTTTCCGTGGTGGCGGCGCAAGGACGGTGGGAAACGCTGGCGGTGAATTCGCTGGGAGAGGAAGTGTTCGCCACGCCGGCCATCGCCGGCGGCAGGATCTATGTCAGGACGGCGGGCGGCCTGATGTGCTTCGGGAGCCGCCCGCCGCGATAGCGGTTCTAGAAGTGCAACCGTAGTTGGAAGCGGATCACGCGTCCGCCCCCATCCTGGGCTGTCTCGTTGAGGAACAGACCCGTCTGGGAGCTGATCACGTTCGCCGCGATGGTCTGCGCGTTCTGCGGCGGCGAGAAGGGACTCACGCTGACCTTGCCGTACATCGGCGTGTTCCAGATGTTGAAGAACTCGTTGCGGAGTTCCAGCCGGAAGCGCTCCGTCAGCGCGAAGTTCTTGACGATATTGAGGTCCCAGTTGCGAAGGCCGGGTCCGCGCTCGCTGTTGCGGCCCAGGTTGCCCGGCGCTGTGCGGCGCGTGCCGTTGTTCGCGGCGATGCCGATGTAGCGGGCATCCTCGCGGCGGATGGGCGCGTTGCCGGCGTCCGGATTGACGTAGCCGGTGGGCGACGTAGCGCTGGGAACCGCGCGCACGCCTTTCGGCCCGGACGGATTGAAGTCCGGCCGGTCGAACGCGGCGCCGCCCAGTCCGTCGGCGTCCTGGCCGTTGACCACGCTATACGGAACGCCGCTCTCGTAGGAGGTGATGCCGGTGAGCATCCATCCGCCGGCTAGCTTTCCGAGCGCGCCCTTCTGGGTCTTCATGAAGGGGAGCTCGTAGGTGTAGGTGAACACCAGACGGTCCGGCCGGTCGAAGAAGCCAACGGCGCGGTCGATTTGCAAGCCACCGAAGAAAGACGGCACGCCGGCGTTCTGCAGCGTGGACGTGTTGCCGAAGCTGAAGATCTCGCTGCCGTTGTCGATCACCTTGGACCGCGTGTAGGCGGCCGTGAAGCCGAAACCGTTGGCGAAGCGGCGCTTCACTTCGAACTGCGCGCCGTGATAGACCGACGAGCCGCCATTGCTGCGCAGCGTTCGGGCGCCCTGCAACTGATCGATGCGATTCTCGCGCCGCGTGGTGGTCACGTTCGACGGCACGGGCGTCCGCAGTTCCGCCGTCACCAGCGGATTGCCGTCCTCGGTCGCGAACAGCTTGGTTCCCTTGGTGCCGACGTACGACAGGTCGAGCAGGATTCCGCCCGGCAGTTCGCGCTGGATGCCACCCGACCATCGCTGGAAGTAGGGGTTCACCAGATTCTTGTACACCGCGCTCTGCGTGAGGAACGGCGTGATCGCCGGAGCCACGTTCGGAATCAGGCCGGAAAGTCCGGAAAGTCCGCGCGGCGCCGCCGTGGTCACCTGCGACGGATTGTTGCCGGCGACCGAGTTCGGAGCGCCGGCCACCATGTTCGAGGTGATGTTGTTGAAGTAGCTGTCGTAGCCCATCGCGTAGCCCATGCGGAACACGCCCTTGCCGCCGCCGAACAACCGTCCGAGCGGCCCCGAGTCGTACTTGGGCGCGAAGGCCAAGCCCAGCGTGGGCGACCAGTTGTTCTTGTCGCCCTTCACCTTGTTCGGCTTGGTGAGCGCGCTGTCGAGCGTCACCGGATCCACGTTGCCCAGTCCCGTGTACACCGGGTTCAGGATCACGTTCATCGGCGTTCCGAAGTATTCGTAGCGCGTGCCCAGCGTCAGTGTCAGCGCCGGCGTCGCGCGCCAGCGGTCCTGGAAGAAGTACGAATGCCGGAATAGCGACGGGTAGTAGACGGGGCTGCCGAACGTACGCGCGGCGCCGCCTCCGCCTCCGCCGAAATCGTCCAGGAAGTTGGCCAGGCCGCTGAACGGCTCCGCGCCGGTGCTCGCCGCGAAGGTAAGCTGGCCGCGGAGATTGGAGGGCGCCGCTTGGCGGGCGCGCTGATCCATCAGGTCGAAGCCGAACCGGAACGTGTGCGTGCCGCGCACCACGCTCATCGTGTCCTGCAGGACGTAGTTGTTGAACGTGCGTCCCTGCGGGAACGTGGAACTGATGCCGTAGCGGCTCGTGTTGAGCGTGTTGATCCCCTGGATTTCGATGCCAGGCAATGTCTGGCCGAGGGGATTCGCCGGATCGAGCGGCGCGTCCAGCACGAAGCGCGTGTAGCCGGGGCGCATCTCATTGGTGACCGACGGCGAGAACACGTAGGTGTGATACAGCGACACGCTGGCCGACTTCTCGGTCGAACTGGTGATGAAGCTGGGGAAGCTCAAACTCTCGCCGCCTTTGGGCGTGTTGTCGTCGTGGATCAGAAAACGGCCGGCGATGGAGTGCCGGTCGCTGAAGCGATGGTCGAGCTTGGCGCCGTACTGGCGCAAAGTTTTTGTCTGCGCGTAGGGAGTGATAAGGCGGCCGAATTCCACCTGCGGACGGCCCGCTCCCAGCGGAACCTGGAACAGCCTGGTGACGCCCTCGAAGCCCTTGCTGATGCCGAGTAGCGTGTCGGCGTTCTTGTTCCGGCCGGCGGGGAACAGCCGTTCCAGCGTCGCGCGGCCGGCGGCCGAGGGCGTGACCATTTCATTGGTGCTCGTCGAGAACTGGCGCAGTTCGAGATAAGAAACATGATAGAAGGTCCGGTCGCGCTTGATGCGCCCGCTCAGCGTCCCGTCGAACTGCTGTTCGGTTCCGGCAAAGTTCTTGCCCCGCGCCCGAATCGCGGGGTCTTGCGCCAGCGAGCTCGAGATGGCGTCGTCCCGCGTGGAATCGAGCACAAAGCCGGCCGTTCCGTGCAGGCTATTGGATCCGGACCGAGTGATCAGGTTGATCACTCCGCCGCCGGCGCGGCCGAACTCGGCGTCGTAGTTGGTGGTCTGCACGGAGACCTCCTGCACGCTGCCCGGATTGAGCACCTGGAAGGCCTGGCCTCCCACCGAGATGTCGTTGTTATCGGTGCCGTCGATCATGAAGTTGTTCGAGCGGCCTCGCGCGCCGTTGACGATGAACGTGCGCGCCGGCGTCGCGAACTTGGTGGTGGTCACTCCCGGCACGGTCAATCCGAGATCCACCGGATTGCGCGATGCATAGGGCAACTGCGCGATCTCCTGGAATTCGACGTTACGGCCGCGGACCGGCGCCTCGGTCTGGATCTGAATGGCGCTGTCGGAGACTTCGATCACCTGCGTGACGTCACCGACCTCGAGGACTGCGTCCTGGGTCGTCACCTGCGCGGCGCCGGCGACCACTCGCGGCGCGGAAAAGGCCCGGAATCCCTGGAGTTTTACGGAAATCTTGTATTCGCCGGGGTCGACCGCGTCGAAGCGGTAAAGACCCGATGCGTTCGACTGCGTGGTTCGAGTGGCGTTTGTGGCAAGGCCGGTGAGTTCGACCGCGGCATTCGGGATCGCGGCGCCCTGGGCGTCGGACACCAAACCGCTGACCGTGCCCCTGCTGGTTTGCGCGGCTGCCGAAAACAAGGCCAAACCCGCGATAAAAGCGAGACGAGGTAACATGGGGACCTCCCTGAAGGAAATCCTTTTCCCACATCCAATGTGCCCCAAGTATAGCATCCGCGTCTTATGCGCGATCTTCGTGTTCATCGCGTGGGGAGAGACGGGAGAGCGTTGCCGGAGCTGTCACGGCGCGGCCGTGGATTCCTACGCGCGAACCGGCATGGCGCGCTCGGTGCGAAAGATGCAACCGGCCTACCGGGTGGAGGATTTCGCCGGGAAGAACCGGTTTCTCCACGGGCCGTCCCGGAGCCAGTTCGTCATGACGGAGCGCGAAGGGCGGTTTTTCGTGGCCCGCCAAGCCAGGGAAAACGTCCCCGCCATGGAACTCGAGATCCACTACGTATTAGGATCGGGCAATCACGCCCGTGGCTACCTTCATCGAACGCCCCAAGGCCGGCTTGTCTCGCTGCCGGTTACCTGGTATGCGGAGAACGGCGGCTACTGGGACATGGCGCCGGGTTACGACCGGCCGGACCACCCCCACTTCCGCCGCAAGGCCGGATTCGACTGCCTGTTCTGCCACGACTCCTATCCCCGAGCCAATGCCGATCCCGAGGATCCCATTTACATGGCGCCGCTGCCGGAAGGGATCGGATGCGAGCGCTGCCACGGCGATCCCGCCGCTCACTTGGCCAAGCCGGGCCGGAGCACGATCTTCAACCCCCGGCGCCAGACGCCCCAACGCCAGGACGAGGTTTGCATGCAATGCCACCTCGAGACCACCTCGCATCCGCTGCCCGCGTCGATTCGCCGCATCGGCCGCGGTCCGTTCGACTACAGCCCGGGCGAGCCGCTCTCCGATTTCGCGGTCCACTTCGACCACGCGCCGGGCGGCGGCTTCGACGACAAGTTCGAGGTGGTCAGCGCTCCTTACCGGCTGCGCCAGTCGCGCTGTTACAAGGAGTCCGGCGGGCGGCTGACGTGCATCACGTGCCATGATCCTCACCAGCCGGCCCGGGCCAATGACGGGGCCTGCGTCTCCTGCCATCGGCCCGATCACGGAGAGGGCCCGCGATGCTCGTCCTGCCACATGGCAACGCGGAGGCCGGAGGACGCGCCTCGTACGACGATCACCGATCACCGGATCGCGCGCAGGCCGGATCGAGGTCCGGCGCCGGTGCACGCGGGCACCTACGCGGGAGCCGTCGCGCCCTATTACCCCGCCGATCCCGGCGAACTGTACACGCTGCTCGCCAACCCGGACCGGATGATCGCCCGGCTGCGCGAGACGCTCGCCGCCGCCGGACCGCCTTCGCCCGAGCCCTACGTGATCCTCTCCGACGCGCTCGCCCGCCGCGGCGACCGGCGCGCCGCCGAGATGCAGGCCCGGCGAGCCGCCGGCATCGATCCGGAGTACGTTCCCGCCTGGCGGCGCATCGCCCTGCTGACGTTCCCATCGCCCAAGGCCGCCCGCGACGGACTCCGGCGCGCGCCGCGCGATCCGGTGTTGCTGACCGTGCTCGGCGAGGCCCTGCGAACCGGCGGCGATCTGGACGAAGCGGCGCGAATGCTCGAGTCCGCCATCGCCGAGGATCCTTTGCTACCGGACGCGTTCGTCAATCTTGGCGCGTTGCACGCCTTGCGTGGAAACAGGGAGCAGGCGGAGCGGCGTTTCTCCGAAGCGTTGGCCGTCGATCCTGGCAACGCCGCCGCCGCCGCCAACCTGCGCCGCCTGCGGGCAACCAATCCCGGAAAATAAGACGATGATCGCGACTCTCGAGCGCTATTTCGAATTCGACAGCCTTCACACGAATTGGCGCACCGAGATTCTCGCCGGCCTGACCACGTTCGTGACGATGGCCTACATCATCTTCGTCAACCCCGCGATCCTGAGCCAAACGGGCATGCCGGCCGCGGGCGTCATGACGGCGACGTGTGTGTCCGCCGGGTTCGCCAGCATTCTGATGGGAGCGTACGCCCGCTATCCGATCGCCCTGGCGCCGGGAATGGGCTTGAACGCCTACTTCACCTACTCGGTGGTGAAAGGGATGGGCGTGAGCTGGCAGACGGCGCTCGGAGCGGTGTTCCTCTCGGGAATCGCGTTTCTACTCCTCACGCTGGCGGGTGTGCGCGAGAAGCTGGTGTCGTCCCTGCCGCGCGAGCTCTACTCGGCGGTGGCCGTGGGCATCGGCCTGTTCATCGCACTGATCGGATTCCGCAACGCGGGCCTCGTCGTGTCCGATCCGAATACCGGCTTGGCGTTGGGGAATCTGAGATCGGCCGGCCCCGCGCTGGCTCTTGGTGGACTGGTGCTCGCGGCCGGACTGGAGGCGCGCAAGGTTCGTGGCTCGCTGCTGATCGCCATCGCCGCGGCCACCGCTCTGTCGTTGGCGTTGGGACTCACCCGTTTCGAGCCGCGAACGCCCGGTTTCGCGGAGATGTTCTCGACGTTCGGCGCGTTGGACATCCGCGGCGCGTGGGGACTCGGACTCGCCGAGATCGTCCTCGCGTTCCTGTTCGTCGACCTGTTCGACAATCTCGGCACGCTGGTCGGCGTGACGAAGAAGGCAGGTCTGCTGTCGGCCAGCGGATCGATCCCGAGAGTGGATCGCATTCTCACGGCGGATTCGGTGGCGACAATCGCCGGCTCGCTCGCGGGCACATCCACGGTGGTCAGCTACATCGAGAGTACGGCGGGGCTGGTGGCGGGTGGACGATCGGGCGTGACGGCGATCGTCACGGGGCTGCTGTTCCTGGCGTCCATCGCGGCGGCTCCTTTGGCGGGACTGATTCCGGCGTTCGCCACCGCTCCGGCGCTGATTCTGGTGGGCGCGGCGATGGCGTCGCACGCGGCGGAGATCGAGTGGCGCGACATCGCGACGGCGTTACCGGCGTTCGTGACGATCGTGGCGATTCCGTTCACGTTCAGCATCGCGAACGGGATCGCGCTCGGTTTCTCGTCGTTCGCGCTGGTGCGGCTGCTGGCGGGTCGCGGCCGGGAGGTGAGTCCGCTGTTGTATGTCCTGACGGCGTTGTTCGCGGCGCGGTTCGTGTGGCTCGGGCGAGGGTGACGGGGGGACAGGGTCCGCGTCACAGTTCGCGCAACGCTTCGAAGGGCGCGACCCGGGAGGCTCTGCGCGCCGGCGCGAACGCCGCCGCCAATGCGGTCACCGTGAGGCAAGCCACCGCCCCGGCCAGCGGCAGCGGAGCCGTGACCTTCACGCCGTAGAGCAGGCCCTCGATCGACCGGGCGCACGCCGCGGCGCCGCAGAGTCCGGCCGCGATTCCGGCGGCGGTCCACCAACCCGCCTGCCGCAGGACCATGGCGCTGATGTCGCCCGCCGTCGCGCCGAGCGCCATGCGAACGCCGATCTCGCCCGTCCGCTGCGCCGTTAATAAGGCCATGACTCCGTACAACCCGATGGCCGCCAGCACCAGCCCGGTGACCGCGAATCCGCCGAGCAGCATCGATTGAAAACGCGGGCGGGTCCGCATGTTCCGCACACGGTCGTCGAGCGTTTCCAATTGCATCGTCAATCGGGGGTCGAGTTCGCGGAACGCTTCCCGCACCAACGGCATCACTCGCGTATCCGCGCGCAGCAACACGTATTGCCGCGGCCGCTCACGGTTGCTCAGCAGGTAGATCTCCGGATCCGAAGCCGCCGTCAACCCGCCATTGCGGACGTCGCCCACGATGCCGGTCACCTCGAGTGTGGCTTCCCCGGAAAGGACCAGCCGCTGGCCGAGCGCGGTCTCGCCGGGAAACATCCGCGCCGCCATTTGCTCGCTCAACACGATGGTCCGGCCGTCGCCCTCGGCGAACAAACGTCCCTGCCGGAGGGGAATGCCGAGCATCGAAAAGTAGGAGGCGGACACTTGCCGGACCGTCACGTTTCCGCCCGCCGGCCGCCCTTCGTGCCGCGGCCGGCCTTCCACGTGGATGCTCGAGAAGATCCTGCCTCCCGCGCGGCCTTCTGGCGGCAGCGAATCGGAGATGGCGGTCCCCTCCACTCCCGGTATCGCGGCCAAGCGCTCTGTCAACGACTTCCAGAACGCGGCTTTTTGCGCCGGGTGCGGATAGCGGGCGTCCGGCAACTGCGCGTACGCCGAAAACAACGAGGAGGTCTCGATCCCCAACGGCGCGTTCGCCATGTTGCGAAGACTCAGCGTGAGCAACCCCGCGCCGCACAGCAGGATCAGCGACAACGCGATCTGCACGACGACCAACGATGGCCGCAGCCATTCGCGGCGCTTCCCCGCGACTCGTCCACCGGTGAGCGCCTCGGGCGATGGGCTTCGCATCGCCGGCGCCAGTCCGAACAGGATCGACGCGGCGGTTGTCGCGAGCAAGCAGAATCCCGCCACCCGCCAATCGATCGTGGCCTCGTCCAATCGAGCGATTCCGGCCGGCGCCAGCGCGCGCAACAGGCGCAGCAGGCCGGCCGCGAACAGCAATCCACCGGCTCCGCCAACCGCCCCTAACAGCAGACTCTCCGTCAACGCCTGCCGCGCCAGCCGGATCTTTGCCGCGCCGATCGCCGCGCGCACGGCCAGTTCCCGCCGCCGCGACGCCGCTCGCGCCACCAGCAGGTTGGCGACATTGGCGACGGAGATCGACAACACCAGCGATACCGCGGCGAGTAGCAGCAGAGCGGCGCGGCGGCTATCCCTTGTCTGCCGGTCTCGCAGCGGGAGGATCGCGAGCCGCACCTCTTTCCGAAATCCCCGTGGGATCGTTCGCAGGGCATCCTGGAAGAGCGGCTCCATCCGCGTCCGGGCCTCCGGGAGAGACACACCGGGCCGCAGGCGCGCGAACGCCGTGAGCAGAAGCGATGGGGCCGAGTCCGGCTTGTTGTCATCCTCCAACTGCAAGACCTGGAGCACATCCACGCGCGCGAGCGAAGGAGTCTCGAAGTTCTCCGGCAGCACGCCGATCACCGCGGTGCGGTTCCCGTCGATATCGAGTGTCTTGCCAGAGAGATCGCCGCCGCCAAAGCGATCCGTCCAGAGGGCCCGCGAGATCAGCGCCGTTGGCGGCGCGCCCTCGCGTCCATCCTCGACGCCGAAGTCGCGCCCCGCCAGCGGCCGGTATCCGAAGACCGAGAGATAACCCGGACTAACGCGCGAGCAGAGCATCCGTACCGGATTCGCTTCGGACAGATTGCAATCGCCCACGCCGGCGGTGACCGCAATGGACGAGAACGGCGTCTGGACCTTTCGCCACGCGGAATAGTTCTGTTCGAGGATGAACTCGGTCCCGCCGCTGATCGGCGCGGTCATGCCGAACCAGACGAGTTCGTGCTCGTTCGCATAGGGCAAGGGGCGGAAGAGAATCCGGTCCACGAAGCTGAAGACGGCCGTGGACGCTCCGATACCCACCGCGAGCGCGGCCACCGCCGTGAGCAGGAACCGGAGCGACCGGGCGAATCCGCGCGCCGCGTACCGCAGATCCTGTCCCGCCTGTTCGAGCCAAACCGGAATGCTCACCGCTCTCACCTCCTCGCCGATCGACGCCCGATTTCCGAATGCCCTTTCCGCGGCGCGCCGGGCCTCCGCCGGATCCATGCCCGCGCGCTCGTTTAGCTCCGCGCGCATCGCGATATGGGCCTCCGATTCCTCGCGCCAGCTCATGCGAACCTCAGCAGCCGCGCCATGCCCTTGGCCACCTCCGCCCACTTGTCGCGGGCTTTGGCGAGGCGCTTTCGTCCCGCCGGGGTCAGCCGGTAGTATCGCGCGCGCCGGCCGGCGGCGGTGGTGCTCCACTCGGCGGTCAACGCGCCGTCCTTCTCCAGACGGCGTAGCGCGGGATACAGCGATCCTTCCTCGACGGTGAGCAGTCCGCCCGATCCCTCCTGAACGCGCAAAGTGATGCCGAAGCCGTGGTTCGGCCCGGCGTCCAAGGATTCGAGAATGAGAAGTTCGAGCGGCGCCATCCCTTGCCAGCTATCCTAGTCAACTAGGGGAAGGATGTCAAGCTCCGCGGATCTAGGGCCCGCACACGAACGATACCCGCCGAGTGGGCGCGCCGTCGGCCGTGAACTCGTAGGTGTGGAACCGGTTGTCGCGAAGCGGCTGCGGCAGGCTCCAGGAGTAGCCGTGCTTGCCGTTGTCGCCGAGGTACGCCGCGACATCGGGACGGTCCCGGTCCGCGGTGATCGACTCCCGCAACGTGCCGTCCACCACCACACGCACCCCCACGGCCACGTTCGGCTGGGTCCGGTCCGCCGCCCAGCCGGAGAGGCTCTGGCAGCTATAGCTATCCAGATAGTGCTCCACCGTGGGACAAGCGGCGACCGGCGCGCCCGATCCCGGCAGCGGCGTACCCGTGTCGGCGTCGATGAGCCCGAATACGTGCTCCCCGAGGCCCTGCCACGGGACTGTGTAGGTCAGGCCGTGGTTGCCGTTATCCCGCAAGAATCCCTGCAAGTCGGGCCGGGGCTGGTCCGCCACTACCGTCGCGATCTCCTTGCTGTCCACGAACACCCGGATTCGCAGCGGCACGTTGGGGCGGTTCCGGTCCGCCGCCCACCCGGACAGCGTCTGGCAACTGCCGGTGATCGCGGCCACGTGCGTTCCGGAGCTTGGGCAGCGCGCCATGGTCACGGAAGAAAACAGCGGATTCGAGGAGTTGGGATAAAACAGCCGCAGCTCGGACGCGGAGATCCCGAACCGGAGCCGGAATCCGTGCCGCCCGTCGTCGCCCAAGTGCGCGCCGACATCGGGCCGGGGCAGGCTGGCCAGTTCTGGTCCGGAGACCGCGCCCCCGGCTTGCCGCAATTCCCACTGAACGGACACCGGCGTGTTCGGTTTCGACCGGTCCGCGACCCAGCCGGACGCCTGCATGCCGCCCAGCGCATCGCACGAGGCGGAGTCGACGTGACCCTCCCAAATCCGGGGACAAACCGGAGTGACGATGGTTTCGTCCAGCGTCGGATTCCCGAAAGTCGTCACGCGAACGGAATGGCGTTGGCCATCCTGGTAACCGGAAGGCAGCGCGAACCGGAACCCCACGTCCCGGCGGCCGGCCGGCAGAAAAGTCAGGTCGGGCCGGGGCTCGCCGGCGCCTCCGAATGCCACGAACTCCAGTCCGTCCACCGCCACCGCGACCGCCATCGCGGGAGCGTCGCCCGGATAGACCCACCCGCGCACCTCCGTGCAACTGACCGATTCCACGCGCCCCTGCGCCACACAGGGCGGCGACTCGCGAACCGGCGGGTACAGCGCCTGCCCGCCTTCGCGAAACCGCGCCGACACCACGTGCGACCCTCCCGCGCGCAGCGCCGGGATCGACACCGCGAATCCCGCCGGCCGGAACGTGGACCCCAGATAGGCGGCCACGTCGTCACGACTGGCGCCAGTGGCGGCGGTGGTCGCATAGACCCCGTCAACCAGGATGTCCACCAGCACCGGCGATCCCGGCCGGTTGCGGTCCACCGCCCAACCGATAACGGTGTCGCAACCCGCGCGGTCCAGGAATCCTTCGAAATTCGGCGACTCAACGGTTCCCGCGAGCAGCGCGGAGAAGAACGTCAAGAAGCAAAGCGCCGGCCGTGCCATGACGAGTCCATGATACTCCCGGCCGGCGCGGGCCCGCCAGACGGCTGCGCCGCGCTACCCTTGGACCCGGTATGCCGAGACGCCTCATTCCCTGGCTCGCCGGCGGGGCCGGTCTGACGATCCTCTGGCTCGCCTTCGGCAGAAGCGTGTCGATCCTCGCCGATCACCTCCGGCAGTCCGAAGCCGTCTCCTTGCCGGTCAAGACCCTCTCCTTTTCCGACGGCGCCTTCCGGGCGGACGCCGCGATCTTACGCATCGATCCCGGCGCCGCCATCCAGCGGGACGCTCGATCGCGTCTGTCCATCCAGAAAGGCGACACCGTCTTCCCGCTCGGCCCTGGCGACGAACCCGTCCCGGAACCCGGCGACCGAGTCTCGCTCACGCTTCGCAACGGATTGAGCTGGCCCACTCCGTTCGAACTCAACTTCATGACAGGCCATTCCCCATCGTGGAAGCGGCATCGATACTACCGGCTGACGTGGACGAAGCCGGACGGAACGAGCCTCGACGGGCTGTGGCGCTTCGAGCAATGGTCCTACGCGCAACTCGGCTGGAGCGGCGACATGGACCCCGCGGCTCTCATTCACCTGAACATCGCGCGGGCCACTCGATCCAACTGACGGGCGGCTCGATGCGGCTGCGTTTCCGAGGTATGCTGGTCGGTCGATGATCCGATCCGCCGCCCTGCTTTCGATCGCCGCGTTGGCCCTCGCCGAGGACTACTTTCCCGAGCCCGATTCCGGCAAGGGCTGGCGCACGCTGACCGATCCCGCCAAGATCCGCAAGACCGCCGGCATCGATACGGCCAAGCTCGACGAAGCGTTCGAGTACACCAAGCTCACCAGCCAGCACGGCGGACTGCTGGTGGTGCGGCACGGCCATCTGGTCTACGAGCGCTACTTCGGCCGCGGCCATCGCGAAGCGCTGCCGGAACTCGCCTCCTGCGGGAAGGCCTTCACGACAATCGCGACCGGGATCGCGATGAAGGAGTTCCCGGACCGCTTCCCGAACGGGCTCGACGAGAAGATCTTCACGCCGAAGCATCTGCCGTCGCAATACTTCCCGTTGAACGATCCGCGCAAGGCGGAGATCTCGCTCGGACAGGTTCTGTCGATGTCGGCCGGGCTGAAAGGAATGAACCCGGTCTACGTAAAGGGCGAGCGCCAGACGTGGGAGAATCCGACCGAGGACAACGGTCCCTATTCGACCACCGACGACTTCGCGATGCGCCAGCCGCTCTGGTGCGCTCCCGGCGATTGCTACTCGTATTCCACCGCGTCCAGCCACGTTCCCGCGATGATCGTCCGCCACGTGACCGGCATGGAGATGGAAGAGTACATGCGCCGCAACCTGACCGGACCGCTCGGCTTCGGCACGTGGGGCTACGCAATGTACCGGCCCAAGCTGAAAGGTGGCATTGACGCCAACGGCCGGATGTTCCACACGCCAGGCGGCGGAAGCATCGCCTTGCGGTCGACCGACGCGCTGCGATTCGCCTATCTCATGCTGCGCGAGGGCCGTTGGAAGAAGCGCCAGATCGTCGACGCCGAGTATGCGCGCCAATGCGGCCGCGGAGTGAAGTACAACCCGCACTTCGCGCACAGCTACAACTTCAACCACAACGAGGCGGGGAATCTGAAAGGCGTGCCGAAAGACGCTTTCTGGAAAGGCGGCGCGGGCGGCTATGCGATCTACGTCGTGCCGTCGCTGGATCTGGTCGCCTACAAGATGGGCGGCAACGAGAGTCAGTACGATCCTCAACTGACGAGGCTCCCGGTGCGATATCGCTACGACGGATCGCGCGATGGCTGGAAGCCGGGCGATCCGAAGACCGTGGGCGACGCCACCGGGAACACGCTGCGCATGGTGGTGGCCGCGGTGACCGGAAAGTAGCTACGGCTTGGGCTTGGCCGCCACCAGACGGATGCGCAACGGCTTCGAATCGGGCTTGGCCGCCAGCGGCTTGCACACCAGTTGCACGGACTCCGCCGGAGCCACGATCCGCGACACCGCGCGATCGGCGTCCAGCCCGGTGAGCACCAGCAGCTTCGGCGACGGCGCATAGATCTCCACCACGCGAAGCACCGCCGCGCCCACCGTGCACTGGACCATTAGCTCCTGGTCTTCCTTGAGCGCCGCCTGCATCGCGTGGACTTGGCCCATTACCGCGGCGGCGACATTGTCGGGATCGGGCGGGGCTGTCTCTGGCGGACGGACGGTGTCCATCAGCTCCTTGACCTGGCTGCCGAGCGCCTCCTGGGCGAGCTGCTTGGTGATCGCGCCGATGTTCATTATCCCGAGATTACTACGGCGGGCAGCGTCAGCCGCGCGAGGCCTTGGGCTGGTGCTCGCACAGCGGGTCGCTGGCGAGCGGATCGCCGGTCTCGCTGAACGCGCGAGCGCGGGAGCCGCCGCACAAAGCTCGATACTCGCAGACGCCGCAACGGCCGTCGAACTGGCTCGGATCGTGCAAGGCGCGGAACAGCTTCGATTCGCGATAGACAAAGGCCAATCGGTCCCGCCGCACGTTCCCCGCCGCCACCGGGAGGAAGCCCGCCGGGCAGATGTCGCCGGTGTTGGACACGAAGACGATGCCGTGGCCGTCGCGAATGCCGAAGCCTCGATACGCGGACGCGCTCTTGATGTCGGTCCCGTGCAGACCGTCCGCCTTCATTCGCTCCAGCACGACGCGGCGATAGGAGGGCGCCTCCGTGGTCGCCACCGTGAAGGGTGCGTGATGCGAGGTCTCGTGGATCCACGCCATCAGCTTTTCGGCTTCCTCCGCGGACAGCGGGTCCAGCACCTTGCCGCGGCCGGTGGAAATCAGAAAGAACAGGCTCCAGCGCGCGATGCCGTAGGGCCGCAGCAGTTCATACACCGCCGGCAGATCGGCGGCCGTCTCGCGCGATGCGAGCGTATTCACCTGCACCGGCATCGCCAGCTCCCGCGCCCAGTCCATCGCGCGCAACGTGAGATCGAACGTGCCGGGCACTCCGCGGATGCCGTCGTGCAGGGCCGGCGTCGAGCCATCCAGACTCAGCCCGAGCCCTTCGACACCGGCGTCGCGCAGGCGCTCCAGCACCTCGCGCGAAAGCCGGTGCGACGCGGCAGGCGTGATCGACAGACCGATGCCCAGCCGCCGCGCCTCGGCGATCAACTCGAACAGATCCGCGCGTGCGAGCGGATCGCCGCCGGTGAGAATCAGGTGCGGCATCGGGTCGCCGAACTCGGGGAGTTGCCGGAGGAATTGGACGCTCTCTTCGTGAGACAACTCCTCCGGATGCGCCTGAGGCATCGACTCGGCGCGGCAGTGGCGGCAGGCCAACGCGCAGGCTTGTGTCATTTCCCAGTAAACGTTGAGCGGAGTCAGGGCGAAATCGCGAGGCGCGGAGTGCCCGTGATGGGAAGACGCCCGGGGAGATGCCATGACTCCAGTCTAGCCGCCGGGCCGTGATCCGGTCAGTTGACGACGAGCCTGGTGTTGGTGCCGCCGATCCGGATTTCCTTCACGCGGTACTTGCCGTCGCCGTTCTGATAGCGGACCGACGTGGCGTTGAACTTTCCGTCCGAGTTCTCCACGGTGACGGCCACTTCCACGCGCTGTTTGCCCTTGTGGATCACGGCTTTGCCTTCGTCGACGGTCAGCTTGTATTCGCCCGGCTTCAACGTGGTTCCGCTGACGATCGATTCCTGGAACAGCGTGATGTTGTGGGTCGCGGCGGAGGCGATGGTCATCGCGGCGGCGGCGAGAAAAGACACGAATAGCTTCTTCATTTTGGATGCTCCTTGGGTTGAGGGGGAAAGGCCGCGGCTACGATCTCCGAACGTCGCGCCGCATGACCGTTTATACGAACTTCGAAGGAAAACGTTCCTTCATTCGTTCGATTTTGCCGGCGGCTTCGCGCTCCACATCCGGGTTGTCTCCGAACCCATCGATCCACTCGATATCCCGCTCCCGGCGGAACCATGTCCACTGCCGCTTCGCGTACCGGCGGGTCCACATCCGCGTGGCGGCCAGCGCTTCCTCCTCGGTGAGCTCCCCGCGGATGGCCGCGGCCGCCTGCGCGTAGCCGAGCGATTCGAACGGCTTGCAAGAGGGGGCGAAGCCGCGCGCGAGGATCGCTCGAGTCTCCTCGATCAGGCCCGCCCGGAACATTTCCTCGCACCTGCGTTCGATGCGCCGGTAGAGCTCCTCCCGCGGCGGATTCAGCCCGATCTTCAGTACGTCGTAGCCGGTGAGCGCGTCGCGGCCTTCGGCGTGGAGGTCGCTCAGCGGACGCCGCGCGGAGACGATCACCTCGATCGCGCGGATCTGTTTGTTCCTGTCGTTGTGGTGAATGCGCGCGGCGGCGGCCGGGTCGATCCGCCGGAGAATGCGATGCAATGCGCCGGGCCGCTTCGCCTCCCGCGCCGTCAGCGATTCGCGGAGCCGCTCGTCCCGGGGCGGTCCTTCGAACAGGCCGTCGAACAACGCCCGCACGTAGAAGCCGGTTCCGCCGGCGGCGACCGGGAGACGCCCGCGCGCGGAGATCTCGGCGATGACGGCGCGAGCGTCGCGCGCGAAATCTCCCGCGGTGTAGGTTTCCCCGGGTTCGCGGATATCGATCAGGTGATGCGGGACTCCGCGCCGTCCGGCGACGGGCGTTTTCGCGGAGCCGGTATCGAAATGCCGGTAGACTTGCACCGAGTCGCAGCTCACCACTTCGCCGCCGAACCTCGCCGCCAGGGCCGCCGCGAGCGAACTCTTGCCCGATCCGGTGGGACCGAGCACCGCGACGAGCGGCCTCATCGGAACAGCACGCGCCCCGCCGTGGCGGCGAGAATCACCGCGCCTCCCGCGAGTCCCCACGGCGCCGGAGTCTCGCCGTGGATCAGGAACGCCCACAACGCGCACAGCGCCGGCTCGCACATCATGATCACCGAAGCCTCCATCCCGCTGGCGTGCTTTACGCCGCGCGTGAATAGCGCGTAGCCGAGCGCGATTTGCACGAAGCCGAGGTAGGCGAGCACGCCGGCGTCGCGCGCGGAGATCGACGCGACGGGCAGAGCCCAAGGCAACGATGCGCCAAACGCGAGCAAGTTGCCCATCGCCACCGTGGCCATGCCCGGCTGTCCCTCGATGCCGCTCTTTTCCATCCAGCGTAGCGCCGCGATCGTGGACGCCCACGCGGCGGCGCTGGCGAGGGCGATCAGATTGCCCCGCGCCGGATCGGGCGCGGTGAGGCTCGGAGCCGGATCGCCCGCGAAGAACATCGCCGCGCCGGCGGCCATCAGGACCAGGAAGACTCTGTCGCGCCGCGGCACGGCCTCTTTCAACAACAGCGGGCTGAGCGCCATCATGTACACCGGAGCGGTGTCCTGCAGGAAGATGGCGTTGGCGGCGGTGGTGTACTTGTTCGCCGCGACGAACGTGAGTCCCATCGCCGCGTAGGCGATGCCGGCGAGCAGGATCCGCCGGTCGAACATCCGTCGCGCGGCGGGTAGGAACAGCAGAATCGCAAGCGCGGCCAGGCCTGCCCGGAATCCCGCCACCTGCCACGCCGTGAGTTGGATGGACTTGATGGCGGCGCCGCCCGTGGAAAACAGGACGGCCGCCGCGAAGACCTGCAAACGCGCGGAAAGCACTTCCCGTCAGGGTACACTGATTCCAAATGATCATGAATCGCAGGCTCTGGGCGGCGCTTCTGCTGGCCGCCGCCGCGTTCGCGCGGGAACCGGTTCGCGCCCGCAAGGCGATGGTGGTGGCGCAGGAGCCGCACGCCGCCGATGTGGGATTGGACGTGCTGCGGAAGGGCGGCAACGCGGTGGACGCGGCCGTGGCCGTGGCGTTCGCCTTGGCGGTGACCCTGCCTTCCGCCGGCAACCTGGGCGGAGGCGGATTCCTGCTGGTCCGGTTCGCCGATGGCAAGACCGGTTTCATCGACTTCCGGGAGCGCGCCCCCAAGCCGGCCACCCGGAACATGTATCTCGACGCGGCGGGCAATCCCACGCGCGACAGCATCGCGGGGTGGCGCGCGGCCGGCGTCCCGGGCACGGTTCGCGGACTCGAGATGGCGCACGGAAAGTACGGAACACGGCCATGGGCCGAACTCGTACGGCCCGCCTTGGACCTGGCGCGCAACGGCATCGGCGTCTCCTATGCGCTCTCCCGTTCGTTGCGGGGCGCGGCCAAGCTGATGGGAGAATTCCCCGAGTCCAAGCGCATTTTTCTGAACGGCGGGAAAATGTTCGAGGTGGGCCAGAGGCTGACGCAGCCGGAACTGGCGGCGACGCTCGAACGGATCTCGTCCGGCGGCGCGCGCGAGTTCTACGAAGGCGAGACAGCGCGGATTCTCGCCGCGGAGATGAAGAAGAACGGCGGCCACATCGGGCTCGACGATCTGCGCGGCTACAAGGCGATCGCGCGCGTTCCGCTCAGCGGCCGCTACAAGGACTACGACATCGTCACCGCTCCGCCGCCCAGTTCGGGAGGCTTGGGATTGCTGCAGATGTGCGGCGTGCTGGAAGGCTCGGGATACGAGAAGACCGGCGCCGGTTCCGCCTCCACGATCCACTTCCTGGCCGAGGCCATGCGGCGTTACTACGCGGACCGCAGCGAACACCTGGGCGACCCCGACTTCTTCAAGGTCCCGGTCCGCGGCCTGATCGATCCGCGCTACGTCTCTTCCTTGCGCGACTCCATCGACCGGACCAAGGCCACTCCCAGCGATTCGCTGAAGCCGGGCAAACCCCGGGACGGTGAATCCGCCGACACGACTCATTTTTCGATCGTCGACGAGCACGGCAACGCCGCCGCGCTCACCTACACGATCAACGGCAGCTATGGCAACGGAGTCACGGTTCCGAAGCTCGGATTCCTGTTGAACAACGAGAGGGACGATTTCGCGGCCAAGCCGGGCTTCCCGAACATGTTCGGGCTGGTGCAGGGCGAGGGCAACGCGATCCAGCCGGGCAAGACGCCGCTCTCCTCGATGACCCCCACCATCGTGACGCGGGGAGGCAAGCTGTTCATGGTGATCGGAGCGCCGGGCGGATCGCGCATCATCACCGGCGTCACGCAGGCGTTCCTCAACGTGGTGGATCACGGGATGAACATGCAGGAGGCGATCGACGCGCCGCGATTCCATCATCAGTGGCAGCCCGACAAGCTGTCTCTCGAGAAGGGTTTCTCGCCGGACACGATCGAACTGCTGAAGGCGAAGGGACACACGATCGACAGGATTCCGGCGGTCGCGCTGGTGGAGTCGATCCTGCTGGGCGACGGATGGCTGCAGGGTGCGACCGACGGCAGGGGATCGGGCAAAGTGGCCGGATACTGAGCGGCGGCCCGGCTCCGGCTGCACTACCATGTACGCATGGTGCGCTCGACTTTTCTACTTCCCGCCGCCGCGCTCGCGGCGTTGGCGGCCGATTGCGATCTTTCCGGTTACAAGGCTCAACCGGGACTCGAAGCGGCGCGATCGAATGGCTCCGTCACGCTGACGTGGGCCGGGGAACGCGGCGAGACGCTCCGCGCCGGGTTCGCGATCGCCAACGGCCAGCCGGTGATCCGCGATCTCGCGCTGCGCAAGCAGGGCGGCGCCTGGGCGCAAATCGGGTCGGATCTGACGCCCGAGTTCCACGTCACCGCCGGGAAGCGGCGCATCTCCAATCAGCAGATGTCCCCTTTGCGCGAACTCGGACTGACCAGCCCGGAGATCCTGGAACGCGAAAAGTGGAAAGTGTTTTGGGACTCGCCGCTCACCGTTCCCGGATCGCCCAACACCAATCCCGGCCTACCGCGGACGCCGGACGAGATCCGGCGCGCCACGTCGAAGTTCAGCACTGGATCCTGCGCGGTGAAGACGGACGGGGCTCGTCTGGAGGTCTCGTTCGATGGGCTGAGCCTGGGTGTGTTCGCGGGGACGCTCCAGTTCACCGTGTACAAGGGTACGAACCTGATCCGGCAGGAAGCGATCGCCAAGACCGAAGAGGATTCGGTCGCGTACAAGTATCACGCGGGGTTGCGCGGGTTCCAGCTCGGAGCCGCCAAGCGGGTGGTGTGGCGGGACACCGCGCGCGGCTGGCAGAAGCACGAGTTCGGGGGAGGCTCCAACAACGATCCGGTGGCGTTGCGCGCTCGCAACCGGCTGGCCATCGTCGAGACGGCGGGCGGGTCGCTGGCGGTGTTTCCGCCGCCGCACAAGTTCTTCTTCGCGCGCGAGATCGAACTGAATCTCGGCTATGTGTGGTATCGAAAAGATAACGATTCGTCGTTCTCGATCGGCGTCCGCCACGGGGACCGCGAGGAGATGTACCGCGGCTACGGCGTTTCCAACGAACTTTGGGAGAAGCGCACCCGGCAGGCGCGGAGTTTCGCGCAGGGCAACTTCGCGCTATACAACGCGCCCAAGGGGACCTGGCAGCGGATGGCCGTCTACTACTACCTGTCGCCCGGCGACGGCGCGGCCGCGCAGGCGCGCGTCATGAACTACACGCACGACGATTCGTACAAGCGCCTGCCCGGATACCAGGTGGCGATCAGCCATTTCCACACGCACTTCCACGAGATGCTGCTCGACGCGGGCAGCTTCGACGTGCAGCCCACCTGGCTGCCCACGTTTCGAGCCATGGGAGTCAACATCGCCATGATGTCGGACTTCCACGGCGACGGCCATCCGTCCGACCCGGGTCCGCTGCGGTTCAAGGAGCAGCACGCCTACTTCGAAGGCGCCAGGCGGTTCTCCGACAAGGAATTTCTGATCATGCCGGGCGAAGAGCCCGACGCCTTCTTCGGCGGCCACTACACGATGGTGTTCCCGAAGCCCGTCTACTGGTCGCACGTGCGCAAGGAAGGGCAGCCGTTCGAGGAGACGAGCGGCGAATTCGGCAAGGTCTACCACGTGGGCGACGCGAAAGAGGAACTGGAAATGCTGCGCCGCGAGAACGGGCTGGTGTGGCAGGCGCATCCGCGCACCAAGGGGTCGAGCGGATATCCGGAGACGATCCGCCAGACCGAACACTTCCGCAGCGACCGCTATTTGGGAGCGTCCTATCAATCGCTGCCCGTGGATCTTTCCGAGAAGCGCATCTGCGAGGTCCGCTGTTTCGGCACGCTCGACGACATGAACAACTGGGGCGCGCCCAAGTACCTGTTCGCCGAAGGCGACACCTACCAGAAGAATCCGGAGGACGACACCTACGGTCACCTGCTGGTGAACTACGTCAAGCTGGACCGTTTGCCGAAGTTCGACGAGCCGTGGACGCCGGTGATCCGGTCGCTGCGCGACGGCGCGTTCTTCGTGACCAGCGGAGAGGTGCTGATCCGCGAGTCCGGCATCGAGGGCTCCGGCGCCAACGCGGCGATGTTCGCCGACGCCGAATGGACGTTCCCGCTCGACTTCGTGGAAGTGGTGTGGGGAGACGGGGACAAAGTGGACCGCAAGATCGTCAACGCGACGGAGCTGCCCGCGTTTGGACGCAAGCGGTTCCGCGTGCCGGTGGACCTGGCCGGTAAGAAGTGGGTGCGATTCGCGATCTGGGACTCGGCGGGTAACGGCGCTTTCACGCAGCCGTTACATCCGGGTGGTACACTCGGGAGCCAGTAAATCTAGAATCGGGAGGGCAAGATGACCGCGCATGAAGTAGGAACGAAGCTCGTCGAGCTTTGCCAACAAGGCAAGAATTTCGAGGCCATGGAGACGCTCTACGCTCCGGATGTCGTCAGCGTGGAAGCGGGCGCGCCTCCGGGCATGCCCCGCGAATTCACGGGCAAGGAAGCCGTGATCGGCAAGAGCAAATGGTGGGTGGACAATCACGAGATCCACTCCGGAACCTGCGAGGGGCCGTACCCGCACGACGACCGTTTTATCGTGCGATTCGACTACGACGTCACGTTCAAGCCCACCGGCAAGCGCTTCCGGATGACCGAAGCCGCGCTATACACGGTGGCGAACGGCTTGGTGGCGCGGGAGGAATTCTTCTACTCGATGGGATAGGGCGGTCCCGCCCGTCCGGCACGCGGCGTCTGATACGATCCCTACCATGCGCCGCATCTTCGCTTTAGCACTTGCATCCGCCGCCGCGTTCGCGCAGGAACCGGCGGCTCCCGGCGGACCGGCGCTTCCTCTCTGGAACGTGCTCCACGGCTCCAGCGAGTACGCCAACGCGGGCTCGATGTTTTCATCCTACCTGTCAAAGCTGCGCCACGAAGAAGAGGAGCGCCGGTCCAAGGCGATCGCGGGTCTCGCCACGCGCGGCCAGATCCGCGCCTATCAAAGCGAAACGCGCGCCAAGCTTCGGGCGGCGCTTGGCGAGATGCCGTCCCGGACTCCGCTGAACGCGCGCGTCACCGGCACGCTGGAACGCGACGGGTACACGGTGGAGAAGGTGATCTTCGAGAGCCGGCCGCGGTACTGGGTTACCGCGAACGCATACGTCCCGCGAAAGGGCGCCGCGCCGTATCCGGCCGTGCTCGCGCCGGTGGGCCATTGGGGCATGGGCAAGGCGTTCGACGAGTATCAACGCCTGGGCATCTTCCTCGCCCGCCGCGGTTATGTCGTGCTCGTTTACGACGTGCCCGGGCAAGGCGAGCGCCGCGAGTATTTCAATCCGGTGGTGAACCGCGCGTTGATCGATCCCGGCGGATCGCACTGGTTCGTGACGCTCGAACACGGCTACGCGGGCGCGCAAGCGATCCTCACCGGCGGCAACTACGCGTCGTACCTGGTGTGGGATGGCATCCGCGCGCTCGACTATCTGGCGGAGCGGAAAGACGTGGATCCGAACCGGCTCGCCTGCACCGGCACTTCCGGCGGCGGTCTGCAAACCGAGCTCCTGTCGGCGATCGACGAGCGCATCAAGATCTCGATCCCCGTCTGCTACGGCGGCTGCAATCCGGACAACCCCACGCGGCCGGGGCTGAGCATCGCCGACATCGACGCTCTCATCGCGCCGCGGCCGCTGTTGATGATCGAAGCGACCGGTGACCCGCGCCCCGCGGTCGCGTCGAAGTTGGACCGGCATCGCGAGATCGAGAGCTTGTACAAGGCGGCGGGCGAAGCGGGAAAGACGCGGTACGTCGTCGTGGACGGTCCGCATGGCTACCTGCCGGAGATGCATCAGGCGGCGTACACGTGGATGCAGAAGTGGTTCGCGGGCGCCGAGGTATCGGCGGAGAGCCTGAACGAACCGGTGACGGCGGTGGAGCCCGCGGAGAACCTGCACGCGACCTCGTCCGGAGAAGTGACGATGTCGCTGGGCGGCGAAACCGTCTGGTCCTTGAACCGGGCGCACGCGGCGCGGTTGGCGGTATCTCGCAAGGCGGGGCCCGATCTCCGGGAGACCGTTCGCGCCAGCGTGGCGATCGAACGGCCCGCCTCGGGCCTGCCCTCCCGCACCCTGGGGCGCGCCGATCGGGGCCCCTATGCGCTCGAGAAGGTGGTGTATCACAGCGAGCCCGGCATCTATGTGCCGTCGGTCCTGCTGCTGCCGAAATCGTCCGGCAAACACCCGGCCGTGCTGTTCGTCAACGAAGAGGGCAAGGCGGAACCGAAACTGGTGGAGCATTACTTAGAGCCGCTGGCAAAGGCAGGCATCGTGGTGTTGTCGATCGATCCGCGCGGCATGGGGGAAACCGATCCGGAGGCTCCGCGCGCCTCGAGGACGGGCGATTTCAAAAAGCTGGTTCACGATGCCGAGTCCGGCTACTTCCACGATGCGATCCGCGTGGGCAAGACCGCGCCCGGCATGCGGGCTCTGGATGCGATGGCGGGGGTGAGTTATCTGGCCGGCCGCGCCGAGGTGGACGCAAAGCGCATCTCGGCGATCGGCCACGGGATGGGTGGACTCGTCGTGCTCTACGCCGCCGCCTTCGACGAGCGCATCCGCTCCGCGGCGATCACGGGTTCGCTCGTCTCGTACGCGGCGATCGCCGCCAGCGAGCTCTACTCGCACCGCTTCGGCGCCTTCGGACCCGGATTCCTGCGCGGGTTCGATCTGCCGGACGCCGCCTCGCTGATCGCGCCGCGGCCGCTGACGATTCACAACGCCGTGGATGCGCTCCATCGCGTGCTTCCCGTGGAGACGGCGCGCGAAGCCTACGGCCAGCCGCATGTCCGCGTGTTCCACGAGACGGCGCCGAAGGAGATCGCGAAGCGCTACATCGGGCTGGCCGAGTAGCGGATCCGGGGTCCTACGCCGCGGGCTTCGGCTTGATGAAAATCACCTCCGCGTGCTGGATCCAGCCCGACCGGAGGTCCACCCGGAACCAGCCTTCTCCATTCTTCTCGTGAAGGCGGGTGGGAGAGCGCTTGCCGAACTCCTTCAAGTCGGGCTGCGCCCAGGTCTTTCCCATGTCGTTCGACACGATGAAGCCGGTGTTCAGCGTGGTGGCCGGAGCGCAGTGGGCCGCCAAAATGGTCCCGTCCTGCACGATCATGCATGCCGACTCGACTTCGGGATTGAACAGGCGCTCGTGCTTGTCCTTCGACAGCAGGTCCTTCGGGTCGCACCGGAACACGCCGCGGTCGTGCGGCTTGGGACCGTTCGAATCGCTGACCCAATAGACCGTTCCGTTGACGAAGTTCAGTCCGCCGCACTTGTAGCGCGAGTTGGAAACGTCGGAGACGACGACCTCCCACTGCCACGAGTCGCGCTTGCCGTCGTACACGCCTCGCAGCCAGTGGCACTCGTGGCCCAGTCCGCGGGTGCCATCGCCGGTGGTCGCATAGAAGGCGTTTTCGGCGGGGTTGTAGGCCACCGTGTGGATATGGCGGCAGAGCACCTTGTTGGATGGATCGCCGAGGAGCGCGCCATCCTTGCCTCCGCCGGGCGAGCCGGTGTCGGAGAAGAAAGGATTCTGGCCGAAGCTGTACGCGATCTTCACCGTGCGGCCGCTGTCGGTGGAGTAGTAGATGTTGATGGGAGTGGCGCCGCCGAGGACGTTGCAGTAGTTCCCCCACACCATCATCTCCTTGCCCTTGACATCCCAGGAGACGGTGCCCGGCAGCGTGTGGAAGTACCAACCCGGGTTGTCCGGATTCTTAGGCGTATGCGGAACATAGTCCGAGCCGTCCCGCGCCTTGACGCGAATTTCCTTGTACGTCTTCAAACTGTCGGTGCTCAGGTACAGCTTGGCGCCGGTGGCGAAGACCACGTTGCCGTTCTTCAGGATATGGCTGAAGGTGATCTTGCCCGCGTCCGCGAAACCGGCGCTATGCGGCCAGGAATGGCCGTTGTCCTTGGAAAGGAAGATCCGGCCCTCCGCGTGCGCGAATGCCCGGCTGCCCCGCTGCGAGTCGATGTACTTCCCGGCCGGCTGCTCGCGATACCAGAAGTGTTCGGTCTCGCCGCTTCTCGGGGCCGCGGCGGCCGTCGTCGCGGTGACCGCCGCCGTCTCGAGGAAGCGGCGTCTCGTCAGTTGTGGTCCTCGTTTCATCGCGTTGCTCCTTCTGAAATCCGCACCGTCCGGCAATCTATCACACTCGGGATGCGATGCGGTTACTCTGGAAGGGCGGCGTGGCCGCGCGGATAGCATGATGGCGGTCGCGAATCGACGCAGTGACTACGGTCTCGAGGGGAAGCTTGCGCTCGTCACCGGAGCAAGCCGCCGCACTGGACTTGGCGCGGCGGTTTGCAGGGGCTTGGCCGCGGAAGGCGTGAACGTACTGTTCACGACGTGGCTGAAGTACGACAGGGACCGGCCGCATGGCGCCGACGAGGAGGGTCCCGCCGCGCTGGAAGCGGAGTTGCTCCTTCTGGGTGTCCAGGCGCGCCGTCTCGAGATCGACTTGGCGCATCCGGACAGCGCGATGCATGTTCTGGACGATGCGGAGGAGTGGTCGGGCCTGCCGGACATCCTGGTGAACAACGCCGCTTGTTCCACGCCCGATGGGTTCGAGCGCCTGGACGCCGCCACGCTCGACGCGCACTACGCGGTGAACGTGCGCGCGACGCTTCTGCTATCGGTGGAACTGGCCCGGCGCGCCAAGGCGGTGGGCCGGTACGGCGGACGCATCATCAGCCTGAGTTCGGGGCAGAGTGTGGGACCGATGCCCGGGGAACTGGCCTACGCCGCGACGAAGGGCGCGATCGAGGCGTTCACACGTAGCCTCGCCGCCGAGTTGGCCCCGATGGACATCACCGTGAATGCGGTGGATCCCGGCGCGACCGACACCGGTTGGTTGACGAAATCGACGCGAGCCGAATGGGCCGTGACGTCCGGAATCCCGAGATTGAATCAACCGGATGACGCGGCTCGCACGATCGTCTTTCTGGCGAGCGCCCCGGCGCGCCACATCACGGGGCAGGTCCTACATGCCCGGGAAGTGCAATCTAGCCCGGACAACTTCGCCAACGGCGAATCGCCTCCCCAGGTGATTCGCCGTTGGCGGGAATCTCATCGCGATCAGAAGTAGGCGATCTGTTGGCAGAGTTGCGCCGCCTGGAATCCGGTGACGCTTTGCGAGTCCGCAACCAGATTGTAGAGGCCGAGGTAGGGTACGCCTTGAATCGATTCCACGTAATCGGTGCGGTAGTTCGATGCGGCCATGCCCGAACCCGAGTACCGGCTCCAGGTGGATGCCACCGGGGTGAAAGCGCCAGTGGCAAGTGTCACCGCGGAACTCGTGGACGCCAGAGTGTTGCGATTGTAGACCTGCCGGTAAGAGGCGGAGCCGTTCATCGGCGCGACCGCGATCCGGACCCCCGTAAGGCCGCAGCCCTGGAACGAGTCGAGCGTAATCCACGCACCCAGCGGGTAGACCACCGTTTCCGCCGTATCGTTGAGCAGCCATGTCTTGGGGCCCGCCGTGTAGTCGTCGACCGACAGACCGATGGTTACCGCGCCGGTGGCGTCGTTGATCGACGTGGCCAACGCGTTCACATTCGATGGAATGCCGCTGCCAGAGAGTCCGCCTAGCTTGCGGTTCGACTGGGTCCAGACTCCGTTGGCGCCGAGCGAGTGCCGCTTCAGGATCCAAAGCGTGGTGGGGAACCAGGAACTGGCCTGGAACCGGTTGTAATACCAGTACACGTCGACGATGGGCTTGGCGGCGGCGCCGTTCCACCAGGCGGTGATCGCCGGCATACGGTTCCGCTCGATCGCGGGGGTGACCGCCGGCGAGATCGTGGTGGGCACGGGCGCGTTCGACACTCCGAAGGGAAAGATCGACATCTTGATCGACTCATTCTCGCTCCAGACCGCGTAGACCGTATTTTTCAACAGCGCGATCGACGGTGTGGTCCCGGTCCCGACCGCCAGCGGTCCGCTCCAGGCGCAGTACCCGCCGGAAGGAGCGGTGCACCTAGCCGACGAGGCCTTGGCGGGCCCGGAGCGGACCGCCGCGCTGCCCAAACTGCGTCCGGAGCACATCGGCCTGGCCCAGATCCTCAGCGGCGCCGCGTGGCGAAGGCAAGGGTCGCACGGAGGTCTGGAGGCGTAACCTCCGTGCGAGCCGGTCCACCGTGGCGTCCGCGGCGGTATGATCAAAGCCGGTCATGAGAATCCACCGCATCGCCACCTTGCTGCTGGCCGCCTCGATCCCGGCGGCTGCCGCCGATCGCAAGATCGCCCTGATAGCCGGTCCGCCCAGCCACGGTCCGCTCGCGCATGAACAGAACGCCGGCGCGATGTTACTCGAGAAGTGGCTGAATCGCGTCCCCGGAATCCGCGCCACAGCTTACAAGAGCGGCTGGCCGTCCGATCCCTCCGCGATCGAACAGGCAGACGCCATCTTCGTCTTCTGCGACGGCGCCGAACGCCACCTGATCTTTCAGGACGACCGTGCCGCCGCGATCGGCAGGGCGATGGCTCGCGGGGCCGGTCTCATGCTCTACCACTCCGGCGTGGAACCACCAGCGGCGCGCGGCCACAAGGAAACGCTGGACTGGATCGGCGGATTCTTCGAACTCAACTACTCGGTCAATCCGATCTGGGAGGCGGACATCCAGCCCGCCAAGGAGCACCCGATCACGCGCGGCGTCGCTCCGTTCAAACTGAAGGACGAGTGGTACTTCAACATGCGCTTCCGGGACGGCATGCAGGGCGTCCAGCCCATTCTGACCGCCGTTCCGCCCCAGGAAACGATGAGCCGGCCCGATGGCATTCGCAGCGGGAACCCGGATGTGCGGTCGAAGATCGGGAAGCCGCAACTTCTCATGTGGGCGGTGGAGCGGCCGGACAGGGGCCGCGGCGTCGGATTCACGGGCGGCCACTTCCATCTCAACCTGGGCGACGCCAATTTCCGCAAGGTGGTTCTCAACGCGCTGCTGTGGACCGCGAAAGCCAAGGTTCCCAAGAAGGGGCTCGACGTGGCGGTGACCGAGAGCGAACTGATGACGAATCTCGATCCGAAGCCGGGCCGCAAGTAAGGTAACCTGACGAGGATGACCCGCTCGACGCCGATCGCACTCCTTCTGGCAGCGGCCGCCCTTGCCCAGGCGCCCACCCCTCCGCGCCGCAAACCCAAGCTGGTCCTGGCGGTGATCGCCGACCAGTTCCGTCTGGACTACCTGTACCGCTTCCGCGACAACTACAGCGGTGGACTCTCGCGGATGCTCACCCAGGGGGCTGTCTTCACGAACGCCTACTACGAGCACTCCTATACCGTCACCGCGATCGGGCACTCCACATTCATGTCCGGCGCGACGCCGTCGATCAGCGGGATCGTCGCCAACGACTGGTACGACCGCCAGAGCGGAAAGGCCGTCACCAGCGTTTCCGACACCGGGCACAAGATGGTGGGCGCCACGGGCGATGGATCGTCGCCTCGCCGGCTGCTGGTGAGCACGCTCGGCGACGAGTTGAAGATGGCGGGCCGCGGCAAGCCCAAGGCGATCGGCATCTCGATCAAGGACCGCAGCGCCATCCTCCCGGTGGGCCACATGGCGGACGGCGCCTTCTGGTTCGACAACAAGACCGGGAACTTCGTTTCGAGCACCTACTACTTCGCCGATGCCCTTCCCAGCTGGACCGGGGACTTCAACAAGTCCCGCGCCGTGGACAAGTACATGGGCGCCGAATGGCGTCCCATCGACAACCCCAAGGCCGAGCCGTTCCAGACCATGCTGAAGGAACCCACCGACAAGTATTGGGGCGAGATGCAGCGCACCCCCTTCGGCAACGAGATCGTGGAGGCGCTCGCCGAGCGCGCCGTCGTCGCGGAAAAGCTGGGCCAGCGCAACGAGCCGCTGCCAGATCTGCTCGCGGTCAGCTTCTCGTCGAACGACTACATCGGACACGATTACGGGCCGGACGATCCCCGCGTCCGCGACATCTCGATCCGCACCGACCGGCTACTGGGCAAGCTCTTCCAGTTCCTCGAAGCGAAGGTCGGCATGGCGAACGTGCTGGTGGTCTTCTCCGCCGATCACGGCGTCGCGCCCATTCCGCGCGTCAACAACGAGCGGAAGATGCCCGGCGGAACCCTGGGCGCCAAGGCGATCCTCGCCAAGCTGGACGAGCGGCTGGACGCCGTCTATGGGCGCGGCGAGTGGTTCCCGCGGCCGGAGCTTCCGGCGATCTACGTCAACCGCAACCTGATCGCGCACCTGGGGCTGGACGCGGCGCGGGTCCGCGCGCGAATCGCCTCGTGGCTTCGGGAAGAGGCCCACGTCCAGCGCGTCTATACCTGGGATCAACTGGCCGATGGACGCGCCGGATCCGATCCCATCGATTTGCGAGTCCGCAATTCGTTCAACGCCGAACGCGGCCCCGACATCTATCTGGTGCTCGATCCCTACTGGCTGCCCGAACCCGGCAAGGGCACCACCCACGGAACGCCCTACAGCTACGACGCGCACGTGCCGGTGATGTTCCTCGGTCCCGGCGTCAAGGCCGGCTTCCATCACGGCAAGGCAGCTCCCAACGACATCGCGCCCACTCTGGCCACCATGCTCGAGGTGGAGCGCCCCTCGGGCGCGCTGGGCCGGGTTCTCGAGGAAATGCTCCGCTAGCGCGCGGCAACGGAACCTTTCCTCCGGCGCGGCCGTCCAATCCCGGTGTGTTACCCTGATTGGAGCAAATCCCTCAGGTGTCAAAAGGAGTAGCAGTTCCGATGTCCGCAATCCGCGTTTCGCGCTTGGCGCTCGTCTGCGCGAGCTTGGCTGTCAGCCTCGTACCCGCCTCGGCGCAGTTGAAGATCGGCGTCATCAACAGCCAGAGGGCGTTGGTCGACACCGCGGAAATCAAGAAGGCGCAAGCTGAGCTGGAGGCGAAGTTCAAACCTCGCCAGGATGCGCTCGCCAAGCTCCAACAGGAGATCGCCGGGTTGCAACAGCAACTCCAGACGATGGCGGGCAAGCTCACTCCGCAAGCCGAGCAGGACATGGTCGGCCAAGGGCAACGCAAGCAGCGCGAGGCCCAAAGGCTGGGGCAGGACCTGCAGGACGACGTCAACCGCGAGCGCGACGACATCCTCCAACGCGCCGGCGCGCGCATGCAGGAAGTGGTGAACAAGCTCGCCGAAGCCAAGGCGTTCGATCTGGTGCTGGACGTGAGCAACACCGTCTATTCCAAGCCCGCGCTCGACGTCACCAAGGAAGCCACCGCCGCCTACGACAAGGCCTTCCCGTCCAAGTAGCGTTCCCATGAGCGGCTACCTCGACGACTTCGGAGCCGCGGACGCCAAGCGGGAGAGGACGTTCAAGCGGTTCGTCCTGGCGGGCGTCGCGCTTGTCGTCCTGGCCATTGCCGGCTACTTCCTCTTCCGCAACTACAAGGAAGAGGGCCAGATCAAGGCTTTCGTCCAAGCGTTGCGCGACAAGCGGTACGACGAGGCCTACCGCCTGTTCGGCTGCTCGGACTCGGCGCCCTGCCGCGACTATTCGTTCGACCGCTTTCAGGAAGACTGGACTCCCAAGGGCAAGCACAAAGACGCCGGTACGATCCAGATCGCCAAGGTCAAATCCTGCACCGCTGGGATTATCCAGACCATCCGCTGGGACGGCGAGGAGATTCTGCTTTGGGTGAATCGCGCGGATCTCACCGTCGGCTTTGCGCCGTGGCCCATCTGCGATCCGCGAATGAAGGTTCCGCCGGCCCAGTAGATGCAGGAGGCCGCCTACACCTACCCGCTGGTTTCGGCGGCGGCGTTCCTCGGCGGAGCCATCAACGCGATCGCCGGCGGTGGAACGCTGCTGACGTTTCCCTCGCTGCTCGCCGTGCTGACGCCGGTCGCGGCGAACGCCACCAGCACCTTCGCGCTGTTCCCCGGATCGCTGGCAAGCGCATGGGGCTACCGCGCGGAGATCGCCGGCTCGCGTCGCATGCTTGTCTGGCTGTTCCCCGCGAGTCTGGTAGGCGGGATTCTGGGGGCGCTGGCGCTCACCCGGTTTCCGGAGCGCGTTTTCGAGAACCTGATCCCGTGGCTGCTGCTTACGGCGTCCACCTTGCTGGTGCTGCAGCGCCCGCTGGCGAAGTGGATCGGCGCGCATCCGCACCAGGCGCCGCGGCCGGGAACGCTTGCGACGATCGTCTTCTTTCAGTTTCTGGTGGGCGTCTACGGCGGCTATTTCGGCGCGGGCATCGGAATCCTGATGCTCAGCTCGCTCGGGTTCATGGGCATTCCGGATATCCACCGGATGAACGGTGTGAAAGCGGTTCTGGCCGCCGCGATGAACGGGATCTCGCTCGTGATTTTCGTGTTCGAGCGCCGGGTGGACTGGCGGTTCGCGCTGCCGATGGCGCTGGCCTCGATCGCCGGGGGCTACCTGGCCGCGCGCGTGGCGCGCAAACTGCCCACGCAATACGTGCGGACCATGGTGATCTGCATCGGGTTCGCCGTGGCGGCCTACTCGTTCCACCGCCGCTTTTTCGCGTCCTGAAACCCACGGCGCTATACTTCGATCATGGCGACTCTCTTCGTGTGGCTCGCGCTCTTCGCGCAGCAGCCCGCGGCCCAGCAGGCTCCTCAGGAGCCCCCGGAGGAAGACGAGTCCTCGCGGCCCAAGGAGTATGCGTTCAACCCCTTGCAGGCGGCGAAGGAGTTCAACATCGGCGCCTACTACGCCAAGAAGAACAGTTGGAAGGCGGCCGCCGGGCGATTCGAGGAAGCCACCAGGTGGAACCCTTCCTTCGGCGACGCCTATCTCCGCTGGGCGGAGGCGCTCGAGCGGCTCGGGCAGCGCGACAAGGCGAAGGTGGTGTACTCGAAGTTCCTCGAGGCCGCTCCCGATCACAAGCGCGCGGTGGAGATCAAGAAGAAGGTGGGAGCGAAGAGTTGACGCCTTCCCGCTCGGCGGCGATCGCGGCGGGCAGCCCTGACCGGTAGCCGGGAAACCTCAGATCCACGCCCAGCAGCCGGCGGATAGCGCGGCCGTCCACTTTTCGGTCCGCGCCGCGTGTGTCGGCATCGGGTAGTTTTCCCGAAGGCGGCGGGGCGGGGATTCCCAGCAGACCGCAGGTGAACGCCGTGATCTCGGCGGCCGTGCAGGGCTCGTCATCGGCTACTGGATAAGCGCCGGTCAGGTTCGAAAACAAGGCCTTTTCGGCGATCGCGGCGAGATCGTCCACGTGGATGCGGCTGATGAAGTTAGAGCCGTCGCCGAGCATGCGATGCTTGCCCTCGCGCAGCGAGACGTGGACGCCGCGGCCCGGTCCATAGATCGCCGCTGGGCGCAGCACGAGCGCCTTCCAAGGACCGGCCAGCACGTCGTCTTCCTCCTCGACGCGAAGCCGTTCGCGCGGAACTCTCGGAGCGGGTGGCGTGGTCTCGTCCACCAGATGGGCCGCCCCGTAGATGCCGGTAGTGGAGAGATAGACGACCCGCGCCGCGCGGGCGGCGAGCATCGGCCCCAGCCGCGGCATCGTGCGAGCCCATTCGCCGTCGCGTTGCAGCAGCGGGATGGAATGGAGCACCAGCGCGCCGTCGGGGATGTCGATCGAATCGCCGCGCCAGAGATCGAAAGTGGAGCGGTTGGTGGTCACGATTCCGGCCGCTATGCCGCTGGAAGCGATGCGGCGCGCCACGCGGACGCCGGTATAGCCGCAACCGAGGATCGCGACACGAATCACTTCGGCGCCGAACAGGTGAAGTTCGCCGCGTCGTTCGCGTCGCCGCCCTTATGCCGCGCGACCGACGGATACGCGCACAGCGGCCTGGTTCGCTCGATCCCCGCCGCTGGATTCTGCCCTTTGTATTGCGCTGCCACGATCCGCTCCGGGGCCACATCTTGCTCCACCCACCGTTCGAGGGCGGCGCTGACGTCCTTGTCCGGATCTCCGCCCGACGGTCCGGCCTGGCCGAAGCTGTTCGGCGCGCTTCCGCCTCCACAGTGCTGGACTCCGGGAGCCAGGAACAGGCGCACGAACTCGCCGGTCCGCTTGGCGCCCAGTTTCTTCACCACGCTGTTGTAGTAGTCGATCGAGTTTTGCGCGGGAATCGCCGCGTCGCACCAGCCGTGGTAGAGGATCAGCTTGCCGCCTCTGGCGTGGAACCGGCGCAGGTCGGGATCCACCGAGTTGAGGATTGGCCCCATCTTCTTCGTGGCGATGGCGCCGTCGCGGTCCACGTCGAAGGTCTTGTAGTCCCAATTGGAATCGCTGAATACCATGTTCTTGAAGAACTGCGTCGAGAAAGCGTACATCGAACTGCGCTCGGGGGCGGCGCCGGTGATCCACGGGCCCCAACCGCCGGGTTCGGCTTCGCCGCCGGGCGAGATCGACGGGAACAGGCTCTTGCCCATGCCGTCGAGCGGTCCCGAATAGATCTTGCGCAAGGCCGCCACTTGCGGTCCCGTCAGGCACGAATCGCCGTCGTCGCTCTTGCATTGGATGGAGGCGGGGTCGAAGCGGCAGCGCGATGGATCGTCCAGCAGGCCGTCCTTCAGTCCGTCGATGCCGTCGCACGCCGAGCGGACGGCGGTCTGCAGCGCCGGCAGCTTCGAAGAGGGGATATAGGCGCCCGGTTCAGCGAGGGCCTTCGCCCCCCACGCGGCGCTGATCAGGAGCTTCGTCCAATAGTTGGCGGGAGCGCCGGCGACGATTCCGTCGTAATCCTCGGGGAACCTCTGCGCTTCCATCAGCGCCTGCCTACCGCCGTTCGAGCAGGAGACGAAGTACGATTTCGAGGCGGCCTTGCCGAAGAAGGCCTGCGCGACCGCCTTGCCCTTCACGGCCGTCTCGTGGATCGCGCGGTAGCCGAAGTCGACGATCTTCTCGGGATGGTCGAGCGCCCAACGTGCGTCCTGCCCACCGGCGCGATGGCCGGTGTCGGTGGCTGCGGCGGCGTATCCGCGCGAGACCGCCGCTGCCAGCGCCGGATAGCTCACCGCGCCGGCGAATCCGCCATTGCCGATCCCGAGGAACTTGCCGTTCCAGCCGGAAGCGGGCATCCAGACCTCGAGCGTGATGTGAGAGTCGGAGGACGGTTTCATCACTCCGGCCGCGCGGCAGAATGCGGCGCGGGTCCGCACGGAGGGGCCACCTGGAACCTGATAGTCGCCGGCCGGGACGGAGATGGCCGTGTCGATCGTCGTGTTCGCGAGTTGCAGCTTCGCGAGATCCTCGCAGGTTGTCGCGGCGGCGGCCAATACGGCGGCGGCCAAAAAGAGCGCTCCAGTCAGCATCCGTTCCATGGGGAGCAGTGTAGCAGCCGGGCGCGGATTCGGGCAGGGGCGCCGGGGCTATCGCACCATCGTCCACAACAGACCGAGCATCAACGCGAGTCCGATGAGGCTGGCTGCTCCCGACGGTCCGTGCGCGGCTTTCTGCTGTTCTTCCATCTTCCGTTCTAGAATGCCCCGAACCCGCGGTGCAGGCAATCACCTATGGGTACCGGACCACTCGCACTAGACCTCCGCGGCGGGACGGTTCAGACGCCGAACTGCCGCAGGTGATGATCGATGTGGCGCCACTGGAGACAGGTCCAGTCTCGAAAGCTCAATTCGCCGAAAGCTGGATGCGGGCGCAGCCGCATCGAGGCTCCCTTGCCTGCGAACTCCCCGAGCACGGCGGCCAGAGACTTGCTGGCGTCCTGGAAGTCCGTCGCGGCCGGTGGAATGAACTCCGGCGCCGTCGGGACCCCTTTGGGCCACGGGACGGGGGAATAGATGATCAGCCATCGCATCAGTCCGGTCTTGAAGAAGAACGGAGTGGGCTTCTCGGCGACCTCCATCTTGCCCATCGCTCCGAGCATCGGCATCGAACAGTGCCGCAGCATTTGGCCGGCGTTGAACCTGCCCCAGGCGGGGCGCTTGTCCGGGGTCAGCTTGGCGATCCGCGCCTGGAGTTCGGCCCGCACAGATGCTTCGGAGATCGATTTCATAGCCCGAATTGCCTCAGGTGGTGGTCGAGGTGGCGCCAGATCAGGACGCCCCAGTCATTGGCGTCGATGTCGCCGAACACGGGGCTGGGCTGGAATCCGCCGCCTTTGGATTTGAAGCGGTTCATCGCCACGGTCAGATCGGCCTTTGCCTTGGCGAAATCCGCCTGGGAAGGCGCGATCAACTCCGGTCCCGTGGGGGCGTTCTTGGGGAACGGCACCTTATGGATGACCAGGCGGCGCACGAAGCCCCACTTCAGGAAACCGGGGCCGCCTCTCATCGTCTTCTCGCCCAGCGCGACCTGAATGGGGATGGCGCAGTGCCACATCGTCCGCGCCGGGTTCATCTTGCCCCAGCGTGGCTTCATATCGATCTTCAGCTTGCCGAATCGCGCGCCGATGGATTTGAATTCGTCGTTTTGCAACAGGGAGGCCATTGCGAAATCCTACCGCGTGTAGACCAAGCTTCCGTTCTGGGTGTCGGTGAAGTTGAACACCGTTCCCGATACCGTGCTGCGAGCCGTGCCGGAGATCCGGCATGTGAACGAATTCACCGACGTGGGGATGTTGGCCCGAAGCGTGACCGTACCGGAGGACGAGAGGCTCGCAATGGTTCCCGCCGTCACCGGGAACGTCGTCGTGTTCACGATCGTACCCTGGCCGCTCACCACGGCCCATGCGATCGCGGTGATGCGGACATCGTCGAACGTCGCACCGGTGTTGCCGACGCGGCCAACCATTTGGTATCCGGTAGGCGTTCCGTCCCCGCCCTTCTGCGACAAGCCGAAGTTGAGACTCGGCAGTGGCTCGAAGACCGCGGTGATGTTCTTGGGGCTGCTCATTACGATCGAAGCCGGGTTGACGCTGCCCGTCAGATCGCCTTGCCAGAAGGCGAATACGTACCGGGTATCCTTCGTGGAGGCGGTGAGCCGCACCGTGGTTCCCGCGTCGTAGAAGCCGTTGGTGGAGGAGGGGGACTCCGATACGTCGAACTCCGGCGCCGACCCCTGATTGTGCGTCGTATTGAGGCGGTGCTGGGTTCGGAAGTTCGCCGTGTAGACGTTGCCGGGCTCGACGGGGCAAGGGAAGCTGATCGACGGCGTAGTGCTGGTCGCGCCCGTCCAATTGAGGAACGTGTAGCGCGTGGTGGTGGCGTTGGGTGGCTGCGGCGTAGTCACGGCCAAAGTCTGCGTGACGCGAGGCTGGCAGTTGGGCGTCGTCGGCATGTTCACCGCGGAGCCTCCGTTCACGCTCACCTGCAAGGGTGCGCCGGTTGGCGTCGCATTGACGGTGTATGAGATGCCGGAAGCTTGCGTGCAGTTGACGGCGATCGTTTGCGGCGCGTCCACGACGAACGTCTGTGGACTCGTACTGCCCGTTACCGATCCGGTGAAGTTCTGGAACGCGAATCCCTGGTTCGCCGAAGCCGCGATGGTCACACGCGACCCGGCAGCGTAATAGCCGCTCGCGGGAGCGGCGGGCGAAAGCGTGAACGAGCAGCTATTGGCGGGCGTCACATTCACCGTCACACGGTATCCGGTCGCGGCGTAGTTGGCGGTGTAGGTGGCTGGGGACGCCGGCGCGGTCACGTTGATCGTGGAGTTCTCCAGTCCACCCGGGGACCAGGAACGGAAGCCATACTCCGTGCCGCCGATCTGCTGGGTTGCCAGAGCCGTCAGCGTGTGGCGCGACTCCGGCGTCCACGAAGTGGTGAAGGGCGTGTCGACGCTCGTGCCATCCACCGTCACCTTGAGGCCCACGTTGGCCGGGGCGGCGGTGATCGTCACCGGCGTTCCCGTTCCGCACGTGGCGGTAACCGTTTTGGCGCCGTCCATCGTAACTTTGGCGGGTGAAGCCGATCCGGTCAAGGCTCCCTAGAATCCGTTGAACACGCTGTTCGGCGGAGGGGTCACCGTGATGGTGACCTCCGTTCCCGCGTCGTAGAATCCATCCGGTCCCGGCTGCGGCGCCACGCCGACCGTGCATCCTCCGACGGCGGTGACCGAGAGTCTGAAAGCGGCGCCGGTGTAGTTGGCGGTGTAGGTGATGTCGGCGGTGGGCCGAATGGTGAGCGGATTCGCGGTGAGGCTGCCCGGCGTCCAGCGGTCGAACACGTAGCGGCTGTCGCCGTTGACCAGTTGGGGCGACGGAGCGGTCAACGTGTGATCGGCGCCCGATGCGACCGCGCGGGTGAACGGAGTGGTTCCTTCCACCGCGTCGATCCTCATCGGCAGCCTCGGCGGGCTGGACAGGATGGTGACGTTCACGTTGTTGGTGGACGCGGTTCCGCAGTTCATGGTCACCGTCTTCGGCTCGTTCATCGCCAGCGTGTGAGGATTCTGCGTCACCGTCACCGGACTTCCGCCGCCTTCGATCACGAAGTTGGTGAAGGCGCGGCCGGCTGGGCAGTTGGCGGTGAGCGGAACCGATGGTCCCGTCCAGACGCGCGCCGTGTTTCCACTCGCTCCGGCCGTGGCGGAAGGCACGTTGACCGTGAGCAGAAACTCCGGAGTGAACTCGTACGACAGCCGGCCGCCCGCCGCCGGGACGATCACGGTGTCCGAGAACGGCTGCTTGGCGCGGCCCGCGAGCACCAGGCGCGTTCCTTCGCCCGTGAGCCGCGGATTCTCGACGTCCACCGTCAGCCGGGATCCCACCGCGGCGTCGAAGGTGAGCGAAAGCGACGGCGGTACGACCCGCTCCTCCCCATTGATTGTCATCGCGACTCCGGCATGGGACGACTGCACGGTGAACTCCGCGGCGCGCACCGCTCCCGCCGCGATGCAAAGCAACGACGCAATCCTACCCAGATGCACCATGAATCCTCCTACGGATCGAATCGACTGTTCTTAATTATGCGCGCACTCGCAGGCGATGCGTGCGGATTTTGCCCTGGCCTTCCTCCACGCACCAGTGCGATGCCAGCACGGTTTCCTCGTCCAGGCGGAGCAGCGAAGGCTGTCCGAAGCGCAACGACTTGAACATGTTTGCCGCCGATTGACCCGCCGAAGTCTGGCGGCCGTGGAACGCGCCGTAGATCTCGGTCTCCGCCAGCATGTTCCAGCGCCCGGCGGCCACATCGATCGCGCGAACCCAAATGCCGGGGTCCTCTCCACGCTGTGCGTGGATCGAAAGCAGCAGATCGCCGCCCAGCGGCATCAGGCTCGACGCCTGGCCTCGATGGCCCGTGTCGATAGGCTCGCCCCAGGTACGCCCCTCGTCAGGAGAGATCGCCGCGTGGTTGTTCAGATGCGCGCCCGCGCCCGTGTCGTACGCCCACACCAGCGCGATCAGCCGCCCGTCGTCCAGGCGCGCGACACGGGGCTCGTACGGCGCCACCGGCCGCGACGAATGCCGGAAGAAGGTGACGCTGGTGTCCCACGTCCGGCCGCGATCGGCGCTCCTCGCCACCACGCCTCGATGGCCCGAGGGCAGCGAACCGTCGGGCATCGGATACAGCGCCGCGACGGCGAGCAGTTCGCCGTCCGGCAGTTCGATGCACGGTCCCGAGATTTCCAGGAGTTCCGGATAGCCCCGATCGATCACGGCAGGCTCCGTCCAGGTCGCGCCGCCGTCGTTCGAGGTGGAGAAGATGTCGTCTCCCGGCAGGATTCCGCCCGTCTCCGGGATCGCTATGGGCGACTCCGGATCCCGCCGGTGAAAGCGGTAGCCGATCGCCGCCAGCGTCCCATCGCGCAGCACGGTGGCCTTCATCGCGTCGGTGGTCTCGAACCCGAGCGCCGGCTTGGCGTGCAAAGGACCTTGCAACCGCCAGGACCTCCCGCCATCGGCCGAGCGGCTGACGAACGTGGTTCCATTGGCCGCCTCGAAGGCCTCCGCGATCATGAACAGCGCCAGCAGCTCGCCCGACGAGAGCGCGGCCAAACCGGGGAAGTACCCGTGGCGGCTGCGCACGTGCGGCAGCGGATTCTCGTAGACGACCGTGGATTCCAGATACTCGATGACCGGCATGCGAAGCGCTTATCATATAGCATGCGCACCCTCCGGTTGCTACCCCTGCTGCCGCTTCTCGCGACCGCGGCCGAGCACCGCCGGTTGTTTCTGGACTCGCTCGCGGTCCAGGAGCAGGCCGGGCTGGAGCGCGTCTTCCACCGGCCGGTGAAGTTCGCCGGCAATCCGGTGATTCGCTCCGATACCCAGTGGGAGCGAGGCAGCTCCGGACCCTATCTCTACGGAACCGTGCTTCGAGAAAACGGAAAACTGAGAATGTGGTATCACTTCGTCAAGAACGGATATCGCAATGCCTACGCCGAGTCGCTGGATGGCGTCCACTGGACCAAGCCCTCGCTCGGAATCGTGGAGTTCGAAGGCTCGCGCGACAACAACCTGTTCTCCGGAGTCACGCAGGATCCGGGCGACGATCCGCCTCGCAAGGAGCGGGGACAGTGCCACAACCCGAGCGTGATCGCGCGTCCCGGCCAGCCGTACGCGATGTTCTGTTACGGCGCGGACTGGGACAAGGTGCGAGCCGCGTTTTCGGAAGACGGGCTGCGCTGGCGCTTCACCCCGGAGTCCGCGCGGCAAGGCCTGTTCCCGTCGAGCGACGTGGTCAACTTCTTCCACGATCCCTACCAGGACCGTTTCGTCGCCACCTGGAAAGGCTCGACGCGCCGGGGCCGCTCGGTAGGCATCGCGTGGTCGAAGGATGGCTCCGAGTGGACCAAGCCCGTGGACCGGCCCATCTTCGCGGCCGACGATCTCGACCCCACCGACACGCAGTTCTACGGCATGCCGGTGTTCCCTTATCAGGGCCTGTACATCGGACTGCCGTGGGTCTACCACGCCAACGTGCATTACGCTCCGGAGATGAAGATGACGCGCGAGGAGGCCGAGGCGGGGAGTCCGCGCACGGTGGACGTGCAGCTTGCCTGGAGCCACGATCTGTTGCATTGGACGCGTCCGCCGCGGCGCGAGCCGTTCCTGCCCAACGGTCCGTCCGGCGCGTTCGACTCGGCGATGATCTACACGGCTCGCGCACCGGTGGAGATGGACGGCAAGCTGCTGTTCTACTACGGCGGCTTCGACAACCGTCACGATGCCCGGCAGTTCAACGGGGCGATCGGGCTGGCGTCGATGCGGCTGGATGGATTCTGCTCGATGCGGGCCGGACGGTCCGGCGGCTGGCTCGTGACGCGGCGCGAGGCGCTCGATCGACCCGCGGTGCGGATCAACGCAGTGACGGGCCCGCTCGGCTCGGTCGCGGCGGAGATCCTCGATGTGCAAGGCAACGCCGTCCCCGGATTCTCGCGCGACGAGTGCATCCCGTTCTCGGGGGACGCGGTGGATCGCGAGCTGCGATGGAAGACCGGAACGTGGCCGGCCGATCGTGTGGGCAAGCTCCACCAGATCCGGTTCCTGCTGCGCGAAGCGGACCTGTTTTCGTATTGGCCCGACTAGCCCCGCAGCGCCAAGACCATCATGCCCAAGTAGAACACGGCGCACAGCACCAAGCCGATCCGCCGCCACACCGGAGGCCGCAGTTCGGCCGGCAACAGCCGCGTGTTGACGAGAAGCAGTTGGATCGACGCGAGCGCGAAGATGGGGCCCGCTATCACGCCGAGCGCCTTGAACAGCGTCATCGCGGTTCCCCAATTCGCCGCGAACGCGCCCCACACCGTGAAAACGGCGAGAAGCGAATAATAGATGCGCGTGACCGAGTATCGCGAACGGCCCGCCGCGGCCACCCACGCGATGTCGGTGACCGTTCGCACCAGCGTGTCGGTGTTGCCCAGGTGGGTCGAGAACAGGATCCAGAATCCGTTCAGCAGCGCCAGGACCCAGAAGCCGCTCCAGGCGTGTTCGGCGAGGTAGCGAGCCTGGAAAGCCCCCGCGCCGATCGCCGACAGGTCGGTTCCCTTCGGCACGATCGCCGTGGCGAGATTCACGTTGAGGAACATGCCGAGGAAGCAGCCGAGACCCCAAAGCCAAACCTGATCGATGTTCACGTACCTCCACCACAACCGCCACCGCTCGAGATTCGACGGCGTTACCGGGAATACCATGCCGACGTGCGATAGCGTGACATCGCGTCCGCCGACCGCGCTGGGAATCGCCCCCACGGCTCCGCCCATACCGAAACCCTTGTCGCGGACCCAATTGGAAATCACGAGATTGCCGATGCCTCCGGACCCGGCGGTCGCGGCGAGCGTCGCCAGCAGCACCATGTCGGCTCCGGCGGGCAAGTATCCGAACTGCACGAATCCGGCCGCCGTGCGGGCCCAATTCGCGGCCGGGACGAAGAACACGTTGACCACGAGGAGGAACACGAAGATGAACGCGATCATGGCCCACGAGGCGCGTTCCAGCATTCGCTCGATGGTGCCGCCGCCGGCGAGGATCGCCACGGTGACCGCCATGATGCCGTAGGTGATCCAGGTGAGCGAGCCCGCGTCGGGCGCCCCTGGCATCCGTCCCATGAAGGCCGCGAAGACCACGGAGGAGCAGGCGGCCGCGAGCGCCGGCATTCCTAACTGCGCGACGGTGAGCAGCGTGTAGAGCCCGCCCCAGAATCGGGATCCCGGCCGCAGACGCATGATCCCGACCACCGCAGGCTCGCCGGTGTACAAAGTGTACCGGATGCCTTCCAGATTGAAGAGGACCTGCAGGAGGATCGCGACGGTGGCCACCCACATGAGTCCGGCTCCGTGCGCGACGCCGAGCGCGGGCCCCACCAGCCACTCGCCTCCGCCGATGGAGGTCGCCAGCAGGATCGCGCCGGGGCCGATCGTACGGAGTGCGTTCCGGAAGTTGAACGGGAGCGGTGCGGGGAGTTCGCCGATGCCCCAAGGAGCCAAGTGATGTTTCATGTCGTTCCAGATCTCCGCGCCGCCTCAGCCCGATGGCTCGGATGCGCGCCGAGCGAATGCCGCGCGGCTCGTTCGGAAATCTTACCATCACTTGTGCCGCCGGCGTGGACCGCGCCACGGTCCGGGCAACGGCAGGAACCCGGACAAACACGGACGATTTTTCTTGTCCGGGTTCCCGGCCGCTCCGTGGAACATTTCCAGATTTGCTGCAACCTCTTGATTCCTCGACGGAATCCGGCTCCTACCCAGCGTGGAACATCGATCCCGCGAGCCCGGACAACCCGGACAAACCCGGACAGCCCTAGCCACTCGCGTCCACTCACGGACTCCACGCCCACTTCCCCGGGAACCCGGACAAACACGGACGATTTTTCTTGTCCGGGTTCCCCGCTGCCCGTGGAACATCTCCCCGCCCCCGTGTAACATTTTGATTCCTCGTGAGAAATTGGTTTCCGCCAGCCGTGGAACATAGCTCGGAGGAAGCCGGACAACCCGGACAAGCCCGGACAACGTGTGCCTTCCCGGTCACAGCAGCGGCCCGTCGGAGCGGGGTCCGATGGTTCCTCTCGGACGCGCGAACCAGGCCGCGAGCGCGAGCGAAACGACCAGATCGTCGTGGACATCCGGGCTGGAAGCCTCATAAGAAGTCTCGCCCGACGGAGCGATGCGCGCCTGGAAGCGGAGCAGTTCCTCCTCGAGTTGCTTCCATGCGGGGAGCGTCCGCGGAATCTGCAAGGCTCCCGATTCGAACATCAGATAGAGCGCCGTCACCAGGTCGCGCTTGGGGACCCGATGGATCGAGCCGTTCGACGACGCGGTGGCGCCGCCGGTGATCACCACCGGATGGAGCGCCATCTCGACGCGCGCGCGCCGGATCATCTCGACAACTGGAGCGCCGAGTCCGGTGGAGTCGACGATGAGCGAGGCGCGTCCCCGCAGATCGGGATGCCGGGCCATGCGGCGCAGCGTGTCCACGATCGCGCCGAACGGGGTCCCGAGTGGGAACCGGTGCGCGGCGCGAAGAATCCAGTAATGTTGCCGTTGCTCGATCACCGTCAGCGCGGAGTAATCGTTGGCGTGGCCGAGGTCGAGACCGACCGCCACGCGGCGCGTTTGCGAGCCGGGGCCGAAGTCGATCATTCGAGGAAACTCCAGTGGTCCCAGCCGTCCGAAATTACCGCCGAGAGAAGGCCCGGGGAGAATAGTTGCGAACGGTGGTCGACAAACTCGCAGAGATACTCCTGGCGGAACGCCCAGTCGCCGAGGCTGTGGCGCTCCTCCTCGAGAAAGGCCGGATCGATGCGCGGGCACTCGGTGGCCGGGACCTCGACACGCGTCCAGTTCTGGAAGGAGTTGATCCATTCGTCGTAGAAGAAGCCGCGTTTGCCCCGGGGCGTGGAGAGCAGCACCATGCGGGCTCCGCGCGCCGCCGCCAGCATGGGGCGTACGGCGCGATAGACGCCATCGGGGACATGCGCGGCCTCATCGACGACGATGAGCGAAGGCGCGGAGAATCCGCGAATGGTGTTTTCCTTGGCCGGGAGCGCGACCAGACGAGATCCGCCGCGCAGTTCGAGCGAGTGGCGGTTGACGCCATCGCGGCCCCACCTTTGTCCGGCGGCCTCGAGGAAGCCGGTCACCTTCCGCAGCATTTCGGCCGATTGCCGAATGGAAGGACTGAGGACCACCGCCAGTCCCGGTTCGGTGCGCGTGCAGGCCCAGTGCGCGGCGAGCGCGGCGACGACGGTGGACTTACCCCACTGCCGCGTGCATTTCAGCATGACGCGGGGAGAGGAGGCGCGCAGAACGCGCGCCTGGATCCCGTCCGGCCGAAAGGCCAGTATGTCGCGAGCGAAGAGGACTGGATCGAGCCAGTAAGATAGTGGGAGTCTCATGCGACGGCTCCTTCGGCGGCCGCGGCCGTCTCGTCCGCCGCCGCTTCGTCCGCCGTGTCATCGGTTGCGTCCTCGGATGGGAAGCGGGCCTCGATTTCGCGGAGCGACTCGGCGATTTGGAGGCGGAGGTCCGGGTGAGGCTCGAGGACGCGCAAGACGGCGCCGGCGAGAGCCTCGAAGCGGGACTCGGTCATCTGGCCGCCGGCGGGGACAGTGGACGAGACGCGCCACGCGAACTCGGCCTGCCGTTGCATGACGGCGAGGGCGCGGGTGGCGGCGGCGAAGTCGACGCCGCGGGATTCGGTGAACAGGTCGAAGGCGTCGGCGTGGAGTTGCTCGAGCCGGCGCGCGATGGAGGCTCCGTTGAGCGCGAGCCGCGCTGCGCCGTGGCGGCGTGCGCGACTGAAGGCCTCCGGCATGTGGGAGGCGCGGTGAGATTGGAGGCTGCTTCGGGAGATTCCGAAGCGAGCGGCGACGGCGCGGATGGATCCGGCGACGAGCGCGGCCTCTATCTCGGCGCGGTCGATGTGGTTGCAGATGGTGCAACGGGGATGGCTGTCGAAGCCGGGGTCCGCGCCCTGTTGGTTGTTGTGGATTTCGTTCATTTGCGATGTTTTCCTTTCGCGGCTTTTCGGCGCGACGGCCGGAGCGTTGGAGGGCGTAGCACCGCCCACCTGTGTCCATTATTCAGGGCGGTTTCAAAAATGTCGCGAAAACGCTGGCGCCTGACGGGGTTGTGGAAATCAGCTTAAGTGGCTGAAGTTTCAGCCGGATAGGTAGACTTCGGATTTATTTTCGATTCGTGTGAACGGCCTCGGAGCGCGGCTACACGACGGCGCCGTGCGTGCCATCAATCGTTGAATTGAAGAACGCTGACATTTCGCGGGGCGTGGAATCGGAACCCGGACTTCGGGGCTGAATTCGCGAACCAAGCCGGCCCGTGGACGATTGGGGTAAACTCCTCGGCGCCGCCGCCGCCGTCGGAGCCATGCTCGACCGGCTTCTCCATCACGGCCATGTCTTCAAATGTGGACCGCGAAGCTGGCGCACCATAACCGTGCCAGCCAACTGAACCGGATGGGGAGCCGGCTCCCGGCTTGATTGGCCGGTTTTCAGGTGTCCCCCGAGGGGCTTCGGGCTGCTGATGATGTTCGTGATCTCGGTGGGGCGCGGGATGTTGCCGTTGCCCGAGCAGATGGGCGGGCTGAACGCGCTGCAGTGGTTTTATCTGCCGCAGTACGTGGCGAACGTGGTGAGGCCGGGAGAGAAGATACCGGTGCTGTTCTTCGTGGACCGGCAAGGGAGAGCGACGGAGGCCGTGCGCCCGGAAGATGTGGCGCCGACCCGGCCGGTGGGGCCGCTGAGCGTTCCTCTCTCGCCGGCGCCGGGATCGCGGAAGGCCAAGGCCGCGGCGGGTGTGCAGTACGAACAGATCGAGAGAGGGAACGCGGAAGCGTTTGTGCGCAACGCGATCTATGATCTGTGAGGGCGCAGCCGCCGCCGGGCATGGGACACAGCCAGGCCGGAGCCGCCGAGGTTGCAGAAGAAGCCGAGCAGACCCTGGCGATGGAGCAGTAAGCCGAACCGCTTCGCTACTCTATGAACGACTGGATCGTGGTAATATATTGCTCCAACTCGACCTTGGTCTCGGGAAGTCGTGTCCAGAAATCTGGTTGAGCCGCGAGCCGGATCACCTTCTCGATGTCTTTACCTTTATAGCCGGTGGGGAGGTAGGCTTCGAGTGCGCCCTCCGATAGGATGAAGCGCCTCTCGCTCCGCTGATTGTCGATGAAAGCGGTCAACTCTTGCCGTTCAGCCGGAGAAAGGTCAGCCTGCTGGAGATTCTACGCGGCAAGGCCAGCCGGGCGGCGGCGGGGATGCGCCGCTGCGCCACGCTGCGCCGGATGGGCGCCGAGCGTAAGCCGGTGGACGAGTGCGCCAACTATCTGCTCCACTACTCGCCGTACTTGC
>SYLY01000099.1 GCA_005808475.1 Acidobacteriota bacterium
CCCGCAGCGCGATTACTATCGCATGGCCGCGATGTTCTCTGGCAGCGAGGAGCGCGAGATGCACACCGGCAGCCGGATGGCGTGGGTCGAATACACGCGCCACCTCGCGCGCGAGCTACAGGTGGACGAGTTGAAGAAGCAGGTGCTGCTCCTGCAGGGCAAGGCGAAGGGCCGCGAATTCACCGCGCAAGAGAAGGACCGCCACGAGAGCCTGCTGCGCCAGATCGGCGTGGCGTACCTGAAGGCTCCCAAGAAGCCGGATACGGCCAACGTGCTGACGCACACGGACAAGATCCACGACACGCATGTCCTGACGCGCGGCGAATGGAAACAGAAGGGCGAGAAGGTGGAGCCGGGTGCGCCGTCTTTCTTCGACAACGGCGCCGTGGTGAAGGATCGCGAACGGCGTAAGGCGCTCGCCGAATGGATCGCGTCGCCGGACAATCCGCTGTTCGCGCGCGTGATGGTGAATCGCGTCTGGCAGGGTCACTTCGGACAAGGGCTGGTGGCGACTCCCAACGATTTCGGCCGGCAGGGCGATCCGCCGTCGCACCCCGAACTGCTCGACTGGCTGGCGGTGGAGTTCGCCGAAAGCGGCTATCGCGTGAAGGCGCTGCACAAGCGAATCCTGCTGTCGGAGGCGTATCGCCGCGCGAGCGCGGGTGGCGCCGGCAACGCGAAGATCGACGCGGACAACCGGTACTTGTGGCGGATGAACCGGCGGCGGCTCGAGGCGGAAGCGGTGCGCGACGCCGTGCTGGCCGCGTCGGGCGCGTTGCGCGCGGACAAGACCGGAGGCCCACCCGTGGCGATTCCGCTCAGCGAGGAAGAGAAGAACGGCATGCGCGACTCGTCGCAGTGGGCCGTGAACGGAGATCCGGCGGAGTTCGACCGGCGCAGCGTTTATCTCTACGTGAAGCGGTCGTTCCGGTTGCCGATGTTCGAGACGTTCGACGCGCCGGATTCGGTGGCCAGTTGCGCTCGGCGGGAATCGTCGACGGTGGCGCCCCAGGCGCTGGCGATGATGAACGGCGAGTTCGCCAACCGGCAATCGAAGGCGCTGGCCGCGCGGTTGCGGCGCGAGCATGCGAGCGACGAGGCGCGGGTGGATGCCGGCTATCGATTGACGTTGGGACGCGACACATCCGATCGGGAGAAAGAGCGCGCTCTCGGCTTCCTGAAAACCAACCCGCTGGAACGGCTGTGTCTGCTGTGGTTCAATCTGAGTGAGTTCCTTTATGTCGATTGAACGCCGCCGCTTTCTACGGGATTCGGGCCTGGGCTTCGGCGCCCTGGCCGCGGAGTCGCTCTTGCTTCGCGATCGCGCCGCCGCCGCGCGCGTCAATCCACTGGAGCCGCGCAAGCCGCCGCTTCCCGCCACGGCGAAAAGCGTTATCTTCCTTTTCATGCACGGCGGGCCCAGCCACATCGATCTCTTCGATCCCAAGCCCTTGCTCGGCAAACTGCACGGGCAGCCTCCGCCCGACGCTTTCGGCAACGTGGAACTGCAATTCTCCACCTTCAAGAAGCAAACCATCCTGCGGTCGCAACGCGCGTTCGCCAAGCACGGTCCGGCCGGTGCGGACATCTCGGACGTCTTCCCGCACGTGGCGTCGCGGGCGGGCGATCTGGCCATCGTACGGTCGATGAATCACGACGGCTTCACGCACACCGCCGCGCTGAACTGGCTCAATAACGGTTGGCCGCGGCTGGGACGGCCGAGCATCGGATCGTGGGTGGTGTATGGGCTGGGCAGCGAGTGCGACAATCTGCCGGCGTTCGTCGTGATGCTCGAGGGCGGCATCAAATCGGGGCCGGTGGTCTACAACAACGGATTTCTGCCCGCGATGTATCAGGGCACGGCGGTGCGGCAAGGGCAGTCGCCGATCCTGAATCTGAAGCCGAGCGCCGCGAGCCAGAGCCAGGAGCGCGACTTCCAGGACCTGCTCCAGTGGAGTAACGAGAATCACTTCTCGGCGCGCCAGGACGATTCGGCGCTCGAGGCGCGGATGTCGGCCTACGAGCTCGCGTTCAAGATGCAGATGGCGGCCCCCGAAGTGGCGGCGCTCGACAAGGAGTCGGACGCGACGCGCAAGCTGTACGGAATCGACGAGGACCGGACCCGCGATTTCGGCTCGCGCTGTCTGCTGGCGCGGCGCATGGTGGAGCGCGGCGTGCGGTTCATTCAGATCTGGTCGGGCAACACGTCGGGCAACGGCGGGGATTGGGACGGCCACGCATCGTGCGACAAGAACCACGTGAAGATGGCGGGCAAGATCGACAAGCCGGTGGCGGGACTGCTCGCCGACTTGAAGGCGCGCGGACTGCTCGACTCGACGCTGGTGGTGTGGGGCGGCGAGTTCGGCCGCACGCCGACGTCCGATGGCAATGCCAACGGCAGCGGCGATTCCATGGGACGCGATCACAACCCCTACGGCTTCACCATGTGGCTGGCCGGCGGCGGCGTTCGCGGCGGCAAGGTCATCGGGCGGACCGACGAGATCGGCCTGCGCGTGGTGGAAGATCCCTTCCACGTGCACGATCTGCACGCCGCGATGCTGTACTTCCTGGGTCTGGACCACACCCGGCTCACGGTCCCGTTCCAGGGGCGCGACTACCGGCCCACCGATGTCGCGGGGACGCCCGCGCTATTCGACCGGCTGCGGCGCGCCTGATCGCGCCGGCGGCCTCGCTACGTCCGCGGCCGGCCATTCGTCCCTTGTCGCGGAACCGCGAATACTTGTGAACCTCCTTCACATCGGGAATTCCGCGGCGATCAGTTGCTTGACTCCCGCCGGGCCGGTGAGCGTCAACAGCCATCCCGCCTCATTGCCGGATGCGGAAAGCTGAAGCGTGAGGAACGGGCAGCACAGGCGCTCCATGCCGATCCACTCGGCGGCTTCGGGCAGCGTCATGGCTTTGCTATCCAGCTTGAAAGCATAGCCGTTTGAAATCTCGACGCGGCCCCGAACGGCCGCGCGGAGACGCTTTACAAGGTCGCGATAGCGGGGCCGTTCCCCGGCGCCGATCGCCTTCGGATTGCAAGCGAGAAGAGGCGCGGCGGCCTTTTCACCCGCGGCGTCGCACATGCGGACGCAGAGAAGGGAAGCACACAGCGCGATTGCGGTTTTCATGTTCCGACTGTAATACTTGAAGCCGGCTTCAAGTCAAGGAGTTTCGATGACCATCGGCGAACTGGCGGCCGAAACCGGACTGCCCGCTTCCACAATCCGGTATTGGGAGAAGATCGGCGTCCTGCCCAAAACCACGCGAATCAGCGGGCAACGCCGCTATGCGCCGGATGCGGTCAATCGTTTGGCCGTGCTTCAACTGGCGCGATCGTGCGGGTTCCGGCTCGACGAAATGCGGCATTTGTTGCACGGCTTCGACCCCGGCGTGAAGCCTCCGCGCCGATGGCGGGAACTGGCGCGCAGGAAGCAACAGGAACTCGGCGAACAGATAGCGCGCCTCGAGGCGATGAGGCGGCTGGTGGAGCGTGTCTTGCGATGCCAGTGTGTCGAGTTCTCCGAGTGTGGGCGCCTTGCGGTGTCCGCGATGGAATCCGCTCGATGAAATCGTTGCTGCTGTACTCACTGGCGGCGCTAGCCGAAATCGGGGGATGCTTTGCCTTTTGGGCGTGGCTGCGGCTCGGCCGGAGCCCGCTCTGGACGCTTCCCGGCGCTGTTTCGCTCGTTGTGTTCGCGCTGGTGCTGACGCGCGTCAGCGCGCCGGCGGCGGGCCGTGCCTACGCTGCCTACGGGGGAATCTACATTGTTTCCTCATTGTTGTGGCTGTGGTTGATCGAGGAGACGCGCCCGGATCGCTGGGACATGATTGGGGCCTGCATCTGCCTGCTGGGCGCCGCCGTGATTCTACTCGGTCCCCGCAACGGCTAATCGCCGGCGGCCGCGCTCCCGCCCCGGTCCAGCCAACTCACCGCTGCGTAGAGCGCCGCGAACAGCAGCGTCGCGAACAACCCGAGACTCAGCGCGTGCGACTGCAGCCACGGCCACGCCGCTTCTCCCAGCCGCATCCCCAGCCACGCCAATCCGAAATAACGCAGCACGCGAGCCACGATCACCACCGCCAGAAACCGCAGAGGCCCCACTCCGAACGCGCCGGCCGAGAGCACGAACACTTTCAGCGGTAGCGGAATGATCGGCGCTAGCGCCGGCACGAACACCGTCAACAACCCGAATCGCCCGAACCAGGCGCGGAACCGCAGCGCGCGCGGCGAACTGGCGTGGTGCTCCAGGTACATCTGGCCGCCCTTGCGCGCGACCCTGAACAGGAACATCGACCCGATCGCCGAGCCCAGCACGCTCAGACCCGCGCTCACCAGAGCCTGTCCAGGGCTCACCGCCGCCACCGCGATCAGCAGTACGTCCACGCTGGCGGGCAGCGGCACTCCCGCCGAGTCGAGCATCGCCAACAGGAAAGCACCCGCCGGACCATAGCCCTGCAGCAGCGCGGCGGCCTTCTTCACGCGTCCGCCGCCAACTCCCGCAGCTTCGCCTCGTCGATCACGGGAATCCCGAGCGTGCGCGCCTTCTCGAGTTTCGATCCCGCCGCTTCGCCCGCCACTACGTACGACGTCTTCTTGCTCACCGACTCCGAGGCCTTTCCGCCCGCCGCTTCGATCAACGCCTTCGCCTCATCGCGTCCGAGAGTGGGCAGCGTGCCGGTCACCACCAGCGTCATGCCTTTCAGCGGACCTCCCTCGCGCTTGGGCGCGTCGTGCGTGAAGCGCAGCCCGGCCTCGCGGAGCCGCTCCACCAGACGCTGGTTTCGCGGATTGTCGAAGTAGGCGCGGATGCTGCCCGAGACCTTCGGTCCCACTTCGTCGGCCCGCTGCAGCTCATCGGCGCTCGCGCCCACGATGGCGTCGAGCGAGCCGAACGAGTCCGCCAGCAGCTTCGCCGTCCGCTCGCCGACGAAGGGGATTCCCAGCCCGTTCAGCACGCGCGGCAAGGGCTGCTTTCGCGATGCCTCGATCCCTTCGACGATCCGCCGCGCCGACTTTTCGCCCATCCGCTCGAGCGGCGCCAGGGTCTCCGCCTTCAACTCGTAGATGTCGGCGACGCTCTTGACCATCCCCGCGTCCACCAGTTGGCTTACCAGCGCCTCGCCCATCCCGTCGATGTCCATCACGCCGCGCGACGCGAAGTAGCGCACCGTCTCCTTGAGCCGGGCAGGGCAGTCCGGATTGATGCAGCGGCTGGCGGACTCGCCCTCGGCCCGCGTCACCGGTTCCTGGCACACCGGACACTGCGCCGGCATGCGGAAGCGGCGGCGCGCGTCCCCGTGCTCCTTGACGCGGACCACCTTCGGAATCACGTCTCCGCTGCGCTCGATCACCACCGTGTCGCCGATCGCCAGGCCGAGCCGTTCGATCTCGTCTTCGTTGTGGAGCGAGGCTCTGGACACGGTCACGCCGCTCACCGCCACTGGCCGTAGATGCGCCACGGGCGTCAACGCTCCCGTGCGCCCCACCTGCACCTCGATGTTTTCGAGCAACGTCTCGGCCTGCCGCGGCGGATACTTGAACGCGATCGCCCAACGCGGCGCCTTCGCCGTCCAGCCGAGCCGGCGCTGCTGCGCGAGGGAGTCGATCTTTGCAACCACGCCATCGATCTCGTAAGCCAGGGAGTCGCGTCCGGCGCTCCATCGTTCGATGAACGCTTGCAGGTCCTCGAGACCGGCGCACGCCGCGCGCGATGGGTCGACGCGGAACCCCATCTCCGCCAGCCGGTCGAGCGAAGCCCAGTGGCTGTCGAGGAGAGGTTCGCCGTTCACCAGCAGCAGGTAGGCGTAGAAGTCGAGTTGGCGCGCCGCCGTGGTCGCCGGATCGAGCACCCGCAGCGAGCCGGCGGCCGAGTTGCGGGGATTGGCGTATCGCGGCAGCCCTTGCGCCTCGCGTTCGGCATTGAGCTTGGCGAACGCGCGGTTGCCCATGAGCACCTCGCCCCGCACTTCGAACTCCGGCGGGCCATCCGCGACTCGCAACGGCAGCGACCGGATGGTGCGCGCGTTGGACGTGACGTCTTCTCCCGTTTCGCCATCGCCGCGAGTGATCGCCTGCACCAGGGAGCCGCCGCGGAACCGCACGGCGAGCGAAAGCCCGTCGAGCTTCAGTTCGGCAACGTAACGGTAATCGGAGTGGCCGAGCAGGTCGCGCACCCGGCGGTCGAACTCGCGGAGTTCGCCGTCGTTGAGCGCGTTATCCAGGCTGAGCATCGCCGCGCTGTGACGCACGGTGACGAAGCCATCGCGCGGGGCCCCTCCTACGCGAACCGCCGGAGAATCCGGCGACGCGAGTTCGGGATGAGCCGCCTCGAGCGACAGCAACTCCCGCATCAGCGCGTCGTATTCGGCGTCACCGATCTCCGGTGCGTCGAGCACGTAGTAGCGGTGTTCGTGATACCGGATGCGGTCGCGCAACTCCTCGACCCGCCCGGCGGCGTCCTGGCCCATGAACTCTCTATGATACCGGCTAGCCCGCACTTCTCACAGGGGTTCGGACGAATCGCGCGATAGGGCCGTGTCTACTTCGTTGCGCTTCCTCACCGTGCTCACCATACCGTCAAGTATGCCTCCGCGCGCTGAGCGGCGCGCGCCTCGTATTCACGGCCTTCTCATGCGATTCGCCTCAAACCCCTGTGAGAAGTGCGGGCTAGGCGCCTCGTCCGGTCATTCTCGGCATCCCAGTCGATTGGGATGCTTCGCGCGCGCGGATGAACCCGTCCTCCGCCTCTTGCCACTTGGTGGCCAGCGACGCCACGCGCGCCGGTTCCTTGGCGGCGAGGTCGGTTTGCTCGCTACGATCCTTCGCCATGTCGTAGAGTTCCCACGGTCCCTTTTCGCCGATCGACGCCAGCTTCCAATCGCCCACGCGGATGGCGCGGTTCCTGTTGTGGTGGAAGTAGATGTAGTCGCGCGGCAGGACCGTGTCGCGCGCGAACGCTGGGGTGAGGCTGCGTCCGGACAGAGGCGGCGCCTGGGATGGCAGCGCCCCGCGGGCGTCCACGCCGGCGAGGTCCATCATCGTGGGCACGATGTCGACGAGATGGCACGGCGTCCGGCGCAGCTTGCCCTTGTCCGCGATGCCGTTCGGCCAACTGACGATCCACGGCGAGGAGATGCCGCCTTCGTGCACCCACGACTTGTGCAGCCGGAACGGTGTGTTGGCGGCGGACGACCACCCCGGACCCAGGCAAAGATGCGACATCGCCGACCCGGGAGGCGCCGCGGGATCGTGCCCGTCCCCGCGAATCATCTGCTCGGCGCTCGCCCCGTTGTCGGAGACGAACACGATCACCGTGTCGTCGAGCGCGTTCATGGCTTTCAGTTGGCTGGTGACGCGGCCGATCTCCTGGTCCATGCGGTCGATCATGGCGGCGTGAATCGCCATCTTGGTCCGCTGGAACTTCTTCTGCTCGGGAGTGAGCGTCTTCCACGGGACCGCGCGTGAAACCTCGCCGGCGCCGGCGCGCGTGTTGAGGTCGCCGGACGCGAGATTCCAGTCCGGCCACATGCCCGGCTCCATTTTCGACAGCTTGCAGTTCACCAGGCCCATCTTCCGCATGCGGGCGTAGCGCTTGGCGCGCGCTTCGTCCCAGCCCTCGGCGAACCGGTCCTTGTACTTGTCGATGTCCTCTTGCAGCGCGTGCAGCGGGAAGTGCGGCGCGGTGAAGGCGAGGTAGAAGTAGAAGGGATCGTTGGCGTGGTCCCGCGCGTGCTCCTTCAGAAAGCGGACCGCGTGGCCGCCGATCGCGGTGGTCGCGTAGAAGCCTTCCTCCTTTTTGATGGGCGGAATCTGGCGGCCGTCCAACTGGCTGGCGCGCGGCGCGAAGAAGCTGTTCTGGTCGAGCAGCGTGTAGGAATGGTCGAAGCCCACCGCGTCTTGCGGCTTGAAGCGGATGTGCCATTTGCCGGAATGATAGGCGCGGTAACCGGCGGTCTTCAGGTGGTGCGGCGCGAAGCGGGTCCAGTCGGGGACTTTGCCCGGCGTCATCACGTCGGCGGCGGTTTGTTGGGCGTAGTGTCCGGTGAGGATGCCGCTACGCGAGGGTCCGCAGCGGGCGGTGGAGTAGCCGTGCGTGAACCGAAGGCCGCGGGCGGCCAAGCCGTCGAGGTTGGGTGTGTCGATGTCGCCGCCGTAGCAGCCGGCATCGGAGTAGCCCATGTCGTCGGCGAGGATCACCAGGAAGTTCGGCTTGCGCCGGGGGGCCTGGGCGGCCATGGCCGCGGCGGGCAGAGAGAGGAAATCGCGCCGGTTCACAGTGTTCGTCTCGGTCTTTCACGATACAACTTCCGGCGGCGTTCCGTCCGCGTCTCTTCGCGCGCGCTACTTCGGTTCGGCTGGCGTCTGCGCGCCCTGCGCCGACGCCGTCGCGTTCAGCCGCCCTTCGAAATCGGAAAGCTGCTTTCTCACCACGTCCGCGTCGCCGGCGCTTGGCGCGAACTTCAGATACCCCTTGATGTTGTCGACCGCGCCCTGGTAGTCGTCCTTCATCGCCAGCAGGATGCCCAGCAGATGCTGCGCCTTCGGGAACCGGTGCCTCTCGTCCCGCTGCACCGTTTCACGCGCGCTCTTTTCGGCTTCCTCGTACTTTTGCAGATTGTAGTAGGCCACCGAATTGTAGAAATACGCTTGCGGGAAATCGATCGGGTTCAGCTTGATGATCCGGTTGGTATTCTCGGCGACGCCCTGCCAATTTTGGGCGCCGATCGCCATGCCCGCCAACTGCAGGTACGGCTTCACGAACCGCGAGTCGGCGGCGATCGCCTGCTGGTACGCCTTGAGCGCTTCGTCGTTCTGCTGCGTGGCTTCGTACACGCGGCCCAATTCGTGCCAGGCCACCGCGTACTTGGGATAGACCGTAGTCGCTTTCTCGAACTCCTTCCGCGCTTCGGCGGGCTTCTTCTTCTTCAACAGGTCCAGCCCCTTCTCATACGACTTGCGGGCGTCCTTGGGAGCCATCGCCGTCGTCATGCTGAACGTCTTGCCTTCTACATTGGCGATCGGCTTCATGATGATCGTGCCGACATCCGGGTTGTCCATCATGCGCCGGCCGCTCAGGTTGACGATGTCCGACCGGTAGCCCGCCAGATTGGCGCGCAATTCGCATCCCATCAGGTCGCGTTCGCTGATGCCGCGCCGCGAACCCATGCTCCCCATCGAGGAGTTCATGCCGCCCGCGCCGCCTCCCGCCTGGGGGAATCCTCCACCGAACCCGTCGCTATTGGAATAGCTGGCATCGGCCATCATCGCCGAGTTTTGGCCGAGTTGAAAGCTGAAGCGCCCCTTGGAATCGGTCCAGCCCTCCGGCCTTGCCTGGCCATTGCAGACGCGTTCGATCTGCACGGGCTCCGGTGGCGGCGTGCCGTCGTCCATCACTACTTTGCCCGACAGGAAGATCGGGCGTTCCATTTCCGGGAATCGATTCTGCTGGTTCCGCCCGTTCGGATCGAACGGATCGTTACGGCCGGGTTGCGGCGTTGTCGTGGGGCCCCGTCCGGGAGCCGCGCCGACGCCTTCGGTGGTCCCGATGGGTCCTCCTCCGGCAGGCGCGCCGGTTGCGCCGCCGCCACCTCCAGCCGCCGGAGGCGGAGCCTGAGTTTGCTCCTGCGCCATGGCTCCCAGGGCCAGCGCCGCGATCACGCACAGTTGACGGGACATGTAGACCTCCCCGATCGAATTCGCCCCCATTGTACGCCATCCCCGCGCGCGTTTCACGCCCCTGGTTGTAAAATGGAAGAGCACCTCATGAAGCAGCCGTTGATCGCCGCGTTGTTCTTTGCCCTGGTGTCGTGCTCCGGCCCGGCGCCCACCAAGACGGAAACCAAGAAGGAACCTCCCAAGCCGGCCGAGCCGGCCGGCGCGCAGAAGGCTTTCTTCCAGATGTACGGTTCGGCTCGAACCTGGGCGCCCGACGTCAGCGGGTTCATCATGCAGAGCATCACCACTCCGGGCATGCCCGCCAAGGAAGGCAAGTACGCCGCCTGGCGCGGCGAGTTCGTTTCGCTCGGAGTGCGTGGCACCCGCACCTTCACCTACTCCGCCGTCAACGAGGACGGACTCTCCAAGGGCATTTCCAAAGGAGGCGACAACTCCTACACCGGACCGCGCGGACAGAATTCGGAATGGCCGGTGCAGGCGCTGAAGATCGACTCCGACGCCGCTTATCGCACCGCGATGACCAAGGGCAAGGGCGAGGAGTACTCGAAGAAGCACCCGGAGATCCCGGTCACCATGGTGCTCGAAAAGACCAAACGCCATACCAATCCGGTGTATCGCGTCATCTGGGGAGCCAGCGCCAACAGCAGCAGCTTCTCCGTCTACGTCGACGCCAGCAGCGGCGAGTACCTCGAGACCACCCACTAGCTGCTAAGCTGAACTCTTCGCATGGCGAGGAGATCGTCCGCCGCAACCAGAACGAAGCCGATCCCGCTGGACGATCCTTCGCTCTACGTCAACCGGGAGCTCGGTCTCATCCAGTTCCAGCGGCGCGTCCTCGAGGAGGCGCGCGACCCCTCGCAACCGCTGCTGGAACGCGTCAAGTTTCTGTCCATCGTCGGCTCCAACATGGACGAGTTCTTCATGGTGCGCGTCGCCGGCATCCAGAATCAGATCAACGCCGGCGTTCAGGACTGCGGGCCCGACGGCATGGATCCCGTCGAGCGCCTGGAAGCGATTCGCGCCGACTACATGCGCCTGCTCGAGGAGGGCCACGCCTGCCGCCGCGCGCTGTTCGCCGAACTGGAACAGCGCGGAATCTCCGTGCTCGACTACGACAACCTGACGGCAGCCAAAAAGCAGACCGCCGGCCGGTATTTCCTGGACACGGTCTATCCCGTCCTCACGCCGCTCGCCTTCGATCCCGGCCGCCCGTTTCCCCACATCTCCAACCTCAGCCTGAACCTTTCCGTGCTGATTCGCGACCGCGACGGCGAGGAGAAGTTCGCCCGGGTGAAAGTGCCCGGCACGCTTCCCCAACTGGTTCCGCTGCAGACCGCGGCCAAACGTGGACCCTGGGCATTCGTCTGGCTGGAACAGGTCATCAAGGCCAACCTGACAGCCCTGTTTCCCGGCATGGAGGTTGTCGAAGCCCACGCGTTCCATCTCACGCGCGACGCCGACACCGCCATTCAGGACCTCGAGGCCGGCGATCTTCTCGAGTCGGTGGAAGAAGGCGTTCGCCAAAGGCGCTTCGGATCGCCCGTTCGCCTGATGGTCCAACCGGAGATGCCGGACGGCCTGCTCGACCTGCTGAAGACCAACCTCGAAGCCGACGACGCCGATGTCTTCCGCGTCGATGGTCCGCTCGCGCTGAGCCGCCTGCGGCATCTGGCCGCGCTCGACCGTCCCGAACTGAAGGACCCGCCCTTCGGCGCCGCCGTCCACGAAGGCTTCTCCGATTCCGACGAGATGTTCGCGCTGCTTCGCAGGCAGGACGTTCTGCTGCACCATCCCTTCGACTCGTTCCAGCCGGTGGTCGACTTCCTCCGCAACGCCGCGCGCGATCCCCACGTGCTCGCGATCAAGATGACGCTCTACCGGGTCGGCTCCAAGTCGCCCGTCGTGGAAGCGCTTCTCGAGGCGAACCGGAACGGCAAGCAGGTGGCGGTGCTGGTGGAATTGAAGGCTCGCTTCGACGAGGAGAGCAACATCGAATGGGCGCGGGCTCTGGAAGCCGAAGGCGTCCACGTGGTCTACGGTCTGGTGGGGCTCAAGATTCACGCCAAGGTGGCGCTGGTGGTACGGCGCGAGGGCGACACGATGCGCCGCTACGTGCACATGTCCACCGGCAACTACAACACCGTCACCGCGCACTTGTACACCGATCTCGGCCTGTTCACATCGGACCCGCGAATCGGCGCCGACGCCACCGACCTGTTCAACTACCTCACCGGCTACTCGGCGAAATCCGACTACCGCAAGCTGATCGTCGCTCCGATCAATCTCCGCGCGCGCCTGGAAGGCATGATCCGGCGCGAGATCGAGCACGCCAAGGCGGGTCGTCCCGCCGGGCTGATCTTCAAGGCCAACGCCCTCGTCGACTACAGCGTCATCCGGCATCTGTATGAGGCATCGCGCGCGGGAGTACGCGTCGATCTGATCGCCCGCGGCATCTGTTGCCTGCGCCCGGGGATTCCGGGCGTAAGCGAGAATATCCACGTGCGTAGCGTGGTGGGCCGGTTCCTCGAGCACAGCCGCATTTTCTACTTCCGCAACGGGGGCGAGGACGAAATCTACCTGGGCTCCGCCGATCTGATGCAGCGGAACATCAACCGCCGCGTCGAGGTGTTGTTCCCCATCGAGAAGCCGGCGCTGATCCGCCACCTGCGGGACAAACTGCTTGCCGTCTATCTGGCCGACAACGTGAAGGCGCGCGCCATGGGCGCCGATGGCGGCTACGAAAGGGTCCGGCCTGGACCCAAGGAAAAGCCGGTCGACAGTCAGGCTTTGCTGTTGGCGCGCCGCGCGGGCAAGTGATCCGCGTTCTCTACACGGCAGCCCACGGCGGCTTCGCGGGCCAGCCCGTCCCCCTTGGCGGCGGCGCCGCGATCGCCGAACGGCTGATGACGGAATGGAGCCGCGCACGCCCGTTCGAGGTCAGGCTGATCGATCCATCGGTGCTCGGCGCCGCCGCTCCTTCGGCGCGGGATCTGGTGACGTTCGACGAGGCTCGCTACGCGCGGTTCTGCCACGACTTCTCGAAAGCCGCGACGGCGGAGATCCTCCGCGAGGACCCGCGTCGAACCGTGGTGCTCGGCAACGACATCTCCGAAGGGCCCGATGCCGCCGCTCTGGCCCGCGCGGGATTCCGCGTCTCCACTATCTTCCATGTCGACGTCGCCGCCTACATCGCGGCGATCTACCTCAAGGGTCTGGCGCGGCCGGAGACGCTCGTGCGATGGCAGGCCCGGCTGCCGCGCCGGTTGTCGCCGCCCATCCTGGACCTGATCTTCCGCAAGCAGCGCGAAGTGGTGGAGCACGGACGCCGGTCGATCGTGCCATCCGAGGGCATGCGCGACGTGATCGGCCGCTGCTACGGCGCCGCGGCGGCCGCGAAAGTGGAGGTCGTACCCTGGGGCGTGACTCCTTCCGAACCCGCGCCTGGAGCGGGCGCGGAGTTGCGCCGCGAGTTCGGCGTTCCCGCGGACGCGCCCGTGCTGCTGACGCTCAGCCGGATCTCGCCGGAGAAGGGTCAGGATCTGCTGCTCGACGCGCTTCGCGGCTGGCGCGGCCCGGAACTCTGGCTGTTCGTCTGCGGCGAACCCGCGTTCATGCGCGGCGAGGCGTTCGCGCGGTTGTTGCGGACCAAGGCGGAGCGGCTCCGCGGCGTTCGCACCGTGTTTCCGGGCTATGTCATGGGGCCACGCAAGCGCGCCTTTTTCGACATGGCAAGCGTGTACGTGTTTCCCTCGCGCCATGAAAGCTATGGACTCACGCTGCTCGAGGCGTTGCAAGCGGGGCTGCCCAGCGTTTGTCTCGACCATCATGGATCGCGCGCGGCCATGCGGCCCGAGTTCGGCGAAATCGTCCAGCCCGGCGGCCTGCTGCCCGCGATCGAGCGGCTGCTGGCCTCCCCCGAACGGCGCGGCGCGATGGGGCTGGCGGCCGCGGAATGGGCGTCCACGCAGCGATTCGCCGATGCCGCCGCGCGAATCGCCACCTTGCTTGCGTCCGATCTCGTATGATCGAACCATGGCTGGGTACTACCATCAAGAGGATCTTGCGCGCTTCGGCGAGATGGGCAAGAACGCGCCCGAACTGTGGAAGAAGTTCAACGAGTGGTATGGCGCGGTGTTCGCCGAAGGCGCGCTCACCACCCGCGAAAAGAACCTGATCGCGTTGGCGGTGGCTCACGCCGTGCAGTGCCCGTACTGCATCGACGCCTACACCACCGCGAGCCTCGAGGCCGGTTCGAACTCCGATCAGATGACGGAAGCCGTTCATGTCGCCGCCGCGATCAAGGGCGGCGCGGCTCTGGTGCACGGGTTGCAGATGCGCAACGCCGTCGACAAGGTGAGCATGTGAGCGGCGCCGCCTCGGTGGAGGCGTTGCGTGTGTTGCCGGGCGCGGCGCCCCAGAAGGCGTTTCGCGATGCCCTGGGCGAGTCGGGTCTGTACCCGTTGCGCGCGACAGGGATCGGCGTGCTGCAGATCAACGTGGGCAAGGTGTGCAATCAGACGTGCAAGCACTGCCACGTGGACGCGGGCCCGAACCGGCGCGAATCGATGTCGAGGGAGACCGCCGAGCTGTGCATGCGCGCGCTGGAGCGCACGGCGATTCCCGTGGTCGACATCACCGGCGGCGCTCCGGAGATCAACCCGAACTTCCGCTGGCTGGTGGAAAGGTCGAAGTCGCTCGGGCGGCACGTGATGGACCGGTGCAACCTGACCATCCTGTCGACGGAGCCGCAACGCGATCTGGCGGAGTTCCTGGCGGCCCATGAAGTGGAAGTGGTGGCGAGCTTGCCCTACTTCCAGGCCCGCGAGACCGACTCCCAGCGCGGCGACGGGGTGTTCGACAAGTCCGTCGAAGCACTGCGCAAGCTGAACTCGCTCGGCTACGGAAAGCCCGGATCGCGTTTGAAGCTGAACCTCGTTTACAACCCGGTGGGCGCGTTTCTTCCTCCAGCGCAAAAGGCGCTGGAAGCGGACTTCCGCCGGGAACTGCTGCGCCGTCATGGCGTGGAGTTCCACTCTCTCTACACGATCACCAACATGCCGATCAGCCGCTTCCTGGATTTCCTGCATGGCAGCGGCAACTACGACCGCTACATGTCGCGCCTGATCTCGTCCTACAACGCCGGGGCGGCCGCGAGTGTCATGTGCCGCTCCACCTTGTCGGTGGGCTGGGACGGCGCGTTGTACGATTGCGACTTCAACCAGATGGTCGAGATGCCGGTGCTCGACGGCCGGGCGCGCCATATTCGCGACTTCGACGAGGCGCTGCTGGCCGGCCGCGAGATCGCCGTGGGGCAGCACTGCTACGGCTGCACGGCGGGCGCGGGGTCCAGTTGCACCGGTACGGTGGCATAGACGAACCGCGCCCGCATCACTCACTGCTTCATCGTCACCAGGTTCGACAGAAGGCCTTCGAACCCGTTGGCCACCGAGATCGAGCCCACCTTGGCGGCGACCTTCTCGAGAGCCTCCAACTCCTTCATCCGCACCAGCAGCGGGTTGCCCTCCATGAGCTTGGCCGTGTTCAACAGAGACCGCGTGGCCGCCGTCTCCTCGCGCCGGCGAATCAGGTTGGCTTGCGCTTCCTTCTCCGCCGCCACCACACGGTTCAGCATCTCCCGCACCTCGCCCGGCGGCACGATATCCTTCAACGCGATCGATCCGACCTCGATCCCGTATTCGGCCATCGCGCTCCGGACGCCCGCCGCCACGGCCTCGTCGACATCGGTGCGCTCGGAGAGGACTTCCTCGAGCGTCCGCTTGGCGAGGGTCTGGCGGATGGCGAGTTGCAGTGCACGGTAGAGGAACTCGGCGAAGTCCTTCACGGATTGCTTCGCCTTCACCGCGTCCTTCACCTGGTAATCGGCGAGGATGTTCACGCGGAGCGACACCTTGTCGCGGGTCAGGATCTCCTGCCCCGGAACCTCGAGCGTCTGCCGGCGCATGTCCACCGTCTCCACGCGTGGAGATCCGGCGGCGGTCCAGAACGCCCACGTTCCCGGGCCGAGCGTGCGCGCCACGCGGTTGTCGATGAGCAGCAGCCCCGCCTTTCCCTCGTCGACCACGGCGAACGTGGCCATCGAGAGCCGCCCCAAGCGGGCCAGCGGGTCGAGCAGCCGCGCGGGAACACCCGGAGCCTCCACGGCGTCGATCACCTCGGTTTCGATGCGTCCGGCGGCCTTCCAGAATAGGACGCGGCTGGCCGGTCCCACGACGCGGTTCAGCTTGCCGTCCAGCGAGATCACGGCCACTTGACGGTCGTTCGTCTCGACGATGTGGAAGTGCACGGCGGCCGTTTCGGGCTTCCGCGTGGCGATGAAGTCCGCCCACTCGCTGACGAACGCCGGTTCGGCGAGGTTGTGCCGCTCGATCTCGAAGGGTCCGTCGAGGCCCGCCCACAGGCGGTACTCGCCGGGTTCGAGAATCGACACGAAGCGGCCTTTCCGGGTAACCAGGATCCGCTCCCGGTCGCCGGCGATGACTTTGGTCCAAAGCAACATATTCGGTTCCTCCTGGTTCATGATTAGTAATGATTCGTGGTTCATCGCGCCCCGGACCGGGCTTCCTCCACCGCCGGCGCGGGCGGCGGCCAGAGCCGCGAAACCCACCGGTGGGCCGGTGAAGGATCGCGGCGGTTCGGCCCCGCGCAAGGCGTGGCGGCGGCTGCCCGTTCTCCGCCTTCCACCCGAAATCGAGCGGAACGCCAAGAAAAAGCGGGAAACCCCGTCCGGGAACGGTTAGTTGGTCAGGCTTTGCCGGCCATGCAGCGGGATTCGAACCCGCAACTGTCGGAGCGAGGCTCCGATGCTCTATCCGTTGAGCTATGAGAGGCCGCGCACTTCGAGACGCCCATACACGGGAGCCCATTGGGTCCGTGTGGGTAAGGCATGTCGAACCTTATCCTTTGGCGAATGAAAGTCATAGCGGTGGCCTCAGGACTTAGTGTAAGGCCATTCGGACGCTTCTGTCAATAGGTAGCCCCACTTTTCAGTGGTGCTTTTTTTGGGCGAGTGGGTCCCGCTCCGTCAGTGCTCCGTCAACTCTTTGGCAGCACCTTCGATATGTCGTTGTAGAGGACGAACACGACCACGCACATCAGGAAGACGAATCCGAACTTCATCACGGTTTCCTTGACCTGCATGCTCAGGTCGCGGCGCCAGATCATCTCGATGAACAGCATCAGCATGACGCCGCCGTCGAGGATCGGAATCGGCAGCAGGTTGAACACAGCCAGATTCAGGCTGACCATCGCCATCAACGCGAAGAAGGCGTCGGCGCCCTCGCGGGCCGCGTCTCCGGAAAGTTGCGCGATGCGGATCGGTCCCTCGAGCGACTTCGGCGACATGCGCCCCTGGATCATCCGTTCAATGAACGAGAAGATCATGGTCGCGCCCTTGAAGTTCTGGCTGGCCGATTCGACCAGCGCGTCTCCGAACGAGAGCGCCACATATTGAACCCGTGGTTCCAGCCGCACGCCGATCATGAACACCTTTTGGCCGTCGGTCTCGCGTTCGGACGGCTGGATCGACGACGTGATCTGTTGGCCGTTCCGCGAGTAGATCACTTCGACCGGCTTGCCCTGGCTGGCGCGCACGATCTCGCGCAGCCGGTAGGAGGAACGAATCGGTTGGCCGTTGGCGAACAGGAGAATGTCGCCGCGCTGCAGCCCCTTACGCTCGGCGTCCATGCCCTCCTCGACGCCGCCGATCTGAATCTCGGCCTGTTCGGCCCAGCCGAGCGACCCGACGCCCGCCTTCTGGTCCATTTCCGGTGTGACGGTGAAGGACACCTCCTGTCCGGCGCGTTCCACGGTGACGTTCATCGGGACGCCGGCGCTCTGGATTTCCTTCATCAGGATGTCTTCCCACTGCGGATTCCGGGCGCCATCGAACGCCACCACGCGGTCGCCCTCGCGAATCCCCGCCTTGGCCGCCGCCGAATTCGCCATCACCAGGCCGACCGTGCCGTTCGCCGACTCCGGCAGCTTGGGGTACTTCACCATGTACAGGCCGGTGAGCAGCGCCACCGCCAGCATGATGTTCATGAACGGCCCGGCGAACGCGATGATCATCCGCTGCCAGCGAGGTTTGGCGAGGAAGGATCGCGGATTCGCCGCTTCTTCGGCGCCGGACGGCTTGATCGACTCGCCGATCTGCTCGCCCGCCATCTTCACATAGCCGCCGAACAGGATGGCGCAGATCTTGAATTCGGTTTCACCCCACTGGAAACCGTACAGCTTGGGTCCGAAGCCGAAGCTGAAAGCCTCCACCCGGACATCGAAGTACCGGGCCGCCCAGTAGTGTCCCAACTCGTGGATCATGATCATGATCCCGATCAGGACCAAGACCCAACCGATATTCTCGACGATCGTCATGCAATCACCCCCGCACCCTTTCGACGTTCCGTTACGATTTGCCGCGCCGCCGCCCTGGACTGGCGGTCGATCTCGAGCACTTCCTCCACCGACTCAGGTTCCCGCGCCGGTGCGCGCTCGAGTGTTTCGGCCACTACTTCCGCAATACCAGGATACGAAATTTCCCCGCCCAGGAATGCCTCCACCGCCACCTCGTCCGCCGCGTTGAGCGTGCAGGTGGCCGATCCCCCCGCCCGCAGCGCCTGATAGGCTAGACGCAGGCAGTGGAACTTGGATAGGTCCGGCGGGAAGAATTCCAGTGTGCGCGGCTCCGTCCAGTCCATTCGCGGAACCAATGCCGACCATCGCTCGGGATACGTCATCGCGTATTGGATCGGCATCCGCATGTCCGTGGTGGAGATCTGCGCCATCAGGCTACCGTCGAGATACTCCACCATCGCATGCACCGACGACGACGGATGAACGACCACGTCGACCTCGTCCGGCGAGAGGCCGAACAGCCAGCAGGCTTCGATCACCTCGAAACCCTTGTTCATCATGGTGGATGAATCGATCGTGATGCGCTGTCCCATCTTCCAGGTTGGATGCGCGAGAGCCTGCGCGGGAGTCACGTTTGCCAGCTCCTCGACGGGCGTGTTGCGGAACGGGCCGCCCGAGGCGGTCAGGATGAGGCGGTGAACCTCGTCCCGCCGGCCGCAGCGAAGCGCCTGGTGCGCGCCGTTGTGCTCGGAGTCGACCGGGATCAACTCCGTTCCGGCGGCGCGGGCGGCTTCCATCACGAGCTTCCCGGAGGCGACCAGCACTTCCTTGTTGGCCAGGCCGACCTGCTTGCCGGCGCGAATGGCCTGGTAGGTCGCCTGCAGACCCTCGACTCCCACAATGGCGGAGAGGACGAAGTCGCATTCGGGGGCGGTGGCGGCCGCGACGCGGTAGGATGGGTCGGTCTCGATCGACGGATGTTCCGATTTCGGGATGTCCAGGCGGGCGATCAGGTCGGCTCGGACCGCATCCGATTCCACCACCACGAGGTGGGGGCGGAATTCCCGAATCTGAGATGCCAGCAACTCGGCGTTCCGTCCCGCCACGAGAGCGAAGATGGAAAACCTGCCGGGCCAACGCCGGACCACGTCCAAGGTGCTGACGCCGATGGAACCGGTTGATCCCAGGAGGGTTAAGCAACGCATGTGAACGTAGATCCCATCGTATCACGAGCGTTTAGCTGATCCGAACAGTTGCCGTAGGGCCGCTTGGCCTTTACGCAAGGGAGACCCTTGCGGGCGCCGGGGAGGATTGCTTCAGGGGTCTATTTAGTGAGGTTAGTCTCGCTTTGGTGGGAGTTGCCTCCCCGGCTTGATTCCAAGTTTAGAATATGTGATTTGGAATTTCAATAGAAATCGGAAGCAATGAACATTAAGATTCCTTAACCTCCACGCCGACGATCCGCTCGAGCACTTTTACGGTGGCACAAATGTCGGCATCCCCATCCCCGCCGGCGATCGCGGCACGGAACATCTGCTGCGTCAGCGAGGTCAGCGGCAGCGGCACGCCGAGTTCGTTGGCGGACTCGAGCATCAGCCCGATATCCTTGTGCATCCACTTCACGGAGAAGTTGGTCGAGAAGTCGCGCCGGAACACGTAGGGGGCTTTGAAGGCGATCAGGCCGCTCTTGGCCGCCGAGTTGTCCAGGATCTCGAGCATCAGCTTGGGGTCGACGCCGGCCTTGGTCGACAGCACCAGTCCCTCGTTGAACGCCTGCAGCAGATTCGAGAGGATCAGGTTCTGCGTCAGCTTGGCGTGCATCCCCATGCCGTGGGGGCCGCAATAGTAGAGGAGCTTGCCCATCGGTTCGAGGAACGGCTTCACACGTTCGAACACTTCCTTCTTCCCGCCGATCATGAAGGTGAGCTTGCCGCCCTCGGCGCCAGGACGGGAGCCGGTGCAAGGCGCACCGAGGAAGTCGACGCCCTTGGCTTCGAGCGCCGCCGCGGTGGAGACGTTCGAGGTTGGCGAGACGGTGGACGCGTCGACAACGACTCCGCCCGCCTTGATTCCCTCCGCGATGCCGTCAGGGCCGAGGATGGTCTGCTCGGACATCCTGGTGTCGCCGACGCAGAGGAACACGATCTCGGACTTCTCGCCCACCTCCTTGGGTGACGAGCAGACCGTCACGTTGGCGCCCACTTGGGTGGCCAGCTTCTCGCATTTTTCCTTGGTGTGCGACCAGATGGCGACGTTGTGGCCGGCCTGAGCCAGGTTGCGGGCCATGGGATAGCCCATGATGCCGAGTCCGATGAATCCGAGGTTTGCCATAAGGGAACATCATAACCCGGATCGGCGTTATGATGAAGAGCCGATCCATGACTAGGCCGGCTGGAGTTCACCGTTCGCGCATGAGGTCCCGGTTTCGCGGGCCGGGTTCGGACGGACCGGCACCCGCCTGCTTGTGGCGGAAAGGGATCGTGTACCTGGACAAGCGTGGACCGGCGCCGGCGTACTCCATCACCGTCGGCTTCAAGCGGGGCGTTCCCGCCGGCGAGCCGTTTCGAGACTTTCGCGCGATTTACGACCGGGTTTCGTCCCTGGCTCACGAGCGCGTATCCGAACTGTGCGGGCCCACGTCCGCCCGCTCGATCGTTTGCCACGGCTGGCACCTGCTCGGTGATGCCGGATCCATCGCGGTGGCCTTCGTCACGCTGACGACGGGCACGCCCGACGGAGTGCGTCCACCATCCGGGGAGGAGTTGCTCGCGCCCGGCGGAACCAGCCTCGAGGACCTGGTCCGGCTGTCGCCCCAGCGGGTCAGCGAGTGCTTCAACGAGTTCGACTTGTCCGATCCGGCGGATGGCTGTCCGGTGACGGTCAGTTTCGCCGAACCGGTCCCGAGCGGCCAGACGGTAGATTTCGAGCCGATCTTGGATCGGGCCGGGGAGTTCGCGAGGCGATACCACGCAGCGCTCGCGCTAATGGGCGAAGTCCGCTCCCCGTTTCACGTCCGCCATCGCGAGTGGTTTCTCGCCGACCCGGCGCTGGTCACGGTCCACATTTGCTTCGACTGCTAGGGAGTTCCATGGAGCCAAACCCGGACAAACCAGGACACTTTTTCTTGTCCGGGTTGGTGGAAATTGTATGTCTTTGATTATGAACGGGTTGTCGGACTGGCTGTCGGCGCGAACCCGGACAAACCCGGACACCGGAGTCCACTTGGGTCCATCGTGGGGTGGTTGCTGGAGCGACGCGAACTGGGAGGATTCCGATGAGCCGAACCCGGACAAACCAGGACAGTTTTTCTTGTCCGGGTTGGTGAAAATCGTATGTAGTTGATTATCAATGGGTTGCCGGATTGGCTGTCGGCGCGAACCCGGACAAGCCCGGACACCGGAGTCCCCTTGGGTCCGTCGCGGGGTTGTTGATCTCCGGCGTCAAATGGGAGGGGGCCATCCAGACGTAGTAAGGCCGAGCCCGCACCGGGGCATCGGAATCACCACCCGCCAGTGAGTATTCAATTGTCAAAGATCAGGTGCGCCGCGGAGGCGCTCGAGGACCGCCACTCGCGAGGCCGCCCACGTGCCGATTTTGCTACGGCTGCGTGGGCCGTCAAGGCGTCGACCGCGGTCCCCGGCCTGCAGGGGCTGTAAGCCGCTGATTCTAGGTAAGATTCAGGCACGACTCTTTTGAGGGTAGGTGGGAACGGCCGGTTTTGGGTCCACCGATTGCCGGGAAGGACGTTGCCCGTCCTCCGGCATGACCAATATACTTCGCCGCGGACGCAGGCCGCGGCAAAGCGCCGAGCTTCGGTATGGGACTGGGCAACACCGAGATCCTGACGTTCGCCGTTTCGCGCCGGCAATGCGGCGTCCGCGATCCATGCGAGGAGGAGTCTCGTGGCTATGAAGCGGCCGCCGCCTTCGGGATGGTTGCGTTGGTCAACTCCTCGAGTTGCGTAAGCATCTTCTTTCGGAGGCCCGGCTTGAAAGCGGGAGTCAGCGCCAACAGGCATGCCGGAAATCCCTTCGCCATCCGAGCCAACTCGAGATTCGAGATCACGGGCTCATCGATCTGCCGGACGATCTTGCCGGCGCGAAGGGTGAACTCCGAACGGATGACGTAGTTGACTGTTCTGCCGGGACTGGGCGAGTACCGCACCCAGTATTCCGCCAGCACGCGATCGCCCTCGGACTTCACGATCTCGAAGCCTGGAACGTCAATAGGGTCCTTCCGCGTTTCGGTTGGTTGGCAGAACCAGCGCCACATCGCGCGGACGTAGGCGCCGGTGATGCTTTCGAAGGCCAGATCCCGAAACTCAACTTGCGGATCCAGGCAATCATACATGCCTTCGCAGTCGTGCCTCCGATAGCTGGTAAGGAATGCGGTCACTACTTCTTTATTGGTCATGGTGCGTCTCCCTGATTCAAAGCGTCGCGCCGGCCGCGCGCCGTGCTTCCTCGGGACCGCTTGGCGGACGCGGAATCGCCGCGAGGTCTTCGTCAATGGCCACGCTCGCGAGAGCCGTCCCCGTGAACTCCTCGCCCCCCAGCACGAACACCACGGCGAACACCGAGGCCAGATAGACACCGCTGTGAACCGGCGCCTCGTCGTCATATCGCGCCAGTTGCGCGTGGAATGCTTCGCCGTCGCGAGTGACGGCGGTCACCGGCAGAGTTCGGGACGCCGGGGCGAGTAACTGCACCCGCATCGCACCGGGAACGATGGCGCTGAAGCTGTTCCCGCTGTCGCTTTGCGCGGTGAAGAGAATCTCGTTGGGTAGCCGGTTGCGCCAGCATCCGGGGTCGCCGGTGAAGGCGTGAAGGATCATCGCGGTTCTCATCTTACCTCTCCTGTCGATCGAACAGAAGAGCCACAGCCTCGGGCCGCCGTTGCCATGCGTCCGGGCGCACGACGCCGCGAACTTGCTCGCAAGAGTTGACGGACGGGCGCTGCTGTGATGCAAAGCCGGCGTGAGCCCAGAGCGTGTTTGGCGCCTGCTGGGCGTGAGCGGCGGCGGAGCCACATTCCACGAAATCGCATGAGCTCTTCCATGTGGCGAGATTAGTAATGTGCCGGCTCGGGTGGCACGTGCCGTAACTGCGTCGAAGCCTCGTAGACCGCCAGCCGCAGCCGGTTGATTCCTCCCAAGGGGCGATGTTCGGCGATCCCATGCCAGGGAGTAAACGTCAGGTCTTCACCCAACCTCTTCCGTTCGTCCGTATCGAAATTCTGGGGTGGAATCGCGATCGTCGCAACTGTCACGAATGGATGGTCCTCCTCCCTCCATTCGCCGCAGGCATCTTCGATTTCCGTTTCGATATCGAGGCTGCTCGCCGCCCTCACCTGAACCTGAAAATCGAAGACAATGTCTTTCGCATCGGGAGCGGTCAGACGCTCGAGCAGAGCTGTCCGCAGATAGTCTTCATCGCCTGTGTTGGGAACGGCGCTAGACGGGTCGAGGGGACTTGCGGAGAATTTCATGATTCTGTCTTCTCCGAACAAGAAGGGAGAGCCGCTGAAGTACCGGTTATCGACGGGGCTGGCCGGCGGCTTTTGGAATGCGAAGGGAGGCGCCGGGAAAGGCTCCGCGCTTTGAATCTGGCCGATGATCTCACGGGTGCGCTTGGCTCGTTGGGCCGCGGCCGCATCCATGGTTCGAGTGAAAAAGCCTACCGGCGGCTTGACGTCCCCGTCCCTTGAAAGGACCTCGTTCAGAGCCAGGTAGTCCTCGACGTTCGAGAATGCGAACACCGGCTGATTGATCATCAAGAAGTCCTGCGTCAACGGTCCATGAGTGGGGACCAGCGAATTGCCTGTGACACCCATCAGCTTTACGGCCATTCCACGGCTGCCGTGCTGCGCCGCTCCGTCCTTGCCCGTGCTCGCATCCCTCCCGATCCGTAGTGCGGCGTTCGAAAACCGAATCCAGGCGCCGTAGGTATGGCCGGGAAGCGCGAACACACCGATTCGTAGATGCTCCGGCAGGGAATCCTTTACCTGGAACCGGGCCATGACGCAGCCATGGTCCTTGGGATGAACGCCCCGGCGTATTTGGTCTTTGTCCGGATACCGAGTCTTCATCTGTCCGGCGGTGAGCTTCACGATTTTCTCGATCATCTCCGCCTCGTTAGGCGGAATTCGTTCTAGTTCCGGCATGTTTCTTATTCCCTTCCTAAGCTAATCGTCGCGGCTGGCGTTTCTGGAACATCCACACGGCTCGGCCAAGCGGCTCGTTTCCGAGCCGCCATCGGAAGTGCCGGCAGGCACGCCCTCGTTCCCTTCGGCGACCGTCTGGAATTGACTTGACCGGCCGGGTGGCCGGGCATCGCGTGAGAGCCCGCCTACCGGCGTGGCCGGTGAACAAGTGCTCGTGGATCTCACAGGTGGTCCGCCACGAATTGCAGCGTCCGTTCCCTGGACAGCTTCCGCGCCTTGGTATTGTCCGGATCGGCGCCGTTGAACCCATGGCCGGCGCCAGGGTATCGATGGAGCTCCGGGGCGATTCCCTCGTCTCCGAGCACGCCCGCAATCAGGTCGGCGTTGGCAATCGGGTCGGCCGTCCCATCGTGGATCTGTATGTGCTTCGCGGCGGACGCAACCGATCCGATGTCAGTCAGATGCGGCGCGAAAAATTCCACCACCACGGGCGCCTGACCCCGCAACCGCAGGCCCAGGTGGCCGCCTAGCGAGAAGCCCACTAGTCCGACGCGCCCGGCGCCAACTCCTGGCAGCGCCGCGGCATGTTTCAACGCATCCGCCAATGCCTGCTGCCAAGCGGGTAGATTCAGGAACAGGCTCCGCATGGCGGCGTCTCCCGGCTCCGTGCCGGTTTTGTCGAAGTAGTGGGGCAGCAGCGCGGTATAGCCGGCTTGGGCGAAATCCGCCCCGTACTGGCGCATCATGGTTGCCCACGGCCCGTTCCGGTCATCCGTCACGCCATCGGAACCATGAGCGATCACAACCGCCGCGCCACGGGCCGCGCCCACCGGCGGGAACAGCTCCGCCGAAATCGCTTTTCCGCCGCTCCGATAGGAAATTGTCATATTCGTCCTCCGCACCCCACCTATATCCAGGTAGGGAGATCGCCGTCCCCACTCCGTTGGGTGTGGCATAGGACTACTATAGTGAGATGCCGGTCGCCGGGGAAGTAAGTTACGGTAGCGCGGACGGCGGCGAGCCGTCCCGGGAACAGGTCGCCCGACAGTTGGAGCGCATCCTGGCCGACCCGCTTTTCGCCAAGTCCCAGCGTCTGGGAGGCTTCCTGCGGTACTCGGTGGAAACCGCTCTCGCCGGCGCGGCCCACGAGTTGAAGGAGTACGTCATCGGCGTCCAGGTCTTCGAACGGGGCGAGACCTACAGTCCGCAGGAAGATCCCATCGTTCGCATCATGGCCGGCCGCTTGCGGGCGAAACTGGCCGAGTATTACCAGGACAGCGGGGAATCGGACCCGATCCTCATCGAACTGCCGCGCGGCGGCTACGCTTCCAAGTGGCACTGGCGGAGGCGGCCGCCGGCGCCTTTGCGCGGCCATCCCCCGCAAAGCCCTGAGCAGGTGGGCCGCCAAGACGAGATGAGCCGGCTTCGAGCGGCGTTCCATTCGGTTTCCGGCGGCGGCCTGATGGCCGGCGTCGCCGCCGACGCAGGCATGGGCAAGACCACGTTCGCCGAGGACTTCCTGGCCGAACTCCAGTCCGCCGGCCTGGCGCACACCGCGCGGGGACGATGTTCCGAGCGGCTGGCCGACACGGATGCTTTCGCTCCGGTTCTCGAAGCTCTGGATGGACTATGCCGCGGCGAGGCGGCGGCGCCAGTCCTACAACTTCTGAAGAGGTCCGCGCCCGTCTGGCACGCGCACGTCTTCCACGCTTCGGACGACAGCACGGCGCGGACATCGACCCAGGAGCGCATGCGGCGGGAATTCGCCGCGTTCTTCGAGGAGCTTTCGCGAACGCGGCCCGTGGTTCTGTTCCTCGACGACCTGCACTGGGCCGACGCTTCCACCTGCGACCTGCTGAGCTACCTCGGTGCGCGCCTCCGGAACATCCGAATCCTGATTCTGACCACATACCGGCCGGGCGCCATCCTCGCCGCCAAGCATCCGTTCCTGCCCTTGAAGCTCGATCTGGAGCGCCGCGGCCTCTGCCGCGAGATTCCCCTTTCGTTCCTGGGAAAAGAGGATGTCGAGCGCTACATCGCGACGAGGTTTCCCGGCCACGCCTTCCCGGCCGAGTTTTCCGCGGTCATCCACGAACGGACCGAGGGTAACCCGCTCTTCTTTACGGATCTGCTGCGCTATCTCGCCGGCAGCAAGGTTCTGGTGGAGCAGGATGGGCGGTGGACGCTGGCCCGGAGCATTTCCGAAATTCGAGGCGTGATTCCGGCCGGCGCCCATGGAATGATCGGTGTCACGATCGGCCAGCTCGAGGAACAGAATCGAAACATCCTGCTGGTGGGCGCCGTTCAAGGGATGCTGTTCGACTCGGCGGTCGCCGCCCGCGTGCTCGGCCTCGACCCCGTCCAAGTCGAGGAGCGGTTGCGCGAACTTGAAACCGTCCACCGGTTCGTGCGCGCCATCGAAGAACAAGACCGGCCCGGATTGCCGCTCTCGGTCCGATACCGGTTTGTCCACGTCTTCTACCAGAACGCCCTCTATGCGTCACTCACACCCTCGCGGCGGGCGGCCCAGAGCCTCGCCGTGGCCGGAGTGCTCGCCGGTTTGGCGGGGGACGCGTCGCGCGCCATCGCCGCCGATCTCGCCGTACTGTTCGAATCGGGAAGGGACTGCGCCAGCGCCTCGCGGTACTTCCTGCACGCGGCGCGCAACGCGGCCCGCGTCTTCGCTTATCCGGAAGCCGCGCTGCTTTGCGAGCGAGGTCTTCGATCCCTGGCGACGCTGCCGGAATCCCGCCAACGCGACCAGCAGGAGATGCTCTTCTCGCTGACGCTGGGCATGGCGCTGATGTCCACCCGCGGATACGCGGCGCCAGAAGTGGAACGAACCTACCGCCGTTCGCGCGAACTATGCCTGAAGCTCAACGAGATTCGCCGGCTGGTGCCCGTGTTGTGGGGCATTCATACGTGTGAGACCAATGGCGGCCGGTTGCCCCAAGCCCTCGAGACCGCGCTGGAAATGCGGCGGGCCGCCGAGGCCTTGCAGCACAAGGACGCCATCGTCGAGGCGTTGCACGCCTACGGCACCACGCTTGCGTTTTTGGGACGGCTGCCCGAGGCCCGCCAGGCGCTGGAGCGCATCCTCGAAATCGCTCCTGTCAGCCAGCACGAGTTCCGCGGCTCCCTGTATGTCCTCAGTCCCCACGTCACTTCGCTCAGCATGCTGGCGCGCCTTCTGACCTTGATGGGCCACCTGGACCTGGCGATGCAGCGGGCCGCCGAATCGGTGGAACTCGCCAACCGCCTGGCGCACCCGCACAGCCTGTGCTACGCCACGTTTTGGGTCGGATGGATTCTGCACGCACGGGGGGACCACGAACAGGCCTGCCAGTATCTGGAACCGGCCATGATCATGGGCCGCACGCATGGGCTGCCGCTCATCGCCGAATGGGGACGCGTGGTGCGCGGCTCGGCTTTCGCTCACATGGGCCGGCATGCCGAGGGAATCGCGGAGATCCGCAAGAGTATCGAGCGCCAGGACGAGATGGGGTCGAAGCTCGAACGCGCCTACTGCCTGACGCTCCTCGCCGAGGCGCTGCTTGCCGATGGACAGGCCGAGGAAGCGCTCCGATGGTGCGATCAGGCATTGGAGTTTACGCTCCAAACGGAGGGCCGCGGCTTTGAACCGGAAACCCACCGCGTGCGTGCCGAGGCGATTCTGGCTTACCTCGGCGATGCCCGCCGGGAAGAGGTGGAAGGCGAACTTCGAGAAGCGCTGCGCCTGGCGCGCGCGGCTGGATCCTGCCTGCTGGAAGTGCGCGCGGCCGCCAGCTACGCCCGGTTTCAGACGGACTCGCCGCAACAGGCCTCGGAGTCAGCTAGCCCAGGCTAGGCTAGAACGGAACCCCGTCAAGCGTCCCCATCGCGCCGCGAAGGTAGTCCGTCCCGGCTTGCGCCAACTGCTCTTCCGAGTTCATGACGAACGGTCCGCCGAACAGAAGGGGCCCCTCCGCGGGCTCGCCTCCGAACAGCAGATACTCGCCCGGTGGGAATGCCACCGCGTCTCCCGCCGACAGCAGATCCAGCGCGCCGGAGAGGCGGTAGACCGCCAGTTCGAACGCCGGATCCACCGGGAGCCGGCATTCGCGGCCGCAGCGCACGCGAACGAGGAGAGCCGGCTGCGCCAAGGCCACGGGTCCGGCGGCGCCGGCGAAGGAACCCGCGACCACCGACACGATCGCGCCGTCCACTTGCGCGTCCGGAACCTCGGAAGCCGGCACGGCGCGGTATCGCGGCTCGACGTGCTTCCGGGCGCGCGGCAGCGAGGTCCACATCTGCACGCCGTGCAGCGACACGCCGGGCTCCGGCTTTTCGGCGTGAATCACCCCGCGGCCGGCGGTGAGCCACTGGGCGCCGCCCGCTCCGACGCGGCTCTCGTTTCCGAGCGAGTCGCGATGCACCTGCTCGCCGTCGAACAGGTAGGTGATCACCTCGATGCCCGCGTGCGGATGCGCGGGGATGCCGGGGCCGGGCTTGACGACGAAGGGTCCGAAGTGATCGAGGAATACGAACGGACCCACCGAACGGCGGGTGCGCGTGGGCAGCGCCCGCAGCACCGTCAAATCGCCGACAGGCTCGCGGCGCGCGGCGATGGTCTCCGTCACGTGTCTCATCTTTCGATTGTCGATCCTTGGCGGGCCCGTGGTACGGTGGCTCCATGCCGAACCCGAATCCCATCGCCCTCGCCCTGCTACTACTGGCGGCTTCTCCCGCCGCCGAGGCAAGCCTGGCGGTCTATGTGGGCAAGGACTTGACCAAGGACGGCAGCGTCCTGTTGGCGGGCTTCGGCGACGAACCGTCGAGCCATTGGCTGACGATCGTTCCGCGACGGCGGCATCCCGCCGGTTCGGAGATCGCGGCCGGCGGCGGACCGGCCTCTCGCATGCCCGGCGAACCGATTCGCATTCCCCAGGTCCCGGAGACGCATCGCTACATTTCGATGGATTACTCCTACTACTCGGGGCTGCCCGCGCCGCTGACCAACGGAGGGATGAACGAACACGGCTTGGCGGTGCGGGACGTTGCGTTGTTCTCGCGGCGCGAACTGGTGGAGACGACTCCCAATCCGCAGCGCGGCCTCAACTACAGCGACATCGCGCGCATCGCGCTCGAACGCGCGCGGACGGCGCGAGAGGCTATCGATATCTCGGTGGACCTCATCGAGAAGCACGGCGACTTCACCTATGGCGGCAACTCGCACGTGTTCGCCGATCCGAACGAGGGCTGGGTGTTACTCACGTTCGCCGGCGGAAAGGGGCTTTGGGTTGCCAAACGGTTGGGTCCCGGCGATGTCTGGCTGAACTGGCGGGGGTACACGGGCTTCGGCTACGTTCAGGACTTGCCGCGGGACTTCCGTGACAACGCCGATTACCTCGCTTCGAAGAACTTCGTTTCGTTCGCGACGCAACAGGGTTGGTACACACCGGACGGAAAGAAGCCTTTCCCGTCATCGACGTTTACGCCCGTCAGGGCCAGGCCAGCGAGGCTACGGCGGTGGAAGCGCGCCGGGCCGAGGCCGCGATCCGCGCTGCCGGTAAGGTGGACGCGCGCCTGCCGATGGAACTGCTGCACGCGGCGGGCAAGGACTCGTCCGGCTACGGCCAAGTGGCTCACCTGCGCGCGAACATCCATCCGGATTTGCGGACGCTGTGGGTCGCTCCGGGTCCGCCTGTCACGGCGGCGTTCGTTCCTTGGCGGATGGGGGTGGAGTCCGTTCCTCCCGAATACCAACGCCACCGGTACCTCACGGCCGGAGAGGCGGAGCGGCAGACGATTGCTTTGGCCGATCGGAGCGTGGAAGGCACTCGCTACGTGAATCGCGCCGTCAAGCGGCTCCTCTATCTGGTGGACGAGCACCGGGACGAATTCCTGCCGGAAGTGAGCGCCGCCATGGCGGCGTTCGATCGCCGGCAACTTGCCTCGCAACCGGCGGTGGAGCGAACGGCTCAGGTGCTGCTCGATGCTCGCGAAGACGCGTTGGCAAGGCGCTATCTGACGGAGCAGGCGCACGCGGCGGCTCGCGAGGGCCACCTTCTGATCGAGGCTCTGGCGGCCAGTATCGAGGCGCGCGCGAAGCTGAAACCTGGTGCGAGTTTTCGATAATGTCCCCATAGGCGTTCATTAGAAATGTCCCCTAGAGGCTGAAGACCTCCAAGGGAGGCGGAAATGGCGAGAACAGCGATGAGCGAGCAGGAACCGAGGTGAGCAACGTTGCTGGCGCAGGTGAAGAGTGGGGCCTGGACGCTGGTGCAAGAGGCCGACCGGCTGGAGATGAGCTACCGTCAGGCCAAGCGGTTATGGAAGCAATACAAGAAGAAGCGTGCGGTAGGGCTCGTGCATGGCAGCGCCGGACGAACCTGCAATCGGGCCAAGCCCAAGGAGCTACGTCGGAAGGTGGTGCGACAGATCGGCCAGAAATATTCCGGTGAAGTGGGCAAGCGGTTCGGGCCGACGCTGGCGACTGAGCACTTGGCAAGCGAGGACGGGGTTGAGTTGCCGGTGACGACGATCAGGCGGTGGTAGCGGAGGGATTATGGAGAAGTGCGAGAAAGGCGCGTCAGCATCGGCAGAGACGGGAGCGGCGCGAGCACTTCGGGGATCTGGTGCGGATGGACGGAGGCTTTCATGAATGGCTCGAAGATGGCGGACCGCGGGGCTGCATCATGAACATGGTTTCAACGACGATCCCGGCATTCCCTGCCCAATACGCGATTCGGAGGAGTCCATGAAGTGCTTTCGTGCGGTAGTGGGGCTCATCGTTGCAGCCTTGCGGACAGACGCTGAATCCGGTGGGCGACAGATCGACACCGCAAGGCCGCCTCGAAGCTCCCAGCTCCCGCCTGACCCTGTGGAACAATTCCAGCAATGGCAGGGTCCGCACTCCCCAAGCACCCTCCAAAGCCAGTTCGTGATCACCCGCTGGCCGCTAAACACCGCGCCGTTTTGCGGGTTCAATTGGCGTATGCCATTATGAAACTGGAGGTGCCATACGAAAGCTGTCGAGTTTGAAGCCACGATGAGCCAAGGCGGGGAGATCGTTCTTCCGGCTGAGTTTCTTCGAGAAATCCCGGCGGGGCAGCAACTGAAGGTCGTCGTAATGTGGGAGGCCGGATCGGCCGACACGGCGTGGCGTGCAGCCGGGCGGCTGAGATTCGAAGAAGCCTACGGCGCCGAGGACGTTATCTACGATCAACTCATCAATGAAACTCCAGGTCGCTGAAGTCGTATTGATCCGCATGCAGTTTCATCAGGCTCCGGGCTCGAAGATCCGGCCCGCGCTTGTCCTGATGGATCCGGGTGACGAGGATTTCGTGGCTGCGCCGATCACGTCTCAGCCGAGGGCGTCCGAGTTTGACTTGGCCGTCGCGGACTGGCAGCCGGCTGGTCTCAATGTTCCTTCGATGGTGCGAGTGCACAAACTTACCGTTCTGTCCAAGGCCGATATTGTTCGCCGGCTTGGAGTCTGTTCAAGCGCCGATCAGGAAGCGCTAGCAAAGCTACTGTGCCGCGTGTTTTGCCCAGCGTGAGGGGGAGTCGATCATGACAGATATGACAGATAGTGGTCCTAACGCGGAGTTAACCATTCGCGTAGCGAAGTCGCGGCCGCATGGACAGCACGAATCAAGCTGGCTGAAGGGCTCTTTGGCGCTTTAGGTGTACCTCGGCGGCGCCCGCTGAACCTTGCGGAACTCTAAGCGCCCGGCCAAGGCCATGCAGACTCCGCCCCGGGCCGAGGCTCCGGAAATTCCAAACTGGCTACGAAGAAGAAGGGGACACTTCTAGCTAACGCCGCGGGATGGGGACATTTCTAAAGACCGCTGACAGCGCGAGTCTGAAGCCTTGACATCTTTCGCGCGGACCGATAGAGTCTTCGCAGCCCCTCATGAAGCTGCTTGCATTCGCGGTCCTCGCATCGGCGGCGGTCCACGCCCAATCGTCCACGGCGTCGCTCTCCGGCGTCATCACCGATCCCAGCGGCGCCATCATCCCCAGCGTGGACGTCGCCGCGCGGCACGTCGACACCAATCGCGGCTTCTCCGCGCGGACCGACAACGATGGCCGTTACAACCTGTTGACGCTGCCGATCGGGCGGTACTCCGTTTCCGCCACGGCGCAGGGATTCAAAACGCTGGAGCGCGAAGTGGAACTGACCGTGAACCAGTCGGCCAACCTGAACCTGCGGATGCAGGTGGGCCAGACCACGGAGGTGGTGGATGTCACCGCGCAGGCCCCGCTGGTGAATGCCACCAACTCCACCGTGGGGACGTTGATGGAATCGCGCCAGGTGCTCGATCTGCCGCTCAACGGCCGCAACTTCACGCAGTTGATCGCGCTCACTCCGGGCGTCGCCAACGTTGACGTGTCGCAGGGAGGCGCGGGGCCGGCGGTGCAAGGCCAGCGCAACCGCAGCAATCTGTACCTCGCCGACGGCGTGATCAACTCGAACCTGGCGGGCAGCCAGATATCGGTTTCGCCGCCGCTCGACTCGATCCAGGAGTTCCGCGTGGAGTCGGTCCACAACGACGCCGAGTTCGGAGGCGCGTCGGGAGCTTACGTCAATCTCTCGACCAAAGCCGGGACCAACCGGCTTCACGGCACGGCCTACGACTTTCTCCGCAACGACGTGCTCAACGCACGCAATACGTTCCAGCCCACCGTGCCCAAGTTCCGTAACAACATCTACGGATTCTCGGTGGGCGCGCCGCTGCTGATTCCCAAGGTCTACAACGGCAAGGACCGGACGTGGTTCTTCGTCAGCCACGAAGGCGTGAAGAACCGCGCCTCGTCGTCGAGCATCACGCGGGTCGCCAACGCCGCCGAGCGGGCGGGCAACTTCGCCGGAACGGCCGTGTTCGACCCGTACTCGACGCGCTCCGATCCGGCGCGGCCCACGGCGTTCCTGCGCGATCCGTTCCCGGGCGGACAGGTTCCGGCGGCTCGTTTCCACCGCATCGCCGCGCGTTATCTCGCCGACTTCTCGCCGCTTCCCAACTTCACGCTGGCGGGCACGGTGAACAACTATCTGGTGACCGGGCCCAACAAGAGCGACACCGGAATCTGGGTGTTCCGCGTGGATCACACGTTGTCGCAAAAGGACCGCGTGTCGCTGCGGTCCACGCGGTCGGACGCCTCGTCGGAAAACGTGGGCATCTCGCCGGTGATCACGCTGGGCGTGAGCGACGTTCGCAACTGGAGCGCTGAATGGAATCGCATCATCTCGCCCACCACGCTGCTCACGGTGCGATACGGCTACAACCGCAACCGCTCCGACAATTCGTACCGGAACGTGGAGAAGGTGTCGGAGTTCATCGGTTTCGCCGACTCGTATAACTCAGACGCGTTCTCGACGCGCATTCCAGATCGCGCGCTGTTCCCGGGCTATGGGATTCAGAACTACGCGGGCCTGGTTGGGACAGGCTACTCACCCACCGACAACTTCCCGCACTCCGGCGCGGTGAACCTGCAGAAGACAATCGGCCGGCACTCCTTCAAAGCCGGTTTCAATCTGATGCACTTCGACTACTACACCAGCGGCATCTCGCAGACGCTGAACTTCACCGCGCAGCCGACGCAGAATCCGGCCGCGCCGGCGGGCACCGGCCAGCCGTTGGCGAGCTTTCTGCTAGGCGTGCCATCCAACGCCACCCGTCCGCTGGGAAATCCGGACATCGACGCTCATGGTTGGATGTACGCTATCCACCTTTCCGACACCTTCCGGGTCAACGGCCGGCTGAGCCTCAACTACGGCGTCCGCTGGGACAAGAACGGGAACTTCCTGTCGCGAAGCGGAACGATGGGGAGCTTCGACCGAACGACCGGAGCATGGCTGCTCGACGGTCCCATCAATATCCCCGGCGCGATCTTCCAAGGTCCCAACGTCCGGCGCGGCTTCGTCGATCCCGACTGGAACAACTTCTCTCCGCGGCTGGGCGCGGCCTACTCGATCACCCAGAAGACGGTGGTTCGCGCGGGCATGTCCACGTTTTACGAGATGTTCGCCGGCTGGTTGCAGATCGCGCAGGGCAACCGCAACGCATGGCCGCATTCCACATTTCAATCCACCGACACCCTGAACGCGACGGTTCCCACCGTGTTCATCGACCGGCCGTTCCGCGGTCTGCCGGACCGGGTGGACCGTCCGAATCCGTTCCCCTCGGCCGGCTATCATCTCAACCGCTTCTTCAAGACGCCCTACGTCCACGAGTGGAACGTGTCGGTGGAGCGCCAGTTCAGCGACCGTCTGGCGGCGTCGGTCACCTATGTCGGAGCGAAAGGCCGGACGCTCGAATGCTGCGGCCTGACGAACTATTCCACCGTTCTCGCCGCCGGCAACGCGCGGGCGCCGGAACGCGTCCCGTACCCGAACATGCTGGTGTTCCGCACCAACGACAACAGCGGCAGATCCGACTATCACGGGCTGCAAACCAAGATCGAGCAACGGTTCCACAACGGACTCTCGTTCTCGTTCAACTACACGTTCTCCAAGTCGATCGATCTGGCGTGTTCGGGCTACATCGGCGCGGAAGGGTGCAATCTGCAGCAGCCCTACAATCTGTCCGCCGAGCGCGGCGTGTCCAGCTACGATCTGACGCATATCGCCAACGCCACGTTCATCTACGAGATCCCGTTCAAGCCACGCAACTACGCGGTGAACCTGATCGCCGGCGGATGGCAGACCAGCGGCATCCTGAACTGGCGGAGCGGACTTCCGTTGACGCCCGGTCTGGCCGTGGACAACGCGAACAACAGCGGCAGCCAGCAGCGTCCGAATCTGGTGGGCGACGCGGGCCTGGCCGGGCAGAGCCGTCTGCGTTGGTTCAACACCGCGGCGTTCGCGCTGCCCGCCCGCTACACCTACGGCAACGCCGGCAGGAACATACTGCGCGGACCCGCGGCGGCCACGCAGAGCCTGTCGTTGTTCAAGAACTTCGCCGTGCTGCCCGAACGGCTGAAAGTGCAGTTCCGCTCGGACTTCTTCAACGCGTTCAACCATCCGTTGCTCGGGAGTCCGGGGCTCACGTTCGACACGCCTACGTTCGGCCAGATCAACTCGGCGTCGGGCAATCGCACGATCCAGATGTCGCTGAAGGCGATCTTCTGACGCTGCCGCTCCCGTGGTGCTGAAGGAACAGCAGCCGGAAGGCGGCTTCGTGTCGATCGACAGCCTGATCGCGCCGCCGCCGAAGCCGGCCGCCAAGATGGAAGAAGTCAGTTCGTTCGGCGACTAGTTTTCTCGCGGGGCAACCCAAAGAAGGCCACCGGATGTACCGGTCGAAGCTCTGCTTGTAGCGCACTGCCTCGGCGTCATGCAGCGAGGCCAACCTTATCTCCGAATCCAGCGAGTAGTGAAGCTGGCGGGTGAGTCCCAGGCGATTTGCGGCGTACCGCGCGTCGAGTTCCGGATTGAGTTCACGCGCCGCCTAGAAGTGGGCCACGCGCAGCGTCCGCCCGTAGCACTTGAAGCCGTGCCGCAAGGTGGCGAGCGGGCCCTTCGGAATCCATCCACTTGCACAGGCCGCTCAGCACCTGATCGCTGGTCCTGTCTCCGAGCAGAGCTTCCAACTTCCGCCACTCCTCGGGCTGCGTTTCGCGGATGACGCCAGCACCTCCACGGGGAAGATGGCATCCTCACGGCCAAAGCTGCCCGCCGGAACCGCATTGTATCCGCCTTCGAGCAGTTCCTTCTCGATCACCGTCTCAAAGGCGTATTCGCTGATCGTTTTCATACGCCCACTCCCAGGACAAACCTCGCCCGCTCGCGCCGTAACATTTCGTGAGGCAGCACACTCCCCAAGCCCAGGCCAAGGCAAGCGTCTGGAATCTTGACCCGATTCACGGAGCCACCTGGCACTTCGTAGGTCACTACCGCGTGCCCGCCCTGGCGGGCTTGCGCCACGAGATGGAAATCGGCCGTTTGCAGAAACTCGTTGATGGCAGGTGTCCTATAGTTCTGGCTCGATGCCCAGGTGCTCACGGCGGTAAAGTGCGGGACCGTCGCCGCATCGGGCGACAAGAAGAACGTTCCCGGCAACGCCTTCACCCATTCGGCCAAGTCGTCCTGCTGGTCCTTCAATTCGTCATAGACGCGCTCGATGCTGTAGACCCGGCCAACCCTGTGCTCCGCGACGATCCAATCCCAGAATCCCGGACAGAAGTCGAACCCGTAGTGGACACGCTTCGCCGTGATCAGGACATTGCTGTCGAGCAAGTAGGCCATTAGCCACTGAACCCCAATCTCCGCGCGAGGCTGTCGAATGTCATGACCCTCTTGCACCCGAGCAGGCGCATGGCTTCCCGGAACGTGGTCCGGCCGCCCAAAGTGCTTGCGACCAGGGCATGTTCGAACCGGTGGCTGACGCGCGCGCCGAGCGTCCGGTAGAAGTCGCCACCCCCGGTGGCGGCGGGAGCCACTTCCTTTAGCTTCTCCACCTCTTTCCTGTATTCAGCCCAAAACTGCTCGCGGCTCCGAAATGCCCCGGCTTCCCACATGCGGCGGAGAATGACGAGGCTGCTTACCTTGAATCGGCGCGTGAGCCGTGCCGTCGCGTCCGCTACGACTTCCCCCGCCTGCAACTCCTGCTCGAGGACGGCCAGCGGTACCAGCACCTCGGCCGACACTTGGTTGCACCAGCGCTCGGTCGCTTCATCGGGAAACGCAGATGCCTCGGCATCGGAGAGCGCCGATTCGCCCAGCGCAAGATGCGCCAGTTCATGGGCGATGGTGAACATCCGCGCGGACTTCGAATCAGCGCCGTTGACGAAGACGAGCGGCGCATGCGGATGCGCCAGCGCAAACCCGCGAAACTCATTCGGGTCGAGTTTCCGGTGCGTGTTGCTTCCCACCACCCCGCTGACCATGATCAGGATGCCCGCGTCCTCGACCGACTGAATCATGCGACGCAGGGCCTCGGCCCAGGTGCGATCCAGTCTGCGCTGCTCCAGATCGAAGGCAATGGCGTCCCGGATCATTCGTGCCGCATCCGCGGTCGCCGTGGTCCTCGTCAGGGAGCCCACCAGACGCACCGGGTCCAAGCGCTCCTCGCGCGCGAACTCTTCGAACCAAGCCTGCCGCTGCTGGCACAGGTAAATCGTGTCGAGAAGGTCTCCGCTCGGCCGTCTCAACGCCTCTGGGCGCCGCGTGCGAAAGTCCGGGATCGGAAGAGGTTCTTCCGGCGGCGCGGCGAGAAAGAAGTACCCAAACGGCGTGTAGGTGGCGGCGGCGAAATCTTCCAGTTGCCGGAACGTGGGCGCGGACTCGCGCTCCAGCCACGCGTTGAGCCTTGGAAACCTCCGCTCGAGCATCTCCGGTTTTTTGCCGGAACGCTCCACGGCCCAACGCAGGATTTCGGGCGCAACCTCCATATGAGCCATGGTATCGTAACGGTTCCGGCCCCTGATCTTGCTGGACATTTCCGAGCAGTTCGGGTACCGCGGAGTGGATGAATGCGAGCAGGAGGCGTGGACTCCCCAGCAGTGGGAGAGTCGGCCGAGCTCTCACGATCGAGTGGCTGACGCAGGAACTGGAGCGGTTGCGGGAGCAATCGGCTGCAACAGACCAAGAGATCAAGCAGCAGCAAGAGCGCATCGGCCAATTTCCGCCAGTTCGGCGAAGGAGATCGCGCGGCGGTTCTCCCGGTCCATCGCGGCCGTTGCCGGCGAGCGCCTGAAGTTCCCGACGCCGCAACCGGTCATGCCGAAATCATGGAGGAGATCGGGTAGGGCGAGCGGGTCCACAAAGCGGATCGTCCGGTTTCCCGCGGTAGAGGCGGCGGCTCCGCGCATCCGGCGGTTCGCGGCGTATCCCGCGCGCTAGTCCAGCACCCACTTGGTGCGAGCCACTCCCACCACCATCATTTGCAGATCGCCCGCCCCGGCGCTTTCGAACGACTTCGCTTCGCCGAGAAACACCGGCACGGCGTCGCCCGCCTTGATCCGCGCCTCTTCGTTGCCCACGCGGGCCACGCCTTCGCCGGAGATCACGTACCAGAATTCCTCCACACCCTGCTTGGCGTGTTTGCCGATCGACGCCCCGGCCGGGATGGTGACGTGATCCACGTAGGACCAGTTGGTGTAGAACACCTCTGGCGTCAATACGCGCCGGTAGGACACCGTTCCCTTGCCGCCGTGCATCGCCGTTACCTTGGCCTGCCGGTTCGGCTCGAGCTTCATGGTGATGAACACGGGCTTGGGGTCCAACGGAACGCCCACGCGGTCGTCGTCCAGATCGGTGGCGTCGTACTTCCCCTTGATGCTGCCCACGGCGATGTTCATCCACTGCACGGGCTTGTCCGTGGGATTGTAGATCGCGTGGGAACTCCCCATGCGGCAGGGAGCGCCGGCCGGTCCCTGCACCAGCGACGTCCGCCCGTTCACGGTGAACTGGGCCTCGCCGTCGAAAATCACGAACATCTCTTCCATGTGGTTGTGGAAGTGATGGCCGATGCCGCCTCCGGGCGCCAACACGCCGCGATGGAGAAAGATGAAGTTCGTGTTGAAGGTCTGCGCGTCGAACAGCCCCATGTAGTGGAGTTCGCCCGCTCCGGCGTGGACGCGCTTGATGTGGCGGAACTTCGATGGGTCGGTGTGCGCGATGCGCTGCGCCAGGGGTTCGCGTCCGAACGCGGGAAGCAGCAGAGCCGCGGCAAGGAGAAGTCTCATGCGAGCCATTATGGCGCAAACTCGACTTCCCAGTGCGACACGCCCTTGATGTACAGCCGCGCCACGCGGCCCGCGTAGGTGTCGGTTTCGCCGTAGTCGAGCCCCAACACCTGCGGATACCAGACGGGGCCGAAGCCAGTCTGGGCCGGTGTGAGGATGCGCTGGGGCTTGGACCAGCCGCCGGGATCGGAGAGGTCGTCCGCGAAGGCCGCGTAGATGCCCTCCGACGGCCATTGTGGGGCGCAGCACGATCGCGTCATCAGGACGACGTAGCGCTCGAGGTAGTGATTCCAGTGAATCGACGGCCCCCAGAACGAGTCCGTGTTCGGGCGGCCCCAGGGAACCGTAGCGGGGAAGACGGACGTCACCTTGCCACCGAGGCCGGGCTCGGACCACTCTCCGGCGCGGTACTTCCACACGCGGCCGGCGGGCGCCTCGCGATCCGCCCAGGCCATCCGGGCCGTGGCGACTCCCTGATCCGCGCCCCCGTAGTTGCCGAACAGGAAGTAGAAGTAGCCGTCCTGCACGATCACGCTGAAGTCGCCGTGGCCGCCCGCGAAGTATCCGTTGGCGGCGCCGCAATCGAGCGGATCGCCGGATTCGAGCACGATGCCGAGGTCCCTGTAGGTCCGGCCACCGTCGTAGGAGACCAGCGCGCCGATGCGCGGCGCCGTCAAGTGGTTGCCCGGACAAAGGCCGCCCGGCTCGTTGTGATACCAGGCCCAGAGCGTGTCCTCGTCTTCCAGGTGGACCGATTCGATCCAGGCTGGCAAGTTGTCGCCGGGTACGATGGAGACGAACTCGGTTTCCCCTTCCCACAAGTAGAACTGATTCGCGGCCACGGTGAGAAGCGAAATGCCGGTGGAGTTGATCAGGTGCAGTTGGCCGCCGCGCCAGTAGGCGGGGCTGTTGGAGTCCGCGTCCACCGCCATGGACTCCTGGGAAGCTTGGTGGATCGTGACGGTTTGGGCCGCCCCGATTCCGAAAAGCGAGAAGATCCCGGCCACATGGGCCAGGGTGGTTTGAATAGGAATAGCACTGCCCCCCTAGTCGTACTGGCGCGACCGCGGCTGAGGGGGGTTACGTAAAGTTCATCAAATCGGCCAGCATGCGTGCGGCGATCGCCGGGGCGTGATGGGTGCGAACGTGTGAGGCCGCCGCTTCGCCGATCCTGTAGCGGAGCGTGGCATCGTCCGCCAGCAGCATCATGAAGGCGAGCAGCGTCTCGCGCTCGGCGGCTCCGGCGTCCACGCGGAGGCAGGCCGCCTCCGGAAAACGGGCATATTCCTCGCCCTCGGTGACGATCACCGGTTTGCCGATTCCCATCAGGCGAATGGCGATTCCCGAGGTTTCGCCCGCAAGCGGGTATCGAAGGTTGACGCAAACGTCCACCGCGCGCGCCAGCTTCCAGAAGTCCTCTTCGGGCAGGTACGGCACGCGGACGACTCCGGCGTGTTCCAGGTACGGCCGCGCCGCGCGGTCCAGATCGTCCGACGCGAATTCGCCCGCGACCACCAGTTCGATGTCGCTCCGTACGCTGCGCAGGCGATGGAAGCAGTGGAGCACGGCCATCAGGCGCTTGGACTCGCGCAGGAAGCCGAACACGCCGAACCGCGTCTTACCGGGCGGAAGGTCCGCGATGTCCGCCGAGCCGGGAGGTTCGAACAGATGGGGGATCTCCTCGATCCGAGCGTGTGGCGCGTGTTCGCGGACGGCCCGCGCCGCGGCCGGATTGTGGACCACCACGGCTCGCGCTCCTTCCACGGCACGCTTGAGCATCGGATAGCGGAAGTAGAGCGGGTCGTGCGCGGAGGCGGCGCGGTGCTCCCAGAGGCTTCCGCCGAGGCCGCGCGCCCACTCGCCATAGTTGTAAACGAATTCGGATACGTACCGGTCACGATCGTTGTACCCGAGGTGGAAGTGCTGCAACACGGCGTCGTGCAGGATGACGATGCCCGGCTCGGCGCAGGCCCGGTGGTGGATCTCGCGGTGCAGCGGATTATTCCCCAAATTGTAGATCGGGATACCCCGCGCCGACCTGGGATTGACCTCCACTTCCACGAACTGGCGTAGCGCCCGGACCAAGGCGGCGCTGTAGTCCGCTACCCCCGTTCGCGCGGGCGGCATCGGCGAGAAGTAGGCGGCCTTCACGGCTTCTTGCGTTTGCCGAACAGCGCTGTACCCACGCGGATGTGCGTGGCGCCTTCCTGGATGGCGGCCTCGAAGTCGTGGGACATGCCCATCGACAGATTGCGCAGGCCGAGCCGTTCGGCCAGTTCGCGCAGGCGGCGGAAGTAGGGGCGAGTGGTTTCCGGCTCGTCCGACCAGGGAGGCATCGTCATCAGGCCGAGCAGCCGCAGGTTGGGGCAGGCCGCGATCGCGTCCACGATCGCCGGGATCTCCTCCGGGGAGGCTCCCTCCTTGGATTCCTCGCCGCTCGTCTTCACCTCGATCATCACGTCCAGCGGCTTGCCGGGTTCGTTCAAGCGCCGGGCGAGCTTGGGCGAGTCCACGGTCTGGATCACGTGGAACAGCTCCGCCGCCTTGCGCGACTTGTTCGACTGCAGATGGCCGATGAGGTGGAATCGCGCGCCGGCGAGTCCGCCGGTCAGCGGTGCTTTGCCTTCGAATTCCTGTACGTAGTTCTCGCCGAAGTCGCGGAGGCCGAGTTCGTATCCCTCGAGGAGGACATCGGCAGGGAATACCTTGGTGACCGCCACCAGGGTGATCTCCTGCCTATTCCTCCCCGCCTGCTGGCATGCCCTCAAAATTCTTTCTTCCACCGCTGAGAGATTTTCCTTTAGCATGCACTTTCATAATAGGTGACCCAGGAACTGCTTTCCGTCATCCGCGATTTTGTCGGCCGTTCCGTCGCGCCGGTGCTGATCGAACCGGGCGAGGAGCCGGTTCCGCTCACCGAGGGGAGCTTCTCGATCGAGCCCGCCGGTACGCGGATTCTGATACAAGCGTGGAACGAATCGAAGACGCTGACGCGCCGTGTGACGGCGGTCACGCGCGCCGGGCATGGCAGGCTGGAACTGGCCGCCGAGCGGTTCGGCAAGACGGCGGCGCCGCTGATCATCGTGGACGAGGCTCGACCTGGCCGCGAGACCACGGGACGAAAGGCGGCGCGGGCGGTGCTGCGGGAGCAGTTCCGCAGGTGGCTGGCGCGGCAGTTCCCCGGATGGCGCATCGGCGACGTCACGGTCGAGATGGACCTCGAGCACACACTGTCACCTGTCTACCCGCGCGCTTTGGCGCGGCGCGGCGGAAGCGGGTGGGCGGCAATGGCGTCGCCGCCGGGCCCCGCCGCGGCGGATGGACTGCTCACGGCTGCCTTGATCTGGCTCGACTACCTGCGCCATCGCGAGCATCGAACCTCGATCGAGGGTCTGGCGCTGTTCGTGCCCGCCGGCGAGGACCGAACCACGTGCCTGCGGCTCCGTTGGCTGGATCCCCATGCCACCCGTGTCGCCGTCTTCACCTACGACGAGCAGGGCTGGGAAGAGCAGATCGACCCCGCGCAACACGGCAACCTCGACACGCGCGTCGATCCGCCAGGAGCCTTGCCCGATCCTCCCCGCGATCCCACGCTGCCCGAGGCGATTCTCGAGCGGCAGGTGCGGCGCAATCTCGCCACGATCGACGCGCACCTTTGTCCGGCGCCGGTGTATGGGCAGGTTCCGGCGTTGGCGGGAGTGGAGCGCGGCATCATGGACCTGCTGGCGATCGACCGCGGCGGGCGGCTGGCAGTGATCGAGTTGAAGGTGACGCCCGAGCCGCGGCTGCCCATCCAGGCGCTCGACTACTGGATGCGCGTGCGGTGGCATCAGCGCGCAGGGGACTTCGAACGCATGGGCTATTTCGCCGGCAAAGCGATCTCGGCCGATCCGCCGCGGCTTCTGCTGGTAGCCCCGGCGCTCGAGTTTCACCCGACGACCGAAACCATCCTGCGGTATTTCGCATCTGCTATACCGGTGGAGCGTGTGGGGCTAGCGGTAGAATGGCGTAGGGAACCGCGAGTGCTGTTCCGCCGGCGGGGCGCGATGCCGCCGCATTGATCGGTTGAGGAGAACGGCGAAAGGCGCGATGGCTCTTGCGATTTTCAAACAAGTCCGGCAGGCGATCGAACAACTGAATCCAGCGGAGGTGCGCGAGCAGGCCGCGCGGCGCGTGGACATCCGGTTGACCGCGTCCGGCGGCGAGGGTTACACGCAGATCGAGGATTTCCTGGTTCCGCGCCGGATGTCGAAGGACCGGCGCCAGGAGGCTCTGAACACGGTGTTCCGGGCCGACGACGCGGATGCGCCCCGCGAGTTCGACCTCGACATCGTCGAGGAGGGAATGCATCGGCCCCGCGGGTCTTACGTCTTCCGGCCGGACAAGCCGGGGCGGCTGGCCGCCGACATATTGGAGGCGCGCCCGGAGCTGTCGTTGCCGCTCGCGCGGCTGTTCGGACCGTTCCTCGGGCCGGTCTCGGAGGCGATCGTCTACAAGGTTTCCAAGGAAAACGCGCTGTTTTCGATCGCCACCGCGCTGCCCGACATAGCGCCCGGCTTCGCGATTCCGTGGGCGATCCCGGAGGCCATGTCGGACACGGCGGTGCTCTCGGTGAATCAGGTGCGGATGGCGTTCCTGCTGGCGGCGGCGAGCGGCCGGCCGGTGGGATACCGGGAGCAGAAGACCGAGGTCGCCTCGATCATTGCCGGGGCGCTCGGCTGGCGCGCGCTGGCGCGGCAACTGATCGGCAAGATCCCGATGGGGGGCGGCGTGATTCCCAAGGCTGGGATCGCGTTCGCGGCGACCTACGTCGAAGGCCGTTCGCTCGAGCGCCTGTACCGGGTGGGTTACGGCTTCACCGAGGACGAGCGCAAGGACGCCTATCGCGACGCGCTCGATCAAGGCAAGCAGGTGGCGCGGGCGCTCTACGATAGGGTGAAGCGGAAGTAATCAGCCACCGGCGGCGAGATCGAGCAGCCGCTCCGGCCGGGGTGCGTTCGCCAACCGCCGCAGGCGCTCGCGGCGGTTGCGCAGTTCGGGCGTATCGGCGTGCGCCAGCGCGGCCTCGGTGAACTCGAGCGCCATGGCGAAGCTCTTTTCGCGGTGCTCGTAGTGCTTGGCGAGTTCGGTGAGGGCGTCCACGCGGTGGGCGTTGCGGCATTGGGCCAGGTCCGCCCACAGCGCCGCCGCCGCGTCGTGCCGCTTCAGCTTCTTCTCGACCTCGGCCAAATCCCACATGGACCGGAACATCAGATCGTCGGGCAGCGGACGTTCGAGACCCTTGCGGAACAGTCCGCACGCCTGATCCAGCCGGCCCGATCCGCGCAGCCAACGCGCCAGCGACACCATCTCCGCGCCGTGCGGCAGATCGCAGGCGGTGGGATCGCGAAAGGCCCAGGGCACGATTCCGGTCAGGCACGCCAGCGTCACGATATCGAGCGCGTTGTGCAGGAACACCGGGGCCAGGCGGGCGGCGCGGCCGGTTCGCACATAATCGAAGTAGATGGTGGGGATGAGCATCCCGGGGACGTCGTCCAGTCGCTCATGGCCGAGGATGCGGGACTCCAGCTCCACCAGGCGGCAGCTTTCAAAGCGCAGGCGCCAGAGGCGGCGGGCGCCGTAAAGCAGGTCGAGGTGAGCCATCGAGGAGAACGGCGGTTTGCGGCGCGACATGCGGTAGCGGGTTTCGAGCAGAGGCACGTCGAACGATTTGCCATTGTAGGTGACCAGCACCTGCACGTCTGCGAGCGATTCCGAGAGAGCGTGCAGTTGGCTGGATTCTTCGCCGTAGTCGCGCATGAAGAACTGGCGGACTTGGAATCCGTCCGGGGTGATGCGGCCGACGCCCACCAGGAAGGCGCAGGTGCCGGATCCACCCGCGAGGCCGGTGGTTTCGGTGTCGAGGAAGGCCCACGATTCCGGGGGCGCGGCGGCGATTTCGCCTTCGGAGATGCCGTCGAGCAGGTCGTGGGGGAGGTCGAGGAGGGCGCCGATTTCCATCGTGCCGTGGCGTTTGCGGCGGTCGTAGGAGAGGTTGGATTCGAAGTGGCGTCCGGCGGGGGTGACGACTTCGATGCCGTTGACGTGGTCCTCGATGAGGCAGGGGGGCAGCTTGGGGCGCTCCGCCATTTCGCGGTCGACGCGGGCGGTGGTGATGGCCACGCGCTGGCGGAGTTCCTGGATCTGCTCGTCGATGGTCACGCGTCTTCGCTTTTTGTTTGCCGGGCTTTCCCGTCAGTGTACCGCGAGACGGCTACTTGGGGGTGATGCACACGCCGGGTGGGAACTCGCGGCGGTCCGGGCCGAACGCGGGGCGGACCTCGACGTACATGTCGAGGTGCTTGCCCTGGTGTACCAAGGGGCGGTCGAAGTCTCCGAAGAACCGGGTGGGATTCACGGGGTTGCCGTCCAACTGAGCGGCCCAGAGATAGGGAATGACATCGCGATCCCGGTGCCGGCGGAGCTTTGCGAGGGTGAGATCGTAACCGGGCGCCGCGCGATCGGCCGAGCCGGCGCCGACAGTGGTACGGATCAGCGCGCCGGAAGCGTCGTGGAGGGGATGAACATTGGCAATTCACCCCCTTGACACGGGATTGAAATAGCGCCATGTTACCTTCGGTACACCTATGCTTCCACGCTTCGCGTTCCTATCCTTCGCGGTTTGCGCCTTTGCGCAGTTTGACACGGCGGTCGTGCTCGGTACGGTCAGAGATCAATCGTCCAACGTAGTTCCCAGCACGGCGATTAAACTGCTCAATGTCGAGACGGGCATTCAGAGCGCAACATCGACCAACGAGGCCGGCGAGTACCTGTTTCTCAACGTCAAGATCGGCAAGTATAAAATCACGGCGCAGAAGGTGGGCTTCGCGACGGCGAATGCCGATGATGTCAGCGTCAACGTGAACGCGCGGCAACGTTTGGACTTTTCACTGAAAGTCGGCCAAGTCACCGAGTCGCTCAATGTAACCGAGGGCGTTATCGCTGTCGAGTCCGATTCATCGGACCGCGGGCGTGTTGTTGGGCGCAAGCAGATCGTCGATCTGCCGCTCAACGGCCGCAACTACGCCGATCTCGCGCTGTTGACGACGGGCGTGCGGCCCGATTACGCCAACGCGAATCCGCCGCGCGAGGGCTCGTTCAATGTGAACGGGCAGCGATCGATCTTCAACAACTTTCTGATGGATGGCATGGACAACAATGCCTACGGTACGTCGAATCAGGGCTTCAGCAATCAGGTCGTCCAACTCACACCCGATGCCGTCGGCGAATTCAAAGTCGTGACTTCGAATCCGAGCGCCGAATTCGGGCGATCGTCGGGCGCGATCATCAACGCGACGATGAAGTCGGGCTCCAACGAGTTTCACGGTACGGCGTGGGAATATCTGCGCAACACGGAATTGAACGCGGTCGGGTTCTTCAAGCCTGCAACCGGCAAGCCGGTGTTTCAACGCAATCAGTTTGGCTTTACGTTGGGCGGGCCGCTCGTCAAGAACAAGGCGTTCTTCTTCTCGAACTACGAAGGCTTCCGCGAGCGCCAGAAGTTCACGGAGTTCCGCACCCTGCCGACGATGGCCGATCGCACGGCGACGTTCAACATTCCGGTAACGAATCCGCTGACGGGCGCTCTGTACCCGGCGAACACGCCGATCCCGGCGACCGCGATCACGCCATTCGCGCGCACGGTGCTGAGCAACTTGCCCGCGCCGAACAACAACACCGCGCGCGCGAACAACTTCGTGAATTTGCGCTCGGACAAGAACAACAACGACAAGATGGATCTGAAGCTCGACGGGCAGATCAACTCGCGCATGACGGCGTTTGTGCGTGCGTCGCACCGCAAGTCGAACATCTTCCAACAGCCGGAGATTCCGGGGCCGTCGGGCGGCGAAGGCAACGGTTTCCTGCGCGTGCTCAATCAATCGCTCGCAACGGGCTGGACGAATGCGCTCACGCCGGCTTCGCTGCTCGAGGTGCGGTTCGGCGTATCGCGCACCAACGCCGGCAAGGAGCCGTTCGGACTGGGCGGGCCGTCGATGCGGTCGCTCCCTGGCATCACGGGGTTAAGCGAAGATCCGCGATTGACAGGTGGATTGACGCGGCAAGGGATCAGCGGTTTCTCGGATCTCGGCCGGCAGGCGACGAATCCGCAATGGCAGCATCCAACGGTTTGGAATCCGAAGGTCAACTACTCGTTCATCAAGGGCCGGCACTCGATGAAGACGGGTTATGAGTATCAGCGCATCCACACCGAGATTCAAGACGTGAATCCGCTGTATGGCAACGATATTTACGCCGGGCAGTTCTCGCGGCCGGCGGGATCGGCGGCGCCGAGCGCGGCCGATTCGCAAGCTTACAATCTTGCCGACTTCCTGTTCGGCGCACGCAGCGAGTATCAGCTCGTCAACTTCTACATCGCCAAGTACCGGCAGGTGATGAACTACTTCTACTTCCAAGACGACTTCAAAATCACCAGCAAACTCGCTCTGAATCTCGGCGCGCGGTATGAGTATGCGACGCCGCAGTGGGAAGCGGGCAACGTTCTGTCGAACTTCGACCCGGTGACGAGCAAATTGATCGCAGCGAAGTCCGGCTCGATCGCCGGCCGCGCGCAGATCAATCCCGACCGCAACAACTGGGCGCCGCGGTTGGGGTTCGCGTATTCGATGAATCCGAAGACGGTGGTGCGCGGCGGCTATGGCATCTCCTACATTCACTTCAATCGCGCAGGCGGCGGCAATATTCTCGGCATTAACGGACCGCAGGTTGTGATCGCGGCGATTGCGCAGCGGCCGACAGATGCGTCGTTCCGGCCGACGCAGGCGGGCTATCCGACGGGGCTCACCGATCCTGACAAGTTCAATCCGCTGTTGTCGAATATCTCCTACATTCCGCGCGAGTCGCCGACGGGCTACGCGCAGAACTGGTCGTTCTCTTTGCAGCGCGAGATTATGCGCAACACGGTGGTCGATATCGGCTATGTCGGCAACAACTCGAACCATCTGGTTGTCTTCGCCGACTACAACGAAGCGCGGCCGAACCGGCCGGGCGAGAACGCGTCGATTCAAGCGCGTCGTCCGAATCAGGCGTTTAGCGCGATCACGGTGACATTCCCAGCGGCCCGCGCGAACTACCACGCGCTGCAGGCGCGGTTCGAACGTAAGTTCACGAACGGCTTCAGCTTCCTGAATTCGTTCGTGTTCTCGAAGGCGATCGATACGACGGGACAGGCGCTTGAAGCGCAGGGCGGTTCGGGCGGGCGGTCGAGCCCGCAGAGCTTCTACGCGCTGGGCGCGGAGCGCGCTGTGTCGGACTTCGATCAACGGTTCAACAATACGACGGCGGTGATTTACGAACTGCCGTTCGGTAAGGGCCGAAAGTACGCGAATCTGCCGGTGGCGGCGGACTACTTGCTCGGCGGCTGGCAGTTGAATTGGATTCACAGCATGTGGAGCGGGCAGCCGGTGAATCTCAGCTACACTCCCGCGGCGAATTTCCAGGTCTCGCAGACGTTGCCCGATTGGCGCGGCGGCATCAGCTATCGGCCGAATGTGACGGGGGACATCATGGTTCCCAAGAGCCAACGCAATCAGGACAATTGGATCGATGCGTCAAAAGTTGTGATTCCGACCGATCCGAGCCAGCCGTTCGGCAACGCCGGGCGAAACATCGCGCGGCGGCCCGGTTTGGCGACGGCCGATATCGGCATTCAGAAATCGTTCGCACTGCCGTTCCGCGAGGGTATGGCGCTGCAGTTCCGGGCGGAATCGTTCAATGCGTTCAACCGGACGAACTTTGCGAATCCGCAGATGAACCGGTCCGGCGCGGGATTCGGGCAGATTCGGTCGACGTTCCCGGCGCGGCAAGTGCAGTTTGCGTTGCGGCTTTCGTTCTAGCGTTTTTCGCCGGCGGCAAGAAGCGTCTCGAAATGAGGCGCTTCTTCCTCTTCACAACAGATTCGGGCTCAGACCGCCAGCGCAAGCGGCGGCCTGCACAGAATCGGCGACTGCGCATAATTACGGCCAAGCGCAACATTGGACCAGGCGTTTCGCGACGGCCGCGTCCTTCCGCGAGTAGCTGATGAACCAATAAGGTCCAGCGTCAGCCGGCGGGATAACGATTGGGGTCATTGCGAGTCTAGCAATGAGATTCTACTATATGACCGCGATCGCCGCTACGCAGTTATTCGACGCCAAGCATCGGCTACGAGAGTTCTTCCCGCGCCTCGGTTCGTCGAGTTCGAACATGTAGATGTCCTCGGGCTTGGCTCCGGGCTTCAGCAGCGCGATCTCCTTGATTGGTGGTCGTCGATCGATTCCAGTTCTCGCGCGTTGAGCCCGTAGACGTCCTTGCTATGGCGCAGCCACTTGGCGGCACGCCAAAGCGGCGCGGCGCGCCGCCGGATCGTCTCATAAACAATGTTGACGGATCAGCGCTTGTCGCCGTAGTCGAAACGATAGATGTCGGCGACACTGGATCCCGGCGGCATGGAGGCGATCTCCTTCAAGTAGCCGCTGGTCAAGTCGTAGACCCAGCCGTGCAAGGTAGGCGCGCCCTCCTTATGCCAGGCCCGTTGCACAACCGACGTCTGGGCCAGGTTCTGTACCTGCTCATAGACGTTGAGCTCCACGAGCCGGTCCCAGCGTGCCATGGGGTCGGCGATGGCCTCGATCTCGCGCTGATACAAACGGTAGACATCCTTGATATGCCGCAGCCATTTATTGATCAGGCCCAGATCCTGCCGGTTCATCGCGTTCTTCACGCCGCCACAGCGGTAGTGCCCGCACACGATGATGTGCTTGACCTTCAACACCTCCACCGCGTATTGCAGCACGCTGAGCACGTTGAAATCGGTGTGCACCACCAGATTTGCGATATTGCGATGCACGAACAGCTCGCCCGGTTCCGCCCCGGTCACATCCTCGGCCGGCACCCGCGAATCGGAGCACCCGATCCAGAGGAACTCCGGCGTCTGCGTCTCCGTGCGGCTGACAAAATAATCCGGCCGGATCTTGAGTTTTTCCTCAACCCAGCTCTTATTGGCCAATAGCAGCTTCTTGTGTGGTTCCATGACGCTCTCTCCGTCCGCCGCTAGGGGGCGATCTCCCAATGTCTCAACTCCACGTGGATGTCGCGGAGCTGGGCCAACTTGCGGAAGTCCTCCACTACTTCCATGATGTCGTGGTCGATGTACAACGCCCGCGTGCCGTCGATAATGACGTGCGAGTGCTTCGGCAATCGACGCAGCTTGCTTCGCAGTTCGCTTTTGTTGAGGAAGCTGGCGTCCTTGTTGAAACGCATCATGTAGTCTTTTCCATCGCTCACCACGGTGATGGCGTCATGATGGTTGGTGCGCATCACGAAGAAGGCGCCGAAGGCCAGGCCGATCAGGACGCCGATCAGTAAATCGCTGAAGACCACCGCCACTACCGTGACGATGAACGGGACAAATTGATCCATTCCCAAGCCGTACATCGAACGGTAGAGCGACAGGGGTGTGAGCTTCAGGCCGATCACAATGAGGATGCCAGCCAGGCAAGCCAGTGGCACCAGCTTCAGGACTCCGGGAATCAGCATCACCGCCGCCAGCAACAGCAAGCCCTGCAGGAAGGAGCTCATCCAGGTGCGTCCTCCGGCATAGACGTTGGCGGATGTCCGCACCACGACCGAGGTCATCGGCAAGCCGCCGATCAAGCCGGAGACCAGATTCCCAACGCCCTGCGCACACAGTTCGCGATTCGGGGGGGAGATGCGCTTGAATGGGTCCAGCCGGTCGGCCGCTTCCAGGGACAACAAACTCTCGATGCTACCCACCAGCGCGATGGCGCCGGCAGCCAGCCATACCGTCTTGTTCGTCACGAAGGTGAGATCGGGAAGTGTAAACTGCCGGAAGAACTCTCCCGCATTGGCCGCCACGGGCAGGTTCACGAGATGCTCCGGGTCCACCAACTGCCAGCCGTTGCCGGTCACGGCGAACAGTTGGTTCAGGCCGGCGCCCAGCAAGACGGCCGGCAGCGGCCCCGGCAGAATACGAAAGAGGCGTTGGCGGGAAGCCATCCAGTCCCAGGCGAACAGCAGCGCCAAGCTGGCCAGCGAGATGACGATCGCGCCGGGCGAGGCGCTCATGATGCCATCCGCGATGTCGCTCAACGTGTTGCTGCCCCCCGCTTCGAGGAAGCTGAAATCTCCCTCGTAGTCCTGGTCGCGGCCCAGTGCATGGGGAATCTGCTTGAGGATGATAACGATGCCTATCCCGGCGAGCATGCCCTTGATCACGGAGTTGGGTACATAGTCGGCGATCGCGCCCAGTTTCACCGCGCCGAACGCAAATTGGATCAACCCCGACAACACCACGGCCGTCAGAAAACCCGGATACGACCCGATATCCCGGATGGCGCCGGCCGCGATGATGGCCAACCCGGCGGCTGGTCCGCTCACGCTCACCTGCGAGCCCGACAGTAGGCTGACTACTAACCCGCCTACGATGCCGGCGATAATGCCCGCGAACAGCGGCGCGCCGGAAGCCAGCGCGATTCCCAGGCAGAGCGGGAGCGCCACGAGAAAGACAGCGACGCCGGCCGGTCCGTCGTGCCCCAAGTTCGCCCGTACCGCATCGGAAGCGGGGCGGCTTTCAACCGACATATGAAGTCTCCTCCCGTACCCCGGCGGCGATGGCCGAAGTACGCTCCTTGATTCGAATTAGTCGTGAAAAATCAAGACCGGTAGGAGGGAGGAGCGCGCCCACGATCTCGCACCCGGTACCCGGCGCGCGTGGCGGGAAACACGGCCGGGTTCGACCCCGGCCCGAACATGGGAGCGCCCGGGGCCTGCCCAGACGCGACGGCGTCCGCCGGCGGCGTGACGAATACCGGCAAATAGGCCGAATCCCCCTGGGCGCAATGGGCCTGGGCGCGGCTGGCAGTCGGGAGCGAGCAAGACCGCCGCCGCCAAAACAACTCGTCCTCGAGAGGCGCGGCGCTCAGGGCGCCGAGCAAAAGCGCGATGGCCAGGAGGGTGCGCCGGGGCGATACCACCCATCGAGTGTATCAGGCCGCCGCCCGGTGCGAAAGACCTCGACGGACGAATCGGCGAGTTGATATCCTGAAAGCCGGTGCGGTCCACGATTCTCCTAGCCAAGCCCCGCCACTTCCGCGCACTCGGGCGCCTATTGCTGCTGGCGTTGCTGGCTTGTTCCTCGTTTTGGGTGGGAGAGACGGAGCCGGACGAACTGGGTTCGGTCCAAGCCGGAAGAGCGGCGTCGGAACGAACAAGGCGGCGGCGCGGCCGGACCGCCCATTCGGCGGACGCCCTCCGCACCGCGAGCCACCACGTCTCCACGCGCGGGGAGTTGGTTTTCGAGGCGATCTGTCCCGGGTTGGCGCTCGAGACTACGGCCGATGGTGGCGGCGTGGCGCCTGCCAGCTTGCCGCTCGTGTCACGACCCGCCCGGACCGTTGGCTTCGATCGCGGTCCTCCGGCCCGCCTCGGGTAGTCCATCCATAGAATCTTCGGTCTTTTCCGGAATCTCCGGAACGCTCGCGCGCTTTTCAGCTTCCGCGGGCGGATTCGATATGTGTCTTCAAGCAAGGAGAGAGTTCATGCAGCCCAAGTTCACCGGCGATATTCTGCCGTCCATCATCGTTTTCCTGGTTGCGCTGCCATTGTGCATGGGAATCGCCATCGCCTCCGGCATGCCGCCCGCGTCGGGCCTGATCACCGGCATCATCGGCGGTATCGTCGTGGGCGTCATTGCCGGTTCGCCCCTTCAGGTAAGTGGACCCGCGGCCGGGCTCGCGGTCCTCGTGGCGCAGATCGTGCAGGAGCATGGGGTGAACGCCCTGGGCCCGATGCTCATCGTGGCCGGCGTCATCCAGTTCGGCGCGGGGATGTTCAAAACAGGCCAGTGGTTCCGCGCGATCTCGCCCGCCGTGATCTACGGTATGTTGACCGGCATCGGCATCCTGATCTTCGCCAGCCAGTTCCACGTGATGCTCGACGACAAACCGGGCAGCAACGGTGTGATGAATCTATTGACCATTCCGCGCGCGCTCCACAACGATTTCAGCAAGGAAGGCTACGAGCAGCACCATGTGCCCGCCCTGCTTGGCCTGATGACTATCACCACCCTGATGCTGTGGAACCGGTTCCGCCCCAAGGCGCTCAAAATGATCCCCGGCGCGCTGATCGGCGTGGTGCTGGCCACGGTTACGGCTCTGGTCTGGGACGCCAAGGTAAATTACGTCGACGTGCCCGCCAATCTGCTCGCCGCCGCTAACTGGATGTCGCTCGATCGCTTCGCCATTCTCACGAACAAGAGCGCCTTGATCTCGACGCTTACGCTCGCGTTCGTGGCCAGCGCCGAGACGCTTCTCTCGGCCGGCGCGGTGGATCGCATGCACGACGGCCCCCGCAGCGACTACGACCAGGAACTGCGCGCCCAAGGCGTCGGCAATTTCCTGTGCGGAATCGCCGGGTCTTTGCCGATGACCGGTGTAATCGTGCGCAGTTCGGCCAACGTGCTGGCGGGCGGCAAGACGCGCTGGTCGGCTGTGATGCACGGAGTCTGGATGCTGGCCTTCGTGGCGGCGCTGCCTTTCGTGCTGGAGAGGGTGCCCATCGCATCGCTGGCCGGGATCCTCGTCTATACCGGTTATAAGCTGATGGATTGGAAGAGCGCCAAGGCCCTGGCCAAGTATGGCCACATGCCGCTTTGGATCTTTGGCGCCACCGTGGCCGGGATTGTAGGTATCGACCTGTTGACCGGTGTCATACTCGGCATTCTGCTCTCGTTCGGCAAGCTGATTCAGACAGCGTCTCAGATTGACATCTGGGTGCAGCAGGGCGAAGACCAACAGCGTGCCGACGTCCATATCTCGGGCGCGGCGACTTTCGTGAAGCTGCCCGTGATCGCCCAGACATTCCAGAAGCTGCCGCGCAACATCCAGTGCCACGTGCACTTCGCCGAACTGGTCTCCATCGATCACAGCGTGATGGATCTTCTTACCTCGCTCGAAGACGAGTTCGAGAGAGGCGGCGGACGGCTGGTCACCGAATGGGACCACCTGCACGTGCGCCATGAGAATCTCATCCGTGGCACGCAGCAGCAGCAGGAAGACAAGGTGTCCAAATGAGTCCAGGTCCGGCGCGCGACCGGTTGGAGGCGGTCCTGAACCATGAGGCCCATCTCTTGCCGGTGCAGGGGCCCATCGGGGTCTTCATCCACCACAATACGTTACACGCGTTTCAGCACCTGCCGTTCGAGCAGGCCGTCCGCGACGCCGCGCGGACCTTCGGCGCCGAACCGTTCATGGAAGAACGAGCGTTCCGCGAGGCCCTCGCGCGCGGGCGCATTCTGCCCGAGGATCTCGACGCGGTGCTAGCCCGGGAACCGGACGTCGAACTGTGGTCAGGCGGCTTGACCCGCACGACGTTGCGCCGCGCCATGCTTTGGCCAGGCGTGGGGGATTTCCGGCCGGAGACCGTCGAGTGGGCGATCGCCGAAAGCCCCTTGGGCAGCGATCCGCGCCTCGACTTCTGCCTGCGGCATATGCCGGAGCCGGCGCCGGCCACCGCCGTCCGGCCCGTGCGCCCGCGCGACGGAGTGCTGGCCGCCGCGCACGCCGACATCGACGAAGTGGTGGAGCCCCACCTGATCAAGCTCTGCGCCGCGTTCCTCGACCAGGGGCTGGCGAACTGGCCCATGCCCTATCGCGAAGAAGGGTTTTGGCGCGCGACTCTACGGCTTCTCGCGCAGCCGGCGACGCTGACCGGAGGCGGCTTGCGCCGCCTCGACGAATTTGCGCGAATGGCCCGCCCATGGGATGCGCCGGACGCTGTGTTGCACTGGCTCGGCTTGCTGGGCGTCGACGAGGACGACTGGCCGGGATTGATTCAAGCCGAGTTACTCGCCTTGCCGGGTTGGGCCGGCCTGATGCACACGCTCGAGCACGATCCCGCGCTGGCCCCGCACCACCGCGCGCCGGCCTCGTTGATGGATTTTCTCGCCGTGCGGCTCTTACTCACCGTCGCCGCCACCGCGAGCGTTACCGGGGATTTGACAAGCTGGCGGCTCACCAGGCCGCCGGCGGCCCCGCATCCGCGGGCCCAACTGGCGCGCGCCGCGACACTGGCGGACGCGATCGGGCTGGCCGGCCTGCCGTCGCCCGCGTTGGCCGCGCTTCCGGGGGACGATCGACGCCGGCTCTTCGCGGCCATTGAAGAGTTCGGCGCCTGGGAAAGAAGGCGGGTGTTACAACTGGCCTATGAGCGGCGGCACGAGCGGCAGGTGTTGTTGCCCCTGGCGGAGCATCGCCGCTCGTCTGTTCCGGCCACTCCGGCGCGAGCCGCCGCGCAGGTGATTTTCTGCATCGACGAGCGGGAAGAAGCCATCCGCCGGCACCTGGAAGAGACCGACCCGGGTATCGAGACCCTCGGCGCTGCGGGCTTCTTTGGCGCGGCGGTGAACTTCGCCGGCATCGACGATGCGCACGGCGTACCGCTGTGTCCCGTAGTGGTGAAGCCTCGCCACGCGGTGGAGGAACGCCCGGCGAAAGGTGAGGGCGAAGTCTATGCCCGGCGTCGCGCCTTGCGCCGCGTAGGCGGGCAACTGGTACGGCACTGGTTCGTTTCGTCGCGGACGCTCCTGAGAGGCTGGCTGGGCACCGCGGGCCTGGGTTTGCTTTCGATCTTTCCGCTGGCGGCACGGGTGTTGAGCCCGCGCCTCCACGGCGAAATGGCCAAGCGTCTGTATGCCGCCTTCTTGCCCGAGCCGATCACGGAACTGGCCTTCATGCGCGACGGCGCGCAGGGGCAAGTAGCCGAAGGAGGCTTGCTGCGGGGCTTCACCGTCGAGGAGAATACCGACCGCGTCACCGCCGTGCTCGGCGCGGCGGGGCTCCGCCAGGGTCTGGCGCGGCTGGTGACTGTGCTGGGGCACGGTTCCACCAGCCTGAACAATCCGCACGAATCGGCTCACGACTGCGGCGCCTGCGGCGGACGCCGCGGCGGACCGAACGCACGGCTCTTCGCGGCCATGGCCAATCACCCGGACGTACGGACGCAGTTGCGCGAGCGCGGCCTGGAGATCCCCGCCGACACTTGGTTCGTGGGCGGCTATCACGACACATGCAGCGACGATATCGACCTGTTCGACTTGAACTTGGCGCCCCCGGCGCACGCCGCCGACTTGCTTCGCGTCCGCGCGGCGCTGGACCGGGCCAGAGCCCTCAGCGCTCACGAGCGCGCGCGGAGGTTCGAAGCCGCCTCCTATTCGCTCGACGCCGCGGGTGGCTTGCGGCACGCGCAGGTACGCGCGGAACATCTCGCCGAACCGCGCCCGGAGTACGGACACTGCACCAACGCCGTCTGCATCGTTGGCCGGCGCTCCACCACGCGTGGCCTGTTCCTCGACCGCAGAGCGTTTCTGGTCTCTTACGATGCCTCGCAGGATCCGGAGAACCAAAGCCTCGCGGCGCAATTGGGCGCGGTGGTGCCGGTCTGCGGAGGCATCAGTCTCGAATACTACTTCTCGTTCGTCGACAACGAAGCTTACGGCTGCGGCACCAAGCTGCCCCACAACGTGACCGGGTTAGTGGGTGTGATGAATGGCTATGAAAGCGACCTGCGTACCGGGCTACCTTGGCAGATGGTGGAGATCCATGAACCCGTCCGGATACTCTTTGTCGTGGAGTCGTCTCCCGAACGAGTGCTCGATACCATGCGCAAGAATCCGCTCGTGTGGGAGTTCCTGGTCAACCGCTGGATCCGGCTGGCCGTGCTCGACCCAGCGGGCGGGCCGCCACTGGCCTATCGCGATGGCGCGTGGGAGCCGGTGGAAGGCGGCGATGTGCCATTGCCAGTCGCGCCATCGTCCATGTCGTGGTATGCCGGCCGGCGTGAGCATCTTCCCATCGCCCGCATCCAGGGGGCCGCTGCTTGAGCGAGATACGCGTGCCGCCGCCACGCCCGGCGAGCCGGCCGGAAGCAGGTGGACATACGCCTGGCTTTCGAACACCGTGCACGAGCGCGGCGGCCCCGCCAACGACGCACGGCAAGCGATGGTATGCCGCCGGCCGGAAATGCCGGCCAAGTCTTCCAACTAGCGGCCTCCGTTCGATGAAACCTCCGTCGCTTCACATCGCCGCCGGCCTTGCCCCGGAGGCCGCCGCATGATGGAAACTCTGCTGCTTGCCATCGTCGCCACGCCCGGCGTCACGTTCCTCGCGCTAGGCTTCTGCTGGCTCGCCGGATGGACGCCCACCGAGCGCTTCGTGTCGCGCGTGACAGCCGTCGCCTTCAGCCTGCTGACGGCGGGCGCCGCCTGGCTCGCTTGGCTGATGTTCGCCGCGGGCGTCGTTAGCGTGCGAATCTCGCTCGGCGAGTGGTTCCGCGCCGGCGGCTATCACTTCCCGCTTGCCCTCCAAGTCGACCGCCTGTCGCTCCCGATGGTCGCCATCACAGCGGTGCTGGGCGGACTGGCCGGATCGTTCTCGGTCCGCTATGTGCATCGCGACCCCGGCTTTTTCCGCTTCTTTCTCCTGCTGAATCTGTTTGCGTTCGGCGCGATCACCGCGTTTACCGCCGGTTCGTTCGATCTGCTGATCGGGGGCTGGGAACTCGTCGGCGTGACGTCCGTCCTGCTGATCGCCTTCTTCGGCGACCGGCCCGCGCCGGCCCGCAACGCCGTCCGCGTCTTTGCCAGCTACCGCATCGCCGACATAGGCATTTTGCTGGCTAGCTTCGTGCTGCATCACGGCGGCTCAACCTTGTTCACGCCGATGCTGCCGGGCGACTGGCCCGGCCAAGGTTCCCGTCTTGCGGCGCCGGACGCGTTACTTGCGGGCTTTCTGCTGCTGACCGCCGCGTCGGGCAAATCCGCGCAAGGGCCCTTCGCCGGTTGGCTGCCGCGGGCCATGGAAGGCCCCACGCCGTCCAGTTCCATCTTCTACGGCGCGATTTCCATTCATCTGGGCGCCTACCTGTTGCTGCGGTTCGAGCCGGTGATTCAAAGCGCGCCGCCGGTCGCCTGGGCCACCGTGATCGTCGGCGCATTGACGGCCCTCACCGGTACCGCCTCGCATCGCGTCTCCTCCGACGTGAAGACCTCGCTGGCCTATGCCTCCATGACGCAGGTGGGCGTCATCTTCGTCGAGATCGGTCTCGGCTATCCACGCCTGGCGTTGTGGCACATTGTGGGCCATGCCGTGGTGCGCACTCTGCAACTGCTGCGCGCGCCGTCCATGCTGCACGACTATCACAAGATGCATGCGGCCGTCGGCGGAGACCTGCGGCCCACCGGGCAATGGATGCCGGCCGTGCTGCCCATGGGCCCGCGGATGTGGCTCTACCGGTTCGGGCTGGAAGGCGGCTTCTACGACGCCTGGCTCGACCGGCTGGTGATCGCACCGGTGTTGCGCCTTGCGCGCGCGCTGTCTGGACGGAGCAAAGATGCTCCAGCTTGATTCGCTCGCCCTCGTCTCGATGGGCTCCTTCCTGCTGCTGTTTGCGGTCACGGTGTTAGCCGCGCCTCGTCGCGACCGCACCGGCGCGGCTCGCCTGGAACTAGCCGCTCTGCTCGCCGGCACGCTGCTGGCCTATGCCGCCGCGGCCCTGCCGGTGTTTCTCGCCGGCTGGGCCCTTACAGTGTGGCCCTCCTGGCGCGGCCAAAGTCGAGGGGCGCGCCTGGTGCTGGCGGCTAGCACCGTTCTGCTGGCCGGTGGCGCGGCGCTGATGTCCCATCCTCCCGTGGCGTTCGTGGCCTTAGCCGCCGCCGTGCTGTTGCGCAAAGGCATCTTCCCCTTTCACCGCGCCACGCTCGGCGCCTTCGAACGGATGCCGCTGCCCGCGGTCGGCCTGACGCTCAATAGCCACCTCGGCGGCTACTTACTGATCCGGTTTGTGATTCCGCGCTTTCCCGCGTTGTCCGCCGAGTGGCTGCCGCACCTGAGCATCCTGGCGCTGGTCACGTCGGTGTTCATGGCGCTGGCCGCGCTCGGCGAACGTCAACCCCGCCGGTTGCTCGGCCTGCTCTGGATCAGCCAAGGGTCGTTCATCCTGGCCGGGCTCGCCACCAATTCGCAGGCGGGCATCACCGGCGCTCTGATGCAGTGGTGGGTCGTGGCCTTCGCGATGACCGGTATGATGTCGGTCTACGCCTCGCTCGAGGCACGCACCAGCAGCGTGCGGTCGCCAGACGAGTTCCTCGGCTTGGCGGCGCATGCCCCTCGCCTCGGGGTCTTCTTCACGATCTGCGGACTCGCGCTGGTGGGTCTGCCCGGCACCTTGGGCTTCGTCGCCGAGGACCTGCTGTTCCACGGCGCGCTCGAAGCGCATCCGCTGCTGGGTGTCGCACTGCCGGTGGCTACCGCCTTGAACGCGATTTCGGTGCTCCGCTTGCTGGCAACGCTCTTCATGGGACGGCGGGCCATCCACGTACCGCCGGTCCCCGATGCTTTGCCTCGGGAGCGCCTCGCGCTGTCGCTGGCCGTTGGCTTGCTGATTTTCGGCGGGCTGATGCCCGCGCTTCTAATTGCGCTCCGTACACCATCGGCTGAGGCCTTAACCAAAGCAATATCGGGTAAATAAATAACCACGCCCGTGCCGCGAGCCATACGCGCACCGCGCTTCCGCGCCGCCGTTCACGAAGTCGGCCATACGCACTACCCGGTTGATTGACGCCTTCTCAAAAACCGGACTGCCGGCGTTGCAGCCGAAGCCGTGGAACATCGACGAATGGCTCGCCGGTATGTCCAACAGCCTGACGGGGGCGCCGTGTCGGAGAACACGCCTTGGATCCCGGTGGCGAGCCCGGCCGGCGCGCCGGGAGGGGTGATGCTGCCGGTGGCGCCCCTACGCGGGAGCGCTGAACCGCCCGGCGGCGGTGACGATCGGCGGCTACACCGGCGCGCCGAGAATCGTGACAGTCAAACAGTCCGCCGAGTAGGACGGGCGGCCCGCTTCCGGGGCTGGATCACCGTCATCGGAACGGAGGCCCGCGCCACCGGGATCAGCGAGTTGCGCTCCTCGGGTTCGGGGCGGACGCGCTGCGCCATTTCGATGTTGAGCGTGGTGATGAACTCTTCCATTTGACGCTGCATGGCTTCCATCTTCGCCCGCATGTTGAGGATGATCTCGACGCCGGCGAGATTGACGCCGAGGTCGCGAGTCAGCTTGAGAATCACCTCGAGCCGCTCCAGATCGTCGTCGGTGTACAAGCGCGTGTTGCCTTCGCTTCTCGACGGAAGCAGCAGCCCTTCGCGCTCATACAGCCGCAGCGTCTGGGGATGGATCTCATATTTATCGGCCACCGCCGAGATCATATAGGCGGCCTTGGACCGGCGTCCCATCAGATCTTACTCCACATGTCCGATCGCGGATCCTCGGGATGGAGTTGCGCCAACTCCCGCAGGATCTCGCGGCTTCGTTCGTCGCGCGCCAGCGGCGCCTGCACCGCGATCTCCACGATGAGATCGCCGCGCTTGTCCTTGCGCTGATTGTAGATGCCCTTGTCGCGCAGGCGGAACTTCTGCTCGTTCTGGGTCCCCTGCGGAATCTTGAGCAGGGCCTTGCCTTCCACCGTCGGAACCTCGAGCTTGGTTCCGAGCGCGGCCTCCCACACGGTGACCGGCACTTTGATGTGCAGGTCCTCGCCCTCGCGCTCGAAGAAGGGGTGCGGCTCCACGTTAACTGTGATGTAGAGGTCGCCCGGAGGCCCGCCGAGTGTCCCCGCGTTGCCTTTGTGGGCGACGCGCAGCCGGTCGCCCGGCTTGACTCCCGCCGGAAGCTTGACCTCGACCTGATCGCCGGCCGTGGTCCGGCCTTCGCCGTGACAGGCTGTGCAGACGTTTCGCAGGCGGCCAGATCCTTCGCACTTGGGGCACGTCAGGTTGAACTTCATCGCGCCCGCCTGTTGGGTCACGTTGCCGCTGCCGTTGCATTGCGGACAGACGATGTTGTTGCTTCCCGCCGCTCCCGATCCGCGGCAGGCTCCGCAGGTCTCGTGCCGCTGGATGGTGAGGCGCGCCTGCGTTCCCTTGACGGCGCGCCAGAAGTCGACGTTCAGCGCGTATTCGAGGTCGGAGCCGCGTTGCGGTTCCGAGCGCCGCTGCTGCGCCCGCCCGAAGAACTGGCCGAACAGATCGCCGAACCGCGAGTTCGGTTGTCCGGCCTGCTCGTCCTTGGGAGCGCCGAACATATCGGTGAAGTCGAAACCGCTGAAGTCCATGTGGGGCTGGCCGGGTCCCGGATGCGATCCCGGGGGGCCGCCCTGCATGTTCTCCGAATAGAAGCCGTGCTGATCGTAGACGGCCTTCTTCTTGGCGTCGCCGAGGACCTCGTGGGCTTCGGATAGATGCTTGAAACGCTCTTCCGCGGCCTTGTCGCCGGGGTTGAGATCGGGGTGGAACTTGCGCGCGAGCCGGCGGTACGCCTTGCGGATCTCATCCTCGGTGGCTCCCCGGCGCAGGCCCAAGGTCTCGTAATAGTCCTGTTTCTGCGGCATGGTGAATCGAACGGGCGGAGACCGGCTCCGCCCCTGTCCGCTCCCGTTGCTTACTTCTTCTCGTCCACGTCCACGAACTCGGCGTCCACCACCGTGTCGTCCTTCTTCTTGGCTCCGTCGCCCGGCCCGGCTCCCGGTTGTCCGGCGCCGCCCGGACCGCCCTGGCCCGCCGAGGTGGCCTTGTACATCGCCTCCGCCATCTTGTGGGACGACTGCGTCAGCTTGTCCATCGCGGCCTGGATCTTGTCCTTGCCGCCGCCTTCCATCGCCTGGCGCACTTCCTTGATCGCGCCTTCCACGGCCGCCGCGTCGCCTTCGCCGATCCGCTCGCGGTGTTCCTTGAGCATCTTCTCGGTGGAGTAGATCATGTTATCGGCCTGGTTGCGCAGTTCGATCTCTTCCTTGCGGTTGCGATCGTCGGCGGCGTGGGATTCGGCGTCGCGGGCGATCTTCTCCACTTCGTCCTTGCTGAGGCCGCTCGACGAAGTGATGGTGATCTTCTGCTCGTTGCCGGTGGCCCGGTCCTTCGCCGAGACGTTCAGGATGCCGTTGGCG
>SYLY01000100.1 GCA_005808475.1 Acidobacteriota bacterium
CACGCAGCAGGGCGACCTGATGGAGTGCGCCTACGCATCCCACGGCGACACCAAGCACATCCTGCTGCTGCCCGCCGATCCGAACGAGTGCTTCCAGTTCGCCGTCAAGACGTTCGATTTGGCCGAGCGTTTCCAGACGCCGGCGATCATGTTGAGCGATCTCGACATCGGCATGAACGACTGGGTGGTGGACAAGATGGAGTGGGACGACTCCTACGTTCCCGACCGCGGCCGCGTGCTGACGGCCGATGAACTGGAGGCGATGCCCAAGTACTTCCGCTACAGCCCGGAAGACGAGAATCACGTGGCCGCGCGCACGCTGCCCGGGGTTCATCCGAAGGGCGCGTTTTTCATTCGCGGATCGGGCCACAACAAGTTCGGAGGTTACACCGAGATTCCGGACGAGTATCAGGAAGTGATCGACCGGCTCTCGCGCAAGCATGCGGCGGCGGCCAAGTTCGTGCCGGCTCCGCTGATCGAGCGCAAGGAGGGGGCGCGATTCGGGATCGTGACCATCGGTGGCTGCGACCGCGCCACTCGCGAGGCGGTGCAAGCGTTGGCGAACCGGGGTGTGCCGGCCGACTACATGCGCATCCGCGCCTTCCCGTTCCCGGAAGAAGTGGAAGCGTTCCTGCGGGAGCACGAGATCAACTTCATCGTGGAACAGAATCGCGACGCGCAATTGAAGTCGCTATTGACGCTCGAAACCGCGATTCCGAAAGACCGGTTGCGATCGATACTGGCTTACGGCGGGTTCCCGCTCAGCGCGAGCCAGGTGGTGGACGGAGTTCTGAAGCAGTGGGAGGAGAAGAAGTAGGTTATGCCTTCGATCGCGAAACCGGTTGCCAAGCATCCGAGTCTGCAACGCAACAAGCTGGGTCTCACCATTCGAGACTATGAGGGGTCGATGTCGACCCTGTGCGCCGGGTGCGGCCACGACTCCATCACCGCGGCGATCGTCCGCGCGTTTTGGGAATCGTCGGTGGAGCCCCACGGAATCGCCAAGATGAGTGGCATCGGATGCTCGTCGAAGACCCCCACTTATTTCGTGAACGGCGCGCACGGATTCAACTCCGCCCACGGGCGCATGCCCGCCATCGCCGCCGGCGCCAACGCGGCGAACCGGGATCTGATGTACATCGGCGTGTCCGGCGACGGCGACTCGCTGTCGATCGGACTCGGCCAGCTCTGCCATGCGATCCGGCGGAACATTCGCATGGTGTACGTTCTCGAAAACAATGGCGTGTATGGATTGACGAAAGGCCAGTTTTCGGCGTCCACCGATATCGGGTCCACGAGCAAGAAAGGCGATGCGAACCAGATGGCGCCGATCGATCCGGTCAGCTTGGCGCTTAGCATCGGAGCCACTTTCGTCGCGCGGAGCTTTTCTGGCGACAAAGAGCAGTTGGTGCCGATTTTGAAGGCGGCGGTGGCGCACCGTGGATTCGCGCTGATCGACGTGATCTCGCCCTGCGTGACGTTCAACGACCACAAGGGATCGACCAAGAGCTACCTTTCCTCCCGGCGGAATCTGGTGAAGCCGATCGAGACCGACTTCGTGCCGCCGGCCGAGGAGATCCTGGCGCAGATCGGGACCGCCGGTGTAACGGCGGTGACCATGCACGACGGCAGTGTTCTGCGCTTTACGTCGGTGCCGCCGGACTACGACCCCACCGATCGCGGCAAGGTGGTCAACTTTCTGCGCGAACGCTCGGACAAGGGTGAGGTGGTCACGGGACTGCTCTACGTGGACGAGTCGGCTCCCGACATGCACGAGATGAGCCAGACCGCGAACGAACCGCTGAACCTGATGGATTACTCGAAGCTGTGTCCCGGATCGGCGGCGCTGAACAAGTTGCTGAACCAGTTCCGGTAGAGCGAAGAGGTTCGGGCCCGGTCAGGAGGCTTTCGACTCCACGTACCAGGGGTCGGCGCTGGCCAGCGGCTTGGCCGCTGGAGCGGCTTTTTTGGCGAGATCGTCCAACCACAGCGGTAGTTCGATGTCGACTTCGCGGGAGCGGAACGGGATCACTTCGACGCCGAATTCGGCGCGCAAGGCGTTTGACGCGCGAGCCCAGCCCCGGTCCTGAACACCGGTCACGACCCAGTGCCGGGTCTCGGAGCCGTTCGGGAATCCAAGGCCCCGGAGGTCGGCAAGCAGACGTTCCGGCGAGACCCCCACGAACAGGAAGGAGTTTCGTTCGAACATTGCCCGCAGCGTCTCGCCGAGCGCACCCCAAGCCTCGGCGGCCGCGAAGAGTTCGGAAGGACACAGCTTGATGGTGTCGGGGTCGCGAAGATCGCCATAGAGTTTGAGCAGGGAGAACTTGCCCTCCTTGACGGCGGTTTCGTACCCCCGGGAACTAGGCGTGAACAGGCGGGCGTTCCACTCCGGGCCGAGCCGCTCGAGCATGTTGTCGTAGTTGGTGGTGATGCAGGCGCGAAACGGCAGGCGATAGAGAGCGTAGTGCGCTTTCGACAGTTGCGCCGGCAGACCGTAGATGTTGCAGACAAACTCGACCATCCGGGCGCGGCGCTCATACATCCGGTGGACGATCTCCTCGAGGGCGGCATCGTCTCCCTGGCGGCGGGCGTTTCGCACCGACGCGGCAACATCGGGCGGGAACCACGCTTCGGCGGCCGCGGTTTCCTCCAATTTGTCGAGTAGTTGGTTCCAGGTCGGGTGACCCGATTGGGCGCTCAGGCCGGAACCGGCCCAGAGAACGGACGCGCCGGCCCGGAAGGCATCCACCAGGCGTTGAGGTGGCGGCGTATTTCGCTTGGCGAACGACCGTGCGCCTCCCGCGCGCAAGCCATCGAAGATCCCCTCCCAGAGTTTGGCGCCGAGACGAAGGAAGAGCGCCACAAGGTAGAGGAGCAAGACGCCGGACAGAATCGCCGAGCCGTAAACGAACAGACGTCCCCGCTCGGTGAACAGTTCGTAGCCGCGGATCCGGTGCACCACGGTTTCGGCGCCGCCCGACACTACCAGCCGCCCGCCAGCGATCGAGAGGAGAGAGTAGGGCGCCGCGGGGGCGAGCTTTTCCGGACGATCCTCTCCATTCAGCAGGTAGACTCCGTCGAAGTCTCCGGTTGCGAGAATGCCTCCGAAACGCCGCACGGCGACCGATCGAACCTGTCCGGGAGCGCGATGCCAGGCTCCGTCCTTCCATACGCGGTTGCCGAGGGTTCCCGTGACCGCGCCATGCGAACTGATGGCGGGACGCGAACCGGCGGGAAGCCGCGAGACTCCGCGCGGAGTCCAATTGCCGGACGAGTCCGCCTCGAAAATTTCGACGGTGGATGCGCGCGAGCGCCAGATGCCGGCCCAGGAGCCCTCTCCGATCCACTGGTCGGCCGGAGCGGCCGGAACCTTGGTTGCTCCCCGGAGCTCGAGCGTGGCGGCCGAGTAGAGGCCCGCCGTTCCGTCGGTGAAGATGACGGAAATGGCATCGCCGGGAAGCGGAGCGGCTAGCGCTGCTGTCTTTCCGGAGAACTCGATCATTCGGGTCTCGTCGGGCGCCGCTTCGGCGAGGGACCGCACGCGGAGTTCCCCGCCGGCGATCCAGGCTGCCCAGGCTCCATCGGGGTCGACAATCCATTGCGGCTTGCCGCGAGTCTCGTGGGACCAGAGCTGCCTGGCCGCGGACGGAAGCGGTCCGGACGCTGCCGGCCAGATTTCGAGTGTCGCCCGCCCGGGCCCGCTGCGGGCTCCGATCAACCGGCCGCCGGGGCTCCGCGCCCACTCGTACGACGGGCCGGCCGCGCGCGTTTCGGCCGCAAGCGAGAGGTTGAGCTTCAGTTCGTAGGCGAGAGCCGCCAACACTCCGCCCAACGAGCCCAGCAGGCAGATGGTGGCGAACAGCACCCGAGTACCGGTCGAAGCCGGTATGAGGAGTGGTCGGTTCGGGTCGGGCAAGCGTGGTTCTCCTAATTTCAGATCGGCGGTCCGCGCCCGTACTTTATGGCGCGGACCCCTGGCCGGTCCGTCAGGCCCCTACGCGGGCAGCCCGCGCGGCGGCATCGAGGACGTCGGAGACCGGGAGCCCCAGCGCCGCCGCGATTCGGTCCGGCCGCTCGCCGTTGCGAACCAGACGCAGGATCTGCGCGCGCCGCGCCATGGACTCGGACACCGGTTGTCCCGGGTTCGCGCCGGAACCGGGTCCCGGGTCAGCGGAAGCGGCCACGCCCCGGCCCGACGCGGCGGTGAGCAGCCGGCATGCTTCGACGATCTCCCGGCGCTGTTGGCCGGCGCGCCGTTCGAGCCTCCTGAGATCCGCCTTCAACTGGGCGAAGAGCCACAAGGAGAGAAACATCCCGGCGGCGACGATGGCATACGGTGGGAGTGAAAGGAATTCGTTCATTGATGAACCTCTACTGTAGGGTGCGCAGCCGTTCGTTGCGGCTGACGATCTGTTGGATTCGGACTCCATAGTTACCCTCCACGACAACGACCTCGCCGCGGGCGATGACGCAGTTGTTGACGATAACCTCGACGGGTTCGATGACTGTCCGGTTGAGTTCGATGATCGAGCCGGAGGTCAGTTTGAGGACTTCCTTGAGAGGAAGATGCGCGCGGCCAAACGACACGCTGACAGGCAATTCGACGTCATAGAGAAGATCGAGGGCCCGGGCCGGCCCGGGCGGCGCCGCGCTGTCCGCCGCCGGTTGGCCCTCCCTCGGTGGGGCCGGAGGCTTGACGGGAGTGGCGGGTTTCTTGGGCTCGAGACAGCCGGCGATGGCGCGCGCCCAGCCGAAGTAGACGGGCAGAGGCGCCCCGCCTCCGAAGGACACGTGAAACGCGGTAGGCTGCTCCGGAGCGGTCTCGAGGACCGAGCCGGCGCCGGCGGTGACCTCCTTGCCGGCGAGGCCCGTCAGACCGTGCGCCAGGCCGGCGAGCGCCTGATTGAGGATCTCGTGGTAGGTGCCGGTCCGGTCCTCGGAGGAAGCGTCGTCGATTCCCGCGCTCGAAAGCACTCGCCCACCGATTGCGTCGCGGCTGGCTTCCGGAGCCCCGGCCCACACTTCGCAGCCCTGCCCCAGGCTGAAGGGCTGCCGCCACCATGAGGTTTCCGGGCCAGGCGGTGGCGCCTCCGCGGCCGTTTGCACCTGGGCGGGCTCTCCCGTCATGGACTCCAGCGACTGCTTGAGCCGGAGCGTCCACTCCTTGAGGATCCACGATTCGATATTGAGGGACTCGTCGGTCTTGGCCACGGTTCCCGGTCAGCGTCCTCTCTGGCTCGGCCACTTCTTCTCCACGTAGGAGCGCAGGCGGAGAATCGCCTGCGACTTCAGTTGCGAGACGCGGCTCTCGTGCAACCGGACGATCTTGGCGATCTCCCGGAGAGTCATCTCCTCGCGGTAGTAGAGGCTCAGCACGGTGCGTTCCACCGGCGGCATCTTGGCGATCGCGCCTGCCAGAAGGCGCTCGAGCTCGGCTCGTTCGAGCACCCGGTTGGGCCAGTTGTCCTCGTCGCCAGAGATGTACTTGAGCAGATCCCGGCCTTCTTCGTCGGGCGAGTTGGTCTCCAGCCTGCCGAGATTGAGGCCGCGGACATCCACGAGCCACTCCCGGTACTCCTCCATGGGCAGGCCGAGTTCGGCGGCGATCTCGTCCTCCGACGGGGCGCGGTGTTCCCGTTGTTCGATCGCCGCGATGGCGGCCTCGATCCGCTTCGACTTCCTCCGCTGTTGCCGCGGCGCCCAGTCGAGGCCGCGAAGACCGTCGAGAATCGCTCCCCGGATCTTGTACTCGGCGTAGGTTTTCAGCTTGACGTTGTGCGCCGGATCGAAGTTGTCGATCGCCGAGATCAGCCCGACGATGCCCGTCGAGACGAGGTCGTCCAGGCCGACGCTGTCGGGAAGTCTCTCGTGGATCCTGCGCGCGATCAGCCGCACTTGCGGCAGATGCTCGAGAATCAGGCGCTCGCGCGCCTCCGCGCTCGTTTCCAAATATGTTTGCATGGTCGCACCCGCTCCGGTCAGGCCCCGGCCGCTCGCGCCTTTCTATCCCGGGCGGCGAGCCAGTCCCGGCCGGGACGCGCGGCCAATCCAGCCAGGCGCACGGCCGTCGCGGGTTCGATGTCCCCGGGAATCCGCTGTCCGAAGGTCAAATAAGAGACCGGTAAGTTGCGCCGCACCGCCTCCGGCCACAACGAGCCGTAGGTGCTTGTTTCATCCAGGCGGGTGAATAACAACCGGGTGGGGCGGATACGTTCGAATCGTTCCACCGCTGCGCATAGATCGGCCGCCGAGAGCTCCGCCGATAGAGCCAAGTGGACGTCGGCGCCGGGACACTCCTGGCGGAGGCGCGCCAGGCCGGCGATGGTTTCCGCATCCGCCCAACCGGCGCCGGGCGTATCCACGATCACCGGCGCTCCCGAGGCGGCGCGCGCCCGCAGCGGTCCAGCGGCGTCCGGCCCGGGCAACGCTTCGAACGGACAACCGATCGCCGCGGCGTGCGCCTCGAGAGGCCCGGGCGGGCGGCCGTGCCAGACCAATTCCGCGAGCACCGGAGGCGGGCCGCCGAGTGCCGCCAGTCTGGCCGCGATCCTGACGGCGGCGGAAGTCTTGCCCGCGCCCGGTGGACCGGCGATGATCGCCATGCCGCGCACCGAAGCGTCGGTTCGGGGAAGTTGCTGGCGCGCAGGGCCCGCGGCCGGTGGCTCGAGATCGCGGATCACTTCCACCAGACGCTCGCGAACGAGGCCGATGTTGTGAGCCGGCGCGCGGGGCGGCTCGGCCGCCGCGGCGGCCTCGGGCGCGCGTTCGTCCCGTGTGGCGAAGACCGCCTCGAGCCGGCCCAGTTCCCGGCTGCCGAACGGAGTCCGCCGCGAGTAGAGCAGTTCGGCTCGCGAGCCCAGCTCCGCCGCGGCCGCCTCGCCCGCTTCCTCCAGCGAATCGCGAAAATAGGATTTCAACCGCAATACCGTTCTCCGTTCGTTCATTGAATCGCTCCGAGGGAGACCACTTTGACGCCCGCCGGGATCTCGCCGTGCCCGATGACGTGGAGTTGACGCGGCAAGGGTTCGAGCATTTGCCGCAGGAAGTACCGGGCGGGTGAAGCCGCCAGGATTGTGGCGGGCGAGTCCGGCGGTCCCGTCTGGCGCGCGATTCGTTCGATGATGTCCCGGATCTTCTGCGGGGCGAGGTGCATTTGCGAGGTCTGTTCGCCGTGCTCGATGGAGGAATCCACGGCCTGTTCGATCGCCGGGTCGAGGAAGTAAGCAAGGAGTTCTCCGCCGGCCAGATGCGGCTGAACAACCGTGCGGCGAAGTGTCTGACGCACGTACTCGGTGAGCAGCACTGCGTTGCGCGTGATCTGCGCGCCCTCCCCCAAGGCCTCCAGAATGGAAGCCGCGTCCCGGATCGAAACGCGTTCCCGCAGCAAATTCTGCAAAACTCTCTGCACAGTGGAAAGCTGAAGCAACTTGGGAACCAAATCCTCGACGGCTCGCGGATTCTCCTCCTGCACGCGATCGGTTAGCTTCTTGACGTCCTGGCGCGAGAGCAGTTCATGGGCGTGTTTGCGGACGAGCTCCGAGAGATGGGTTCCCAGCACGCTAGCCGGGTCGACGACGGTGAAGCCCGCGCGGCGAACCGCATCGGCCGCCGGCGAGGGGATCCACCAGGCCGGTAGACCGAAGGCAGGTTCGCGCGCGGAAATCCCTTCGACTGGAGGAGCTCCCTGGCCTTCCGTCCGCAGAGCAAGTTCGAACCCCTGGGGCATGTTGAAGCGAGCGATCTCCACGCCCTTCAGCGAGATGGCGTACTCTCCTTGGCCTAGCGAAAGGTTGTCGGTGACGCGCACCGCCGGCAGCAGATAGCCGAGTTCGGAGGCCAGTTGACGGCGGATGCCCGCGATTCGCCGCAGCAAGGCGGACTCGGCCCCTCCGTCGACCAACCGGATCAACCCGAGGCCCACTTCGACGGCCAGAGGCTCCACGCGAAGCAACGGCTCCACGTCCTCCTTGGCCGATCGCGGCCCGCGATCGGCGCTTGACGGCGCCGCCATCTCGGCGGCGGGCCGCGACCGCTTCTTCATCCTCCAGCCGGCGGTTCCCAATCCGGAACCGAGGGCCAGAAACGGGATCGCCGGCAAACCCGGAAACAGCGCCATGGCGAACAGCACGCCCGAGGCAAGCATGAGCGGCTCGGCGGCTCCGAGAATCTGCTTGCTCATCTCCGCGCCCAGTTTGCCGTCGGCGCTGGCGCGCGTGACGATCATGCCGCCGGCGACCGACACCATGAGGGCCGGGATGACCGTGACCAAACCGTCGCCGATGGTCAGGACCGTGTACGTACGGAGCGCGCGCGGGAGGTCCATGCCATGCTGCAGCACGCCGATGAGGAACCCGGCCACGATGTTGATCGCGGTGATCATGATACTGGCCACCGCGTCGCGCTGGGTGAACCGCGAGGCGCCGTCCATCGATCCGTAGAATTCGGCTTCGGCCGAAAGCTCCTTGCGGCGGCGCCGCGCCTCCGCCTCGTCGATCAGGCCGCCGTTGAGATCGGAATCGATCGACATCTGCTTGCCCGGCATCGCGTCGAGGGCGAAGCGGGCGGTGACCTCCGAGATTCGGACCGCGCCATGGTTGATCACGACATATTGAATCGCGATCAGGACCAGGAAGATGACCGTCCCGATGATGTAGTTCCCACCCACGACGAAACTGCCGAACGCTTCGATCACGTGGCCCGCCGCCGACGTGCCGGTGCTGCCCTCGAGCAGGATCAGGCGCGAGGAACTGACGTTCAAGGCCAAGCGGAACAGGGTCAGCAACAGAAGCGTGGTGGGGAACACGCTGAAGTCGACCGGGCGCGCCACCGACATACCTGCTATCAGCACGACGACCGAAAGCGTGATGTTGACCGCGATGAGCGTGTCCAGCAGAAACGCCGGAACCGGTGCGATCATCGCGAGCACGATCGCCAGCACCGCGAGTGGAACGGCGATCTCTTTCCAGTCCGCGCCGGAGAAAGGGTTGGCGGACTCCTTGGGCGGGGAGGCAGGCTTGGCCGCCGGGCTCATGCGACACCCGCCGCGCCGGGCAGCCGCCCGCCCATTGCTCTGAGGATGTACGCGAGGACCTCGGCGACAGCCTTGTAGAACTCGGCTGGAATCTCCTGGCCAACCGACGCCGAGCGGTACAGCGCTTGCGCGAGCGGTGGGTTCTCGACGATCGGCACCCCGGCCCGAATCGCGCGCTCACGGATACGCAGGGCCAAGTAGTTCCGTCCCTTCGCCACCACTCGCGGCGCTCCGCCCTCGCCGGGCGCGTAGCGCAACGCGACGGCAAAGTGGGTCGGGTTAACGACGACCGCGGTGGCCGAATCCACCGCGGCCATCGCCTTCTTCCTGGACAGAGCGCGCTGCATCCGGCGGATGCGGCTCTTGGTTCGCGGATCGCCGTCGGACTCCTTCGACTCGTCGCGTATCTCCTGCTTGGACATCTTGAGCTGATTCGTCCATTGGCGGCGCTTACGGAACAAGTCGATGGCTCCCCACACCGCGACGAGTAGAGTGACCTGGTTGAGAATTCCCGAGAAGGAACTCGCGGCGGCGGCCAATCCGGAGCGGAGCGGCTGGAACGGCAGCGTCAGAAAGAGACCGATCTGGGAGCCGGCGACACTCCAGGCGATCCACAGGATGGCGGGAACGAGCAGCGCCGCCTGCGGCAACTGGCCCCATCCTTGCCCCCACATCTGCTTCAACCGGGACGACGGATCGAGCCGGGAGAGATCTGGCCGAAGCTTGGAGCCGGCAAGTCCGAAACCGGTGATCCCCAGTTGGACGGCGACCGTCGCGGCGGCGCAGCCCAGACCCGCCATTCCGAGCCGCGGCAGGAACCGGGCGGCAAGGGCGGCGCCGAGTCCACTCAACGCACCCGGAGAGACCTCCCGCCGAAAGGCCCAGGTCAGACACTCCCGGGCGGCCGAGATGAGGTTGTCAAGCAGCCATCCGGATCCCGCCGCGGCCAAAGCGGCGAATACCGCCAGTTGAACGGCCGACAACGCATCACGGCTCGCCGGGAAGTTCCCTTCGCCTCGCGCCTTGTCGAGCCGCCGTTGTGTCGGCTTTTCGGACTTGTCCGCGCCGGCCATGCTAGCCCCGGGCCTCCCCGATCAACGCGCATACGGTCTCGAAGGCACGCCGAACGGCGCCCGCTAATAGTGTGGTTTGCGCGCCGCAGATCCACGCCGCGAGCACGATGCCACCGAGAGCCTTGGCCGGAAACACCAGGGAAAGCAACTGCAGCGACGGATTCAGCCGCCCGGCGAGCCCTAGTACCAGATCGACGGCGCCGAGGACCGCCACGGTGGGAAGCGCCAGGCGAACCGCGAGCGAGAAAGCCTCGGCGGTCCAGGATATGACGATGCGGCTGGCATCCGGCGGCATCGTCCACGTCCCGGCGGGACAGACGTCGAAACTCATGGAAAGGAGCCGGATCACCCCCCTGTCGGCGTCCAGTGCGACAAACAGCAGTCCGGCGGTCAGTTGAGCGAACAGTTGGAGGACGCTCGAGTCGGCCTGCGTTGTCGGATCGATCATGGCGGCGAACGAAAATCCGGCTTGCGCGGCAGCCACTTGGGCCGCGATCACCAGGATTTCGGTCAACCACCCGACCGCGGCGCCGATCGCGGCGCCGAGCACCGCCTCGGCGGCGATGCCCGCCGCGCTGGGCGCGTGGGTTCCCGCGCTGGAGCGGCCCGAAAAGACCAGAACCGCCAACACACCGGCCAAATAGGCTCTGACCGGCGCCGGGGCCTGACGCAGAAAGGGAAGCGGCAGGAACGACATTGCGGCCGCCGTCCGGGCGAAAACGGGAATGAAGGAAGCGGCCGGTCCCCACGCCTGGCCCAGGGAGAAACCCTCAGTGGGCATATCTTCCCAGATCCGCGAAGATGGATGCGGTATAGCCGGTCAGCCGGGCGATCATCCAAGGCAGGAGCGCGACTAGCGCGGCGAAGAACACAATCAGCCTCGGAATCGCGGAAAAGCTCGAGTCCTGAATCGACGTGACGATCTGCACCAGATTTACCACCACGCCGGCCACCAGGGCGATGGCTAGTATGGGGAGACTGGTCCAGAAGGCCGCCATCAAGGCGCCCCTGACGATGTCGGCGACCGCGGCGGATGTCATCGCGACATGCTCCGCACCAGCGACCCGACGACCAGATTCCATCCATCGGCCAGAACGAACACGAGTATCTTGAACGGCGCCGAGACCATCGCCGGGGGCAGTTGCACCATGCCGACCGAAAGGGTCACCGAGGCGACAATGAGGTCGATGACGAGAAAGGGAAGAAACAGCACGGCCCCGATCTGGAACCCGGCCCTCAGTTCACTGAGCGTGTAGGCGGGAGCGATGACGGTCAAAGGAAGGTCCTCCGGCGATTTCGGCGATGGAATTTTCGCCAGTTCCACCATGAGAGCAAGGTCCTTCTCGCGGGCGAAACGCAGCAGGTACGCGCGTACTCCGGGAGTCGCCCGGCCGATGGCCGCCTCCGCGCTGATCTGGCCGTTCGAGTACGGCCGCCAGGCGGAGTCGTTCAGTTCGGCGGCGAGCGGCCCCACCAGGATCGCGGTAAGGAATAGGGCGAGTCCCGCCAGGACTTGGTTCGACGGGACGGTTTGAGTTCCGATTGCCTGGCGCAGGAAATGCAACACCAAGGTGATGCGGAGAAACGGGGTGATCGACATGATCACCGCCGGAAGGAGCGTCAAAGCGGCTAGTCCCAGCGCAATCTGGAGCGCCACTCCAGACGGCGCGGCGGAGCTTGCGGCGGCCTGCGCTAGCACCGTTCCGCCTCCCTCGACTCGTCCACTCCCAACTCCGCGACCACCGACGCTCCCGACGGACCGCACACGAGTAGCCACCGCCGGCCAGCCCCTCCGATCGCGTGCACCGAGTTGCGCGAGTCGAGCCGCAGCGACGCCTCCAGTTCGAGCCGGATTCTCCTCCTGCCGGTCACCCTGACCATCGAACCGCCCTTCTTCGCCAGCGACCGCGCCACCGCGGCGATGGCATTCCATGTCCGCGCCGGGCCGATTTCCCTCCAGAGTCCGGTCATGACTTACTCTTCCTCGTGAAAGTCCGTGATCCGGACGCCCATGTTGTCCTCGAGGATGACGATCTCCCCGAAGCCCATCAATACGCCGCCCACCCGAATATCGATGTTCTCGCCGGCGGAACGAGTCATCTTGAGGACCGCGCCCGCCGCCAGATCCAGGATTTCGCGCACCGCCATTCGCTTCCTGTCCAGTTCCACCTCCACGGGAAGTGGCAAGTCCACGAATTTCTGGATCGCTTCCATGGGCCGTCGTTGCTGTGTCTCTTGGATCATGGGGCTACCGCTTCAGATTGATGGTTTCCTGGCTGAGTTCGTCGACCGTCGTAATCACTTTCGCGTTGGCTTGATACCCGCGCTGCAGCACGATCAGATTGGTGAACTCCCGCGCGATGTCGACAGTGGAGTTCTCAACGGCGCCGCCGGCGATGACGCCGCGCCCACCGGTTCCCGAGGTTCCGATGGCCGGCAGCGCCGATCTCGCGCTGAGCGCGTAGCTGTTGTTGCCGACCGCCAGCAGGGACTCGGGATTCCGTATGGAGGCCATGGCGAGTTGTCCCACCGTGGTCTGGACTCCGTTGGAGAACTGGGCTAGCACCACGCCGCCGTTGCCTATCCCGACGCGGACCAGTTGCGCGGCCGCGGAGCCGTTCTGCTGGTTCGCCGACACGGCGGACGGTTGAGCGAACTGAGTCAGCCGGGGCGTCGCGCCGGAGTAGAGATTCCATTCGATGTTCATGTCGGCGGCGCCGCTGGTGAGTCCAGCGACGGCGATCGAGGGGAACGGGCCGGCCGCGGGCGGATCCACCATCTGGCCTAGCGAGTTGAAACCGATCGTCCCGGTCACCGGAGCCACTGGCGTGGTGACGTCTGAGTCTGGAAAGGAAAGCGAATAGTTCCAACTGTTGGCGGCGGCCTTGGTGAACGCCACGGTGACGATGTGGGACTTACCGAGCGAATCGAAAACCTCGATCGATGTCGAGAAGGCGTCCGGAGTGGGCGCGGTGGCCCCCGCCGCGTTCAAGTTGAGGTCGGCCGAGAACCGGGACGTTGCCACCGGCGGCTTGATGCTGCCTACCGGTATTACGATGTCGGCGGGAGGAGCGTTGGTGGACGGCGCTCCATCGAGGGCCGTCCAGCCTTGCACTCGCTGGCCGGTGGACGTGAGCAGGTTGCCCTGGCTGTCCACCTGCAGGTTGCCACCGCGAGTGTAGACAATTCCTCCCGATTTTTCCTTGGCGACTAGGAAGCCGTCGCCCTGAATCGCGACGTCGAGATCGCCGGAACTGGACTTGATCGCTCCCTGCGAGAACTGCCGGATGGTGTTCGGCCGGGCGACCCCGAAGCCCACCTGGGTCTCGCCGAGGCCCGCGCCGAGGGATTGGGTCACCAGGTCGTAGAACGAGACGACGCTCGCCTTGAAGCCCGGCGTGTTCAGGTTGGCCAGATTGTTGCCGACCACGTCGATACCGGTGGAATGGGCGCTCAATGCGGACAGGGCCGTGGAGAATGATGTAAACAATGGATCTTGCTCCTTGGGTTTCGTCGATTCAGTTCGCGCTACGGGGTTCCGCCGGGCGGGGCCGCGGAATTCGCCGCGGCTGTCGCGCGCTCGATCGCGGCCAAATGGCCGTTCATGCGAAGGGCCTGTTCGAGCGAAGAGAATTGAGCGAGTTGGGATACGAACTGGAGGGGATCGGCGGGACTGAGCGGATCCTGATGCTGCAGTTGCGCCACCAGCAGCGTCAGGAAAGTATCGCGGTTCGCCAGCACTTCGTCGCCGCTTTGGTCCCGCGCCGCGCCCAGGGCCGTGTCCCGGTTGACAGCCAGGATGTTCTCGCTCCGAACCGCGTCAAACACGGCCCACCTCGTTGCCCCTCGGCCCGGTCCGCCGTCCTTGGCGCGCCTCACCCTCCCGCCGCCGGTTTCGTGAGCCGCCGTCATCGCGACTTCGCGTCCATCCCGGCGGATTCTCATCCGGCGCCTTGCCGGCCGAAAGCGTGTACCCCTGTTGCCTCACCGCCGCCGCAAGCTCATCCAAGCCGCGATTCAGCCGGGCGCCGGCAACCGCCGAAGAATCGATCGCGACCGCGAGTCCGCGATCGACGCGGCGAAATTCGACCTCGATGTTCCCGGCACGCTCGTCCGGCAGTTGCACCGCGATCCGGCGAAGCGGTGGCGCGGGTTGTGGCCGCGGTGGGTCCGGCTCACTGGCGGTCTCGGCCGGCTTGGCGTCAGGATGCGTGTTCCGCCGGGTGTCGTCCAAGGGGACCGCACGCCCGGAGTCCGCTCCGTGCACCGAACTGGCCGTGAGGTTGGATTGCGGCGATTCCACGGCGGCCGGTTGGGCCCCGAATGACTCCAGGGCGTGGCGGGAACCAGAACCACGTTCGGCATCACCGCCCTGGTCTTCCATGCCAGAGTCCGGCGCGGCCCCGTCCGGATTCCGGCCGCCCGCGGCCGCCGACAGGAGGAACTCGATCCGCCGGCGCTCGGGAAGCGCCTCTTCCCCGGTAGGCGGCAGCGTGTCCGGAACCGCGTCGCGGCTCGAGACTTCGCGCGGCGGCTTGCCCGCCGAAGGTTGAGTGATCCGGCTTCCTCCGGATTCGCGGAACTCCGGTGGCTGATGGTATTGCGGCGGATCGATGGGAGGGAACTCGAGGGGCGGGTTGGAGGCTGTTACGCCCGCGGCAACGAGATTCGGGATCGGGGGCGCCGGAGTTTCGGCCAGCCTGGGGGCTTCCGGCTGCCTGGCCGCCGCGGACCGCGGAGCGACCTCGATAGCCCGCTGTGGCGCCAATGGCGGGGGAGTGGGATAGGCCGGAAGTGACGTGAGGCGAAGGCGTTCGCCGCTCGACTCGATCGAGGGAATGGATGCGGCGGCCTGGGGACGTGCGTCCAAGGCGCCAACGCGAGGACCGGCGCTTTCGACTTGGGTCTCGCTGGCAACCGGGTCCGCTTCAAGAGCCAGCGGCGGCTGGGCTGGAGTCGAGCCGGTGCGACCCGCCATGGCCGTGGCTGACTCGAGCGCTGTTTCGGCCGGTGGAGAGCCAGGCGCTGGGCGCTCGATCCAAGAGGCGGGTTGCGCCCAAGCGGTCCAACTGGCCCGAGCATCGGGCTCTGGGAGAGTCAGCAGACGTGGCGGCCGCACGGATGTCTGGCCCATCCCACGGCGCGACCGCGAACCGCTGCCGTCCGGCGCGACCGGGAGTGGTTCGGTGTCATCCGCCGTACCGTTGCCGATCCAGCCGTTTTGGGATTCCATTTGACCGCGCATTTCCAATTCGAACGAATCGGATTTTATTTCATCTATATTCATGATCGGATTCCGAGGAGAAAGAGGAGCCCAGAAGACGGCGGCGAGCAATCCCTCCAAGCCAGGAAGCGGAGTTTCGAGTGATTGGGGCACACCGGAATCCCTTGCAAGCGTGGGGCCGATTTCGGCTCGCGGCCATTGGGCGAGTTGTGCCGCCCCGAGGGGCGCCTGGCGCGGCGAGTTCCCGCCGGATGGCGGGGAAGTGGCGAGTTTCCGCCGCGAAACGGCGGGCGAGTTGCGCGACGAGGCCGAAAACCTAGGTGGCGCCAAGCGTGCATGGTAAGCGGCGTGGATGCGTTGACTGTAGCCGCCGCGAGCGGAATGAAGGCCCGGCTCGAATCGCTCGAGCTGCTCGCAAACAACCTGGCCAATCAGACGAGCGCCGGCTACAAGGCCGATCGCGAGTCGTACGGGCTCTACCTCGCCCCGGAAGCGCTCGACGATCTCGGCGCCGGAGTCTTGCCCTCGCCGCCGCACTCGCCCGTCATCGAGCGGCATTGGACCGATCATGGCCAGGGAGCGGTCGCCCGCACGGAAGGACCGCTCGACATCGCGCTTCGCGGGAACGGGTTCCTGACCGTCCAGGGACCGAACGGTCCTCTCTACACGAGAAACGGGGCGCTTCGCCTGTCGGCCGCCGGACAGTTGGAGACCAGCGACGGCTACCCGGTGCTCGACGCCGCGTCGGCGCCAGTCCGGCTGAACGGAACGGGGCCGGTGTCGGTCGACGAGCAGGGGTTCGTCCGCCAGGCGGGCTTGCCTCCCACCCGGCTTGGCGTGGTCGAGTTTTCCCGGCCGGGCGCCATGGCGAAGCGATCCGGCACATACTTCGAAATCTCGACCGCGGCGGGCCCGGCGCAACCAGTCTCGGGAAAGGTCATGCAGGGCTACCTCGAGCAGTCGAACGGGTCGCCCGCCGAATCGGCCGTGCGGCTTGTCACCCTGCTTCGACAGTTCGAAATGCTACAGAAGGCAATTCAAATCGATTCCGAAATGGGACGGCGGGCGGAAGATATCGCCAGGACCGGGCAGTAATACTCCGGGAATAGGGGACGCATACTCAGATGATTCGAGCACTGTTCAGCGCGGCGAGCGGAATGACCGCGCAGCAACTCAATGTCGACACGATCGCTCACAACCTCGCCAACGCGAACACGGTCGGCTTCAAGCAAAGAAGGACGCAGTTCCAGGATCTGCTATACCAGAATGTCGTGCAGCCGGGCGCGGCAGCCGGAGCGCAGACAACCATACCCACGGGACTACAGGTGGGACTAGGGGCAAGGCCCAGTTCGAACGAGATCGTCTTCACCCAAGGCAACTTCCAGATGACGAACAACCCATTGGATGCCGTGATCCAAGGCAAGGGCTTCTTCCAGATCCGCAGACCGAACGGCGAGATCGCCTATTCGCGGGCGGGAAATTTCCACCTGAATCGCGACGGCGTCGTGGTCACTTCCGACGGCGATCCGATGGAACCCCAGATCACGCTTCCTCCCGAGGCCCAGTCGGTCACGATCGCGCCGGACGGGACGGTGAGTTTCGTCCAACCGGGACAGGCCGCGGCGCAGGTTGCCGGACAGATTCAACTGGCGAACTTCGTGAATCCGGCGGGATTGAACGGTATCGGAGGCAACTTGTTCATGCCGACCGACGCTTCCGGCGAGCCGGTGGTTGGAGTGCCCGGAGGGCAAGAGGGGCTCGGAAGCCTGCGGCAAGGGTACGTCGAGGCATCCAATGTCAGCGTGGTTGAGGAGTTTATCAACCTGATCCTCAGCCAACGGGCGTATGAGGCCAATTCCAAGGTCGTCAAGGCGGCCGACGAGATGTATCAGCAAGTGAACCAGTTGACACGATGAGCTCCCTGGCCACGATTCTCCTTGCCGCGTTCACCGCGCCGCCGGGCGGCTGCGTCGCCATCGCCGGTGCGTGGATTACCGGCGGCGATCTCGGCCGGGCGCTTCCCCAGTTTCAGTCGTTGCCGGAATCGGCGATCGTGGCATCGGCTCCGGCTCCGGGCGCGGTACGGGTGCTGTCGATCGAGACGCTCGACCGTTTTGCCAGGAGCCATGGGGCTGCCGCGCCGTTGGCGGCGGCCTGCTTCGTACTGGCCGCGGCTCCCCCGGATCCTCAGGTCATGCTGGAAGCGCTGCTCCGGAGCATGGCCGCGCGCTTCCCCGAGGCGGGGGCCTGGCAGGCGGATATCGTGAGCTACTCACGCGACCCGGCGCCCGAAGGGAACGTCTCCTTTTCCGCCGTGACAACGGTCTCACCCGACCGCTCCGACGGTTCCCGTCTCTACCGCGGCTCAGTCGTCCAGGCGGGAGGGCGCGTGTTCCCGGTGTGGTTGCGAGTGCGGCTCCGCGTCGAGCGATCCTGCTCGGCGGTGGCATCGGATCTGGCGCCAGGTAGGTTCGTGGCGCCTGGGCAAGTCAGAGTGGAAAAGGCATTTCACCCGGCTCCGGGCCCCAGGTGCATTGCTTCGGCGGCGGAACTGGAGGGGCGTATCCCGGTGCGCGCGATCCCGCGCGGCACTCTGCTTTCGCCCAACATGTTCCGGCCCGCGCCGGTCGTGAGCCGGGGCGACGATGTCGCCGTCGAGGTCAGATCCGGCTCGGCGCGGATCACGTTCCACGCCAAGTCGGAAGGGTCGGGCCACTCGGGAGAGAAGATCGCGCTCGTCAACCGCGAGTCCGGCAAGCGGTTCACGGCCCGCATCGTGGGACCGGGCCGGGCAGTTCTCGAAACAGTGAAAGGCAATCCATGAGTTTCAAAACGGCACTCGCGATGGCGATTCCGCTCGCGGCCTTCTGTCAGGCGCCGGAGCCATCGAGCCCCGGGTCTCTATTCACGCCAAGAGGCCGCTTCGCGGACTTGGCGGCGGACTTTCGCGCCGCGCGGCCGGGAGATCTGGTGACGATCGTCGTCGCCGATCAGGCATCGGCTTTGTCGCGCGGTTCGACATCGACGGCGAGGAAAGCCGAGTCGAAGAACTCGATGACAAACCTCTTGGGGCCCGTCGCGGCCCAGGCGCCGCTGGCCAAGCTGGCGGCGCTTTCCGGCAACACCAAACTGGATGGCCAGGGACAGACCAGCCGTCAAACCTCGATCACGACCACGGTAACGGCGAGAGTCGCAAGCGTCACCGCGGACGGAAGCCTCGTCATCGAAGGCGCAAAGGACATCTGGGTGAACTCGGAGCGCCAGCAGGTGACGGTCCGGGGCATCGCACGCTGGCAAGACGTGGGACCGTCGAATCAGATCCGCTCCGACCGGCTGGCAAACCTGGAAGTCCGCGTGCAAGGGAAGGGCGTCGTGGGCGACGCGATCCGGCGTCCGAACTTCCTGTATCGCTTGCTACTCGGGATCCTACCCTTCTAGGCGGCCATGAGAATCCAGACCTTCCTTTTAACGGCGCTCCTGGCTCAGGCCGCGCCTGTCCCGGCCGGGACGGCAAGCACCCCGCCGTCGTACGCCGTGCGGGACATCGCGTCGATCGAGGGCGTACGCGACAACCAGGTGCTCGGATACGGCTTGGTGGTCGGCCTCGCCGGCACCGGCGACAAGCGGCAGGCCGTCTTCCCCGCTCAGTCGCTCAGCAACCTGCTCGAGCGGATGGGAGTGTCGGTGCCGGCATCCGCGTTGCAAGCCAAGAACACGGCTGCCGTGATGGTGACGGCGAACCTGCCGGCGTTCGCCCAGCCGGGAACGCGAATCGACATTACCGTCGCGGCGGCCGGCGACTCGACGAATCTGCAGGGAGGCATCTTGCTGCTCACTCCGCTTCGCGGCGCGAACGGGCAAGTCTACGCGGCGGCTCAAGGTCCGGTGGTGACCGGCGGTTTCGTGGCGGGAAACGGAGCCGCCTCGCAAACGGTGAACCATCCGACAGTGGGGAGGATTCCTCGCGGCGCCATCGTCGAACAGCAACCGCCGTCGTCGATCGGCGAGTCCCACCTCCGGCTGCAATTGAAGCGGGCCGGCTTTGGTACCTCGGCGAGGCTGGCGGCCGCCATCAACCAGCGGTTCGCGCAACCCGGGCGGAACACGGCGAAGGCGGAGAGTTCGGGCTCGGTCGCGGTGGATTTGCCTTCGCCCTACGCGGGCCGGATGGTCGAGTTCATCGCCGAACTGGAATCGCTGCGGGTCGACGACGACCACCCGGCGCGGATCGTCATCAACGAGCGAACCGGCACCATCGCTCTCGGATCCGAGATCCGGATCGCACCGGTCTCGATTCTCCACGGCAACCTGACGGTGGAGATCGTGACGCGGCTGGACGTGTCGCAGCCGGCGCCGTTTTCGGGCGGCCAGACCGCGGTCGTCCCTCGCACCGACACGGCGGTCAAGGAGGAGAAGGCGCGCGCCATCAGCCTCGGCTCCGGATCTTCCGTGGAGGATTTGGTAAGAGCCCTTCAGGCGATCGGATCGACGGCGCGCGACATCATAGCCATCCTGCAGAGCTTGCAGGCCGCCGGAGCATTGCACGCGGAAATCGAGGTTATCTGAGCGCCATGAGGATCGAGTCCGCATACACGCAACCGGCTCCGTGGGAACGGAAGCCCGATGCTCGCGAAGCCGCTACTCAGTTCGAGGCGCTCGTGATCTCGCAGTTTCTCGGCGAGGCGACGGCCGGCTGGACGTCCGGGGAAGGCGGGAACGACGCTATCCTCGATTTCGCGCAACAGAAGATGGCCGGCGTCATCGCCGCCAACGGAGGTCTCGGCCTGGCCACGGCGATGGCGCCGGTGATCGAACGGCAGGAGGGCGCGAAATGACCGGAGCGGCGGCGCCGTTCTTACGGAAGGCGAAACGCGACCAGCGTGTCCGAATAGGTGTTGCTGTACTTGTTTCCGCCGCCGGCTGCTATGGCCACGAACTGCTTCCCCGACTTCTTCCCCTGATAGACGGTGGGGGTCGCATGGCCGCTGGCGGGCAGGCGGAAGGTCCACAGTTCCTTGCCCGTCTTCTTGTCGAACGCCCGGAAGCGGCTGTCGTTGGTCGCGCCGATGAAAATCAGACCGCCCGCGGTGACCACCGATCCGCCGAGATTCGATGTGCCGGTCGGCGGGATCCCTTTGGCGGTCAACTCGTCGATCACACCGAGCACGCTGCGCCACCTGTACTCGCCGGTGTTCATGTCGATCGCGCTAAGCAAACCCCACGGCGGTTTCTGGCACGGGATGAGGTTCTTGTCCCAGAATCTCGAGTTCGGGGTCTGCATCCCTTGCGAGCGATAGGGGATCACCGACCCCTCCGGCCGCTTGACCATCCGCTGCACGAAGCCGATCTCCATGGAATTGACGTAGAGTGTCATCGTCTCGGGATCGAAAGAGGCTCCGCCCCAATTGGCGCCACCGTTGGTGGACGGAAACAGGACGGTGGGCCTGGGGCCGATCGGCGTGTAGAGGCTTCCGAACACCGCGCCGTCGATCAGCTTCTCGCAGAATGCGCGGGTCTCGGGGACGACGTCGTTGAGATCCTCGCGGCGAAAACCCTGCCGGGAAAACGGCGCGGGTTTCAGGGGAAAGGGCTGCGTGGGATGCGCCTGCTCACCGGGGATTTCGCTCGCGGGAACGGGCCGTTCCTCGATATCGAAAAGGGGCTTTCCGGTCACGCGGTCGAACAGGAACACAAAGCCGGTCTTGGTGATCTGCGACACCGCGTCGACACGCTTTCCGCCTCGAACCACGGTAATGAGGTTGGGTTGCGCCGGCAGATCGTAATCCCAGATATTGTGGTGGATCGTCTGAAAGTGCCAGAGACGCTGGCCCGTGCCGGCGTCGAGAGCCACAAGCGAATCTCCGAACAGGTTCGCTCCCTTGCGATCCCCGCCATACAGGTCGGTGGCGGGCGAAGTCAGGGGCAAGTAGACAATTCCGCGTTTCTGGTCGACGCTGAGGATCGACCAGGCGTTCACGCCACCGCGGTCCTTCCACGATTCCCCTTCCCACGTTTCGTTGCCGAACTCACCCGCGCGCGGCACCGTATGGAAGCGCCAAACCAGTTTGCCGGTGAGCACGTCGAACGCCCGGACGTCGCCCGCGGGCCCCTGAGGCTCACCGTCGGCCGCGAGAGCGCCGCAGATCACCAGATTCTTGTAGATCGCCGGCGGGGAAGTCATTCCGTATCCGCGCCCGGGGAACTTGTCGGCAACACCGGCTCGCAAGTCCACCGCGCCCTTGACGCCAAAGGCGGTGTCGGGTTCGCCGGTCGCGGCGTCGATCGAAAACAAACGCGCGTCCAGCGTGCCGTAAAAGATGCGCTTCCGTTTCCCGTCCGACCACATCGCGCCGCCGCGATTGATGAACAAATTGAACGGGCGGTTGCGGTCGATCTTGGGATCGAACGCCCAAATCTGCTTGCCGGTCTCGGGGTCGAGGGCGATCAGCCGGTTGAACGGCGTGGTGACGTACATGACGCCGTCGATCACGAGCGGCGTCGCCTCGAACGAACTGCGGACCGCGTAAGTCTTGCCGTCGCTGACGTCGCCGGTGTGGAACTCCCAGGCGACCCGCAGACCTCCGACATTGGCTGGCGTGATCTGCTTCAGCGGCGAATATTTGGTGCCACCGGAGTCGCCGCCGTAGTACGGCCATTCCTGCGCCAACAAGGGCGCGGCGAGAATCAGAGTCGAGAAGCGCATCGAGCGACTATGATATCCGAAGGTCTCTCACATGAACAGCCCCGGCCGGATCTCGCGCAGAACTCTGCTGGCATCGCCAGCCACGCTTGCCGCCGGTCCCCAAGCGGAGACGCTGCGCGCGATCGATTGTCACGCGCACCTGACGCACCGCTCCAACCCCGCCTGGGAACGGCTCGACCGTGCATTGATCGACGCCGCGGACAAGCTCGGGATCGAACGATTGTGCTGCTCGACGCTACCGCCGCGCCGTCCCGCGACGCCTCGGTCCTGGCGCGAATGCAACGAGTGGACGGCCGGCTCGGTGCGCCGCCACCGGGGCCGCGTGCTCGGCTGGGTCCATGTGAATCCGGGGTATCGCGAGGCGCTCGAGGACACGCGGAGGCTGGTCGAGGATCAGGGGTTCATCGGCGTGAAGCTCTACAACGAGTACCGCGCGGACGAACCGGTGCTGTTCCCGCTCGTCGAGCTCTGCATCCAGCTCCGCGTCCCGATCCTCCATCACGCGGGCCACACGATGTGGTTGCAGCAATCGCAACCGCGCATCAGCGACGGCTCGCACTTCGCGGAGCTCGCCCGCCGCTATCCGGAAGCGGCGATCATCTGCGCGCATGTCTGTGGCGGAGGCGATTGGGAATGGGAGATCAAGTCGCTCCGCAATTCGCCCTCGGTGTATCTGGACACGTCGGGCAGCGTGGCCGACGAGGGCGTGATCGAGATGGCGGTGAAGACGCTCGGCGCCAACCGCGTCGTGTTCGGTTGCGACATGTCGATGACGGCGAGCGTGGGCCGCCTGACCGGCGCCCGAATCCCGGAATCGGACCGCGCCGCCATCGCTCGTGGCAACATGGAGCGCATCCTCGCGTTGCGCGGAACCGGGAAGGGCTCGCGATGATCGACGTCAACGCCTACCTGGGACACTTCGCCTTCCGGCAATTGCGGCACAACACGGCGGACTCGCTCCTGCGGATGATGGACCGGGCCGGCATCGAGCGAGCTTGCGTCTCGAGCGCCGCTTCGATCACCTACCGCAACGCGCAGTCTGGCAACGAGGAAGTCGCCGCCGGCGTCCGAGGCCAAAGCCGCCTCACCATGTTCGCCGTGCTGAATCCCGCCTATGCCGGCTGGCGCGACGACCTGACAATCTGCCACGAGGAGTTCGGCGCGCGCGGCCTCCGCTTGTATCCACGATGGCACGGCTACAAGCTCGATGCCCCCGAGTGCCTCGAACTGTGCGCCGGCGCCGCCTCGCGAGGGTTGCCGGTTTCGATCCCCCTCCGCGTCGAGGATCGAAGGCAACAGAGCTGGCTGGTCGATGTCCCCGACGTCGCCCACGAGGAGATCGCGGGGCTGATCCGCGCCGTTCCCTCGGCGAAGTTCATTCTGGGCAACGGATCGGGGTTCATCGGGTCTTCGCTCGGCAAACCGGGCGGGGCCGCCCTGAACTACTCGATCGAAATCTCGCTGCTCACCGCCGCGATTCAGGACGAACTGGGCCGCCTCGCCGCCAATCTCGGCGCGGACCGGTTGTTGTTCGGAACCGGCATGCCGTTCCACTATCCGGACCCATCCATCCTGAAGCTGAAGATCGCCGCCCTTCCCGAGCCCGACAAGGAGAAGATCCGCTCGGGAAACGCGCGGAGGCTGCTCGGCCTCTGACGCGCTCAGTAGTGCAACTTCAAGCCGAACTGAACGATCCGGGCCGCATCCGCTCCGGTGATTCGTCCGAACGCCGGCTGGCCGAACGTCGTGCCCGAGGGGTTATCGAAGTTCACGATGTTGAACGCGTTGAACAACTCGGTCCGGAACTGCAAGCGGAACCTCTCGGTGAGCGCGAAGTTCTTCAAGATCGAAATGTCGAAGTTGCGCAGCGCGGCGCCACGGTTTTCCGGTAGCAACCGCCCCACATTGCCGAACGTGAACGGCGGCGCGTCAACGAACGCCGCGTTGTCGAACCACCCGCGGATTCGGTCCTTCGCTGCCCCCGTGGTCGCGCTCTTCTTCCCCGTCGAATTCGGCCGCTGGCCGCCGCCTTGCGATGCGGTGGTATTGTTCCTCGAGTCGATCGAGATCGGTGTGCCTGCCTGCATCGTTGCAATGCCGTTGAGCGTCCAGCCTCCCACCACATGATGCAACGCACCGCCGCGATTGAACCAGCGCATGCCCTTGCCGAACGGCATCTCCCACTGCCAGTTCAGATTGAACACGTGCGGAATGTGGGACGCCGAAAGCGAACGATCGAGATCCCGGCGGTTGTTGTTCGTGTAGCCGGGATTCTGATCGCCGAGGAATCCCGCCACCGACGACACGTCGTCGATCGTCTTGGACCACGTGTAGGCGGCCAGGAACTGCAATCCGTTGGCGTAACGCTTGCGGAACTTGGCCTGCAAGGCGTGATAGGAAGAGTGCGCCTGCGAACCCCACTGATGAGTCAACCCGGCGATCGCGGGAAACGGACGCAGCAGTTGGGCCGCCGTGGTCGTCTGGGCGCCGAGAGTCGTCGCCGCCGGAATCCGCCCGAAGAATGGATTGGCCACGACGCGGTTCAACTCATCTCCCAGCGGCAAGGCGCTATCCGGAATTTGATTCAGGTTCGAATTCGCCTGCAGTTTCACGCCGCTGTTGCCCGCATAGGCTACGTCGAACAGCAGGCTGCCCGGCAGTTCGTACTGCAAATTGAAATTCCACTGCGCCGAGTACGGCACGCGGTCGTAGCGCAGGTTTCCGTTGACGCCCTGCCCGATGAAGGTGAGTAGTCCGTTGGCGCCATTCTCCGGCGGGATGAACCCGTCCGGGAAGGGATTCCGCAGCGTCGCATAGGGAGTCCGTCCGCCATCGATGCTCGAGTTGTACGGCGTGATCGCATTGAAACTGAGCGCTCCCGCATTGGTCGCGTTCGGACCGAAACCCGTGGTCGGCGAAAAGAACATGCCCGCGCCCGACCTGACGACGAGCCGGTTGGCCACCTTGTACGCGAACCCCACGCGTGGCGCGAAGTTGTTCGCGTCGAAGTCCTTGACGCCACGCGATGCACCTGGGGTCCGCGATCCGGCGAATACCAGGCCTCCCCGCAAGGGACCCACCGCCGGCACATTCAAGGGCAGCGGCGCGTTCAGGTCGAACCAGGACGCGCGGTCGAACCGCTCGGTCTGCGGAAAGTCGCCATCCCAGCGCAAGCCGAGATTGAGCGTCAGCCGGCTCGACACGCGCCAATCGTCCTGAACGTAGAACGCCGCGTACTTTACCTGCAGCGAAAGCGAAGGCTCGGAGCGCATCTGGCCGCCTCCCGCCAATCCGAGCAGCATTGACGCGATGGCGTCTCCGCCGCCGGTCCGGTTGAAGAAGCGCCGCGTGAAGCCGTCGTTGAACGTGTAGCTGCCGTTCGGATTGTTCGGGCGAAAATTCGAAACCCGGTTCAACCGGTAGGCGCCGCCGAACTTCACCGTGTGGGTTCCCACCAGACGCGATGAGTCGCCGTTCCAGGTGTGCGTCTCGAACTTGTTGCCGATGATGTAGCTCGACTCGGGGCCGAGTTGACTGTATCCGGTCACCGACACGGTCGGGAAAATCGGGAACTGCGCCGCCGCCTGGACAGCCGCCGGAAATCCCAGATCGCCCGATGTCACCGTGTTCCCGAGTGGACCTCGCGGATTGGCGTGGTAGGAGTAGCCGTAGTTTCCGTGAAGCAGCCACCCGTGAAACGTGTAGGTGTCGTCGAAGGTGCCGCTTCGATTGCGAGCGCCGCTGAATCCCGGCGTGGAGGTGGCCGCGTTGCCGTAGTGGTTCGCCGAATTGGTGGTCGCGTTCTCCCATGAGAATCTGCCGAACAGGTTCTGACGCTCGGAGATCCGCCGGTCGATCTTGAACGACACGTTGTCGCGGCGGGTGGAGCTTCCCGCCTGCGAGAAGAAGTTGTTGATCACGCCCGGCCGGTTCGCGTTCGGATAAAAAGACAGGAACTTCACGCCGGCCGGATCGAAGCGCGACGACGGAATGCGGTTGGACGCGAAGGGACGGCGCTCGCCCGAAGCGTCGATGGTGGCGGGATCGTACACCACGCCCGCGATTTGGGAGAAATCGCCCTGCCGCATCTCCGCCGTGGGCACGCTGAACGTGGCCTCGCCCGGATTCACCTGGCGGATGCCTTCGAAATTGACGAAGAAGAACGTCGTCTGCCGGGACGGCGTGAGCGGACCACCCGCCGTGAAGCCGAACTGATTGAACCGGAACGCCGCCTTCCGCCTGCCGTTCAGATTATTGAAGAACCCGTTGGCGTCGAGCGCGTTGTTTCGAAGGAACTCGTACAGCACGCCGTGGAACTGGCTGGTCCCGGAGCGATGCACCATGTTGATCACCGCGCCGCTGGTGCGGCCGTACTCGGCCGACATCGAGTTGGTCTGCACACGGAACTCCTGCAACGCGTCCGGCGACGGCACGTAGGCGGGCTGGTTGTAGCCCATCACCTCCTGCGGCGACCCGTCGAGCATCACCGCGGTCGACACGTTGCGCCCGCCATTGGCCGAGAACCCGACGGCGGCGATGCTGCCGCCTCCCTGCCCGCTTCCCCGAAAGCTGCTGTTGGTGTTGATGCCCGGCGTCAACGCCACCAACTGGAGCACGTTGCGTCCGTTCAAAGGCAGATTCTCGCTCGTCAGCGAGTTGACCACCTCTCCCAACGACGAACTGGCGGTCTCGAGCAACGGCGTCTCGGCGGATATCTGAACGGACTCCGTCACCGCCCCCAGTTCCAGGGCGACGTTGACCTCCGCCACCTGCGCCACCTGCAGAATCATCCCATCCCGCGTGAACTTTTTGAACCCGCCGGCCTCCACTTGCAGCCGGTAGGCCCCGGGCGGAATCTGCAGAAACACGTACGCGCCGGATTCGTTGGACTGCGTGGGCCAACTCCGGTTCCGCGAGATGTCGGTCAGCGTGAGCGCCGCGTTGGGCACAACGGCGCCGGATGCGTCTTGCACCACGCCTCGAAGCGTCGCGGACTGCGTCTGCGCGGAAATTCCCGAGGCAAGCGCGGCCAAAGCGGCCGCGAGCGTCAACCTGGCGCGAGTCGAAGGCATGGAGTCTCCTGAAGCGGAATCGTCACCGACCATGGTAGTCCGGCGCGCGGCGCGGTACAACGCTCGTTTCGCTATGTTGGTAGGGATGCCCGGGACGGTGTTTTTCGATGTCGACACCCAGATCGACTTCCTCTTCCCAGCCGGCGCCCTCTGGGTTCCCGGCGCCGAGACGCTGCTGCCGGTCATCGCGCGGTTGAACCGCCACGCGTCGGCTCACGGCATCCCGCTGATCTCCACCATGGATGCGCACGCGGAGAACGACGAGGAGTTTCGCCGGTTCCCCGCTCATTGCGTCGCTGGAACCCTGGCCCAAAGGAAGCCGGAAGCCACGCTGGTCCCCGGCCAGACCATCCTCCGGAAGCGCCACGTCGACTGCTTCACCGCGCCGGAACTGCCGGCCCTGCTGGGAGGCTTCGCCGCCCGGCGATACCTGGTTTACGGCGTCGTCACCGAGATCTGCGTCCGCCACGCGGCTCTGGGGCTGCTGAGGACCGGCGCGGCCGTCCACCTGATTCAAGACGCCACCATGCACCTGAACCCCTCCTCCCGCGACGCGTTCCTCGACGAATTCACGGCAAGTGGGGGTCAGCTTGCGAGTACCGGCTTCGCGTGTGGTATCCTGTGAGGGAACTATAACCGAGATTAAAGGAAGACGAGGAGTTCGTAGTTTTCAATGGCACTGGCGGCGGAAGTCAAGCAGCAGGTTATCAAGTCCAATCG
>SYLY01000101.1 GCA_005808475.1 Acidobacteriota bacterium
ACGTTGCGGTGTTGTCTCTCGTCGTAGATGGTGTCGAAGGCCAGCGACGACTTGCCCGATCCGCTCAGGCCGGTGATCACGGTGAACGAATTGCGCGGAATCTCGACGTTTACGTTCCGGAGATTGTGCTGGCGGGCGCCGTGCACGGAGATGCGGTCGAGCATGGGAGGGAGACCCCTTCATTCTCCCAGATCGGGGCGCGCCTCCCGGCCCCGTGGATCGGCGGGCGGCGCTACACTGTGAAACGCATGCGAACGATGGCACTGGTGCTAGCCCTGGCGGCTCCTCTAGTAGATCTGGCGGCCCAAACCAGCGCCCTGCGGGCGATGGAAATCCTGCGGGTGAACTGCCTATCCTGCCACTCGCGAACCGCGGCGATGTCGGGGCTGGACCTCACCACTCGCGACTCCGCCTTCAAGGGCGGATCGCGCGGACCGGCGATCGTCGCGGGCAACCCGGCCGCCAGCCGCCTCGCCACCGCCGTCCGGCGCAAGGGCGGACTCGCCATGCCTCCCACGAAGGCGCTCGACGAGGCGGAAGCAGCCGCGCTCGAGCAGTGGATCGCCGAGGGCGCGGCCTGGGAAGAGAACGCGGCCGCGGCGCCCGTGTCGAACTGGTGGTCGTTCGCCAAGCCGGTCCGGCCCACCGTGCCGAAGTCAGGCGACCCGTGGGTCCGCAACGAAATCGACGAATTCGTGCTCGAGAAGCTCCGGGCGGCGGGGCTGACGCCCTCCGCCGCGGCCTCGCCCGAGGTGCTTGCGCGGCGCGCCTACTACGACCTGTGGGGACTTCCACCGCGCTGGGAGCAGGCGACGGCGAACCTGCCGTGGAAGGACCTGGTGGAGCAGCTCCTCGCGTCGCCCCACTACGGCGAAAAGTGGGGCCGCCATTGGCTCGAACTGGTTCGCTACTCCGACACGGCGGGATTCGAACTCGACAGCTACATCCACGACGCATGGCGTTATCGCGACTGGGTGATCGATGCCTTCAACGCGGACAAGCCCTACGACCGGTTCGTTCGCGAACAAATCGCCGCCGACGAACTCTTCCCGGAGGATCCGGCCGCGCGCACCGGAGGCGGCCTCTACTGCGTGGGTCCCAATCGCGATCTGTTCCCCGACCAGGCCGACATCAACCGGGAGGAGATCCTCACGGACTACGTCGACACGACTTCGGCTGTCTTCCTCGGCATGACCGCCGGCTGCGCCCGCTGCCACGATCACAAATTCGATCCCATCTCTCAGGAAGATTACTACCGCGTCCGCGCCGTGTTCGCGCCCGCGGTGAAGACGAAGGTGGCGCTCGACCGCCTGCCCTCGCTGGGGTTCGATGTCGCCGAGAGCGTCCGCGAGTGGAAGTTGCGCGAGTTCGGCGAAGGGATCCGCGCGGCGCAGGCGAGGTGCCAGGACGAGTTACGGTCGTCGAAGCTCGGCCGGATCCCCGCCGAGGCGCGGGAGGCGCTTACGCGGACCGATCCGGAACGCACGCAACGTCAGCGCGAACTCGCGACACAGTACGGCGGCGCCGATCGAGTGACCGAGGAAGAAGTGCGCGCCTGCATGACGCCGGCCGAGGCGGGACGGCTGCGCGAGATCGAGAAGGCGCTGGTTCGCATGTATTCCGGTTACCGCGCCAAGCCGTTCGCCTGCGGCCTGGCCGATTCCTGGAACGTGGCTCCCCGGACATTCCTTCCGTCGCGCGGATCGCGGACCGAACGCGAGGTGCAGCCCGGGTTCTTCTCCATCCTGGGCGGAGGCGAAGTGCCACCGCCCGCCGAGAAGCGCGAGGCGACGGGCCCGATTCCGCTCATGCCGACAACGGGACGGCGCACGGCGCTGGCCGGCTGGATCGCGAACGCGGAGAATCCACTCACCGCGCGGGTGATCGCGAACCGGGTGTGGCAGTATCACTTCGGGCGCGGACTGGCCGCCACTCCCAGCGATCTGGGCGCGCGCGGCGGCAAGCCATCGCATCCGGAACTGCTCGACTGGCTGGCGTTGGAACTGGTGTCGCACGGCTGGTCGATCAAGCATCTGCACCGGATCGTCATGGACTCGGCCACCTACCGGCAAAGCGCCAATCCCTCGAAGGAGGCGGCCGCGCGGGATCCGGGGAACCTGCTGCTCTCGCGCTTCTCCCGGCGGCGCATCAACGCGGACGAACTGCGCGACTCCGTACTGTTGGCCACGGGCGGGCTCAATCCGAAGCGCGGCGGGCGGCCCGTGGTTCCCCCGCTCGCTAAGGAAGAGAAAGAGAACCTGACGCAGCGGCCCGACGACGCATGGGTGGTCACGGCGGACCAGAGCGAGCATTCGCGGCGCAGCGTCTACCTCATTCAGAAGCGCACGTTCCGCCTGCCGATGATGGAGGTGTTCGACGCGCCGGACTCGATGCTCTCGTGTCCGCGGCGGGAGTCGAGCACCACGGCGCCACAGGCGCTGACGCTGCTCAACGGATCGCTGACCATGGAGCGCGCCCGGGCGATGGCCTCCGGTTTGGCGGCGGAGTTCCCCGCCGGCGCCGAAGCGATCGAAGCGGTGTGGCGGCGGGTGCTGGCGCGCCGGCCGGGAGGCGCGGACCGGCAGGAGACCGCGAGCTTCGTGGCGGCGCTGGAGCGCCAGACCGAGGGCCGCGTGGAGGCGCTTGCGCAGTTGATCCGCGCGCTGCTGAATACCAACGAGTTCTTATATGTCGACTAAACAATCCCGCCGCGAAATGCTGGCTTCGGCCGGGCTTGGCTTCGGGGCCGCCGCCGCGAGTTCGCTGCTCGGCGCGGAGAGTCCGCTCTCGCCGAAGAAGCCGCACGAAGCCGCTCGCGCCAAGGCGGTGATCTACCTCTACATGCACGGCGGCGTCAGCCACGTCGATACGTGGGACCCGAAGCCCGAACTCCAGCGGCTGTCCGGCAAGACGCTGCCCGCCAGCTTCGTGAAGGGACTCAAGACCAGCCGTATCGATTTCACCAAGGCGCTGGCGCGCGGCAGCGCCTGGACGTTCCGGAAACGCGGACAGTCGGGAATCGAAGTGTCCGATCTGTTCCCGCGCATGGCCGGTCACGCCGACGAGTTCGCGCTGGTCCGCTCTTGCCACGGCGACGCGTTCGACCACGCGCCGGCGATGTATCTGCATTGCACGGGATCGCAGTTCCCCGGCAAGCCTTGCCTGGGATCGTGGGTGGTGTACGGGTTGGGGTCGGTGAACGGCAATCTTCCGGCGTTCGTGGTGATGACGGATGGAGCGATGAAGTGCGGTCCGCAGGGCTACGGCGCGGGCTTCCTTCCGGCGGTGTATCAGGGAACGATGTTCCGGGCGGGCAAGAGCCCCGTGCTGGATCTGGCCACTCCAGAGGGCGTGAGCGGCGAGACACAGCGGGCGGCGCTGGATTTGATCGGCGGGTTGAACCGGCGGCACCTGCAAGACCGGCCGTTCGATAGCGATCTCGAGGCGCGGCTGGAATCGTACGAACTGGCGTTCCGAATGCAATCGGAGGCGCCGGACGCGGTCGACATATCGAAGGAGAGCGAGGCGACACGTAGGCTGTACGGGATCGGCGAAGGGGTTTCCGATGCCTTCGGCCGCAAGTGCCTGCTCGCGCGGCGGCTGGTGGAGCGCGGCGTTCGCTTCATCCAGCTTTATTCGGGCACGCACCTGGGCGACGATTGGGACGGCGCGCACAACGACTTGACGGGATCGCACATGAAGATGGCGGCCAAGACCGACAAGGCGATTTCCGGCCTTTTGACCGATCTGCGCGGGCGAGGCCTACTGGACTCGACGCTGGTGATCTGGGGCAGCGAGTTCGGGCGGACGCCGTTATCGGAAGGGCGCAACGGCCGCGACCACCATCCTTACGCGTTCAGCATGTGGTTTGCGGGCGCGGGGGTGAAGGGCGGCCGCGTGCTAGGATCCACCGACGAGTTCGGACTGCGGCCGGTGGAGAACCCGTTGGTCTCGCACGACGTAAACGCGAGCATTCTACGGCTGCTGGGCATGGATCACCGGCGGCTCACCTATTTCTTCCAGGGCCGCGACCAGCGGTTGACCGATGTCCACGGCGAGCACGAGTTCACCAGGTTCCTGTTGGGCGCGTAGGAAACGGGCGGAGCGATCAGCGCTTGGGGGCGGATTCGCCGGTCTGATAGCGGTTGATCACTTTGTCGACGTAACGCTGCGTTTCCGCGTAGGGAGGAACGCCGCCGAAGCGGTCGACCGCCGAAGGCCCGGCGTTGTATGCCGCCAGGGCAAGCGCCAGTTGGTTGGGATCGGACTGGTACTTGAGCAGCAGATACCGCAGGAAGCGGACTCCGGCGTCGATGTTCTGTTCGGTATCGTGGGGATCGGCCCCCAGCGAGCGGGCGGTGGCGGGCATGAGCTGCATGACGCCGATCGCGCCGGGTCCCGAACGGGCCGCTTGGCTGTATCCGGACTCGACGGCGGCGACCGCGTGGATCAGGCTCGCGGGGAGGCCGTGGCGCCGGGCGGCGTCGTCGATCAACCTCCTCACCGGCGCACCGGCGGCTGGGGGGGGAGGCGGCAAGGCCGACTTGGGCGGCGCGGGTGCATCCGGATCCTCTATCGCCGCGATTTCGCCACGCTCGAGGACCCAGATGAGGCGCTTGGTGTGGAGGAATACTGTGTCGCCCTCGCGGGAAATCGACTCGGCTTCGATTCGTCCGCCGTTCTTCAACAAGACGGTCTGGGCGGCGGGGAGCCACGAGGAGGCTGCGAGCAGAACTAGCGCGATCCGGTGCATGTGCGTGACTCCTTCGCTTATCGTCGGAAAGGGCGGCGGACATGACCGGCCAATGGTTCCAGTACGAACGGATCGATGGCATCGGGTAAATCCCTAATCCGATGCGCGAAAAGGGCGGTGGCGCACGGAGCATGCGCCACCGCCCAGGGATCCGGGAGTAGAAACCACCGCTACTTGTCGCCGCGCGCCGACAGAGCCAGGTCGAATAGTGTGGGAGCCGATGAATCGCCCCACACGATGTTGTCACCCCACACGATGTTGAATCCCGATGTCGCCGAGTCGCCCCAGACAATGTTGGTTCCTTCCACGACCGTGTTGGTTCCCCAGACGATATTCGTGCCCCAGATGATGTTCGTGCCCCAGACGATGTTGGTTCCCCAGATGATGTTCGTTCCCGACAGGTAGTTGTAAACGAGGGAAACGGAGCCGGTCGCGGCGTCGTATGCAGCTCTCGGCGACAGGGCCGAGCCGGCGCCCGTGCTGGTATCGTTCAAGGCAGCGTTGGCGTCCAGGTAGCCCGCGCCGATGGTGAACAGGTCGTGCTGCACCGTGTAGCTGACGCCCGTGGCGGGATCGGTATAGGTGTACGACGCGGGGAAGCTTTTGGACGCGGTGCGCATCATCCGCGCCTTCACCAGGTCTGGCGTCAGGGTGGGCGTCTTCTGCAGCATCAGAGCGGCGGCGCCGGAGACCATCGGCGTCGCCATGCTCGTCCCACTCAGCGTGAAGTAGTCGGAGGAGATCTTGCCACTTCCCGTCGTTGTGTAGTAGGCCAGCGGAACCTCGTTCTCCGGATAGGATGCGATCGTCGTGGCTCCCGCCACCTTGGCCGCGACGATCAGATTGCCGGGGGCAACCAGGTCGGGTTTGGCGATGTGGTCCACCAGGGTCGGACCCTTCGAGCTGTATGTGGTGACGACATCGTCGGCCCGGGTCTCCGTCTTGACGTCCTTGGTGGCGCCCACGGTAATGACCCACGGATCGTTGCCGGGCGATGAGATCGTCGAATAGCCGTTCGTTCCCATCGAAAGGTTCCGGCCCCCGTTACCGGCGGCGACAACCACAACGATCCCGCTCTTCCATGCCGACTCCACGGCTTGGCACAGTGGGTCCAGCGTGAAGCTCTCGTAGACCGGCCGCCCCAGCGACAGGTTGATGACGCGAATGTTGTAGGTGCTCTTGAGTTCGATGGCCCGGTCGATCGCGGCGATTACCTCCGCGTCGCTGCCGGCGCCGGTGGAATCGAGCACGCGCAGATTGACGATCTTGGCCCCTGGCGCGATGCCGCGGAAGGTCTCCGTGATTTTGACGCCGGTTGACGCGGCGGCGTTCCCGGCCGCAATGACGGACACGTGCGTTCCATGGCCGAGCAGATCCGATGTCGTGGTTTCGTTGGGCACGAAGTTCTGCGAGTACACCACGCGTCCTAGGAGGTCGGGGTGATCCGCCTTGACTCCGGAGTCGATGACGGCGATGCCGATGCCAGACCCGGTGAATCCGGCATCGAACGCCGCGGGTGCGTTGACCGCCGGGTTGGCGTAGTCGAGCGTACCCTTCAACTTGCGGTTCTTGGAGGCGAATTTTACGTCGCCGTTGGCGGTCAAGGCGTTGATCGACGCCGTGGAAAGACTGTAGAGGACGGTGGGGAATTTGACGGACTTCCTCTTGACCGCGCCGCCGTTCGCTTTGATTTTGTCGATCATCGTCGTGGTCGGCGACTTGGCGAATTGAACCAGGACGTCGGTCGTCGCCGTGGAGGGCAGGTTCTTCAAATCGTTCGAGACTGGGCCGGCGAACAAGGGAACGCCCGCAAGGATCGAGACGAACAGTTTGTTTGAGATATGCATTGGATGCTCCCGCCGGATTGTATGCAATCCCCACGCCAAACGTGGAGTTCCGTATGTTGTTGAAAATGGACGGCCCGTGAAGGCTCCCATTTTCCGTGCAGGACAGAATGTCCGGAATGCACCGGCTGCACCGGACAGTTTGCCGGCGCCAGGTTGCGTCGAGATCAGGCCGCGGTCTCCGTAAACCTGCTACGATCCCCCAGTGACATCTTCCCGTTGGTGGGTTGTGGCGCTCCTGTTCCTCGCCACCACGGTCAACTACCTCGACCGCATCCTGTTCTCGGTCCTGATTCCCGTAATCCGGAACGAGATGCACATCACCGATCAGGAGTACGGCTACATCAACGGAGCCTTCCAGATCGCATACACTGGCGGCTTCCTGGTCATGGGAAGGTTCATCGACCGTTTCGGGGCCAAGCTGGGTTACGCGGTGGCGGTGATCTGGTGGTCGCTCGCGGCGATGCTCCATTCCACGGCGGCTTCCGGATGGAGCCTCGGATTCTGGAGAGGGATGCTCGGTCTCGGCGAGTCGGGCAACTTCCCCGCCGCGGTGAAGGTGGTGGCCGAGTGGTTCCCCAAGGAGCAGCGCGCGCTCGCCACGGGCTGGTTCAACGCCGGATCGAACGTGGCGTCGATGATCGGACCGCCGGTGTTCGTCTGGGCCACGATGCGGTATGGTTGGCGCACGTGCTTCCTGGTGACTTCGTCGCTCGGCTTCTTGTGGCTGGCGTTGTGGCTATTCACCTACCGGACGCCCCCCGCCGCGCCCGCCGGCGAACCCGTCCAGCCGGCGATGAGTTGGACGGACGCGCTGCGCTACCGGCAGACCTGGGGACTGGGAATCGCGAAGTTCCTCACCGACCCCGTGTGGTGGTTCTACCTCTATTGGCTGCCCCCGTACTTCTACGATGTCCGCAAGTTCGACCTGAAGCAGATCGGCTGGGCGCTGCCGTTCATCTATCTGATGGCCGATTTCGGCAGCGTCGGCGGCGGTTGGCTCTCCGGCCGGCTGATGCGTCTCGGCTGGGCGAACGGCAAGGCGCGCAAGGCGGCGATGGCGGTCTGCGCCTGCGCGATGCCGGTGGCGGCCTGCGCGGTGCTGGTCGAGAATCCGCTGGCGGCGGTGCTGCTGGTCAGCTTGGCGACGGCGGCGCACCAAGGCTGGTCGGCGAACCTCTACACCACCGCGTCCGACGTTTTCCCCAAACAGGCGACGGCTTCGGTGACCGGGATCGGCGGCTGTTGCGGCGGGATTGGCGGGTTCCTGTTCTCGGCGGTGATCCCCGGCTTCGTGGTGACCCACTTCGGCTACACGCCGGTGTTTCTGACGATGGGCGCGTTTCATTTGATCGCGCTGTTCTTCGTGCACCGGCTGCTCGGCGATATGCGTCCGCTCGAGGCATGAGCCAGGGCCGTAACGTATCATCTACTCAGGGATGAGAATCATCGTGGGCTTGGCGTTGGCGGCCGGTGAAAGGGGGATGGTGCGCGTGAAGTCGCAATCGCCGCGGCCCGCAAAGGACATGGTGAAGGGCAAGGCGTATCCCGGCTCCAAGGAAACGGAGGTGGCCATTGACGATTTCGTCGTGTTCCGCTGACGGACGGCAGCGAGGTCCGCGCACGGCCGTGTGAGCGGATCGATACTCATCCACGGCGCCCGCCAGTTGATCACAATGTCCGGCGCGCCGGGACCCCGCCGGCGCGCGGACATGGACTATCTACGAATCATCGAAGACGGCGCGGTCCTGATATCCGAGGGCAAGATCGTGGAGACCGGGATGTCCCGCCGTTTCGGCAACCTCGCCGCCGCGAAGGGCGCGGAAGAGATCGCGGCGTACGGCAAGGTGGTCATGCCCGGCTTCATTGACTGTTCCGTGTCGCTGCTCAGCGGACCGCCGGCCTACGAGACCGCTTCGAACCGCCTGCCGGTCCGCGGTTGGCCGCCGCGGCGGATGGAACTGGAGACGCGCCGCCGTTTGCGTTGGTTTGCGCGGGGCGGAACAACCTACGCCGGCGCGGGCTGCGGACACGGCCGGGACGAAGCCACCGAACTCAAGGCGCTGAAGGTCTTGCGCGGGCTCGATGAGCGGCTGATCGGGATCGAGCCCGTTCTCCATGCCTTCGAGCGCGGACCCGAATTCGAGTCCGACCGGGAATACGCGGAGTGGTTGGCGGGTACGTTGATCCCCGCGGTGCGGGAACGCCGGCTGGCGCGGTCGATCGAGTGCGCGCCCTGGCCGGGAGTGGAGCAGGCGGCCGCCGCCAGCGGACTGCGAGTGCGAATCCGCTCGAGCGGCCGGGTTCGCGCGGGTCCGGTCGACGTGTTGTTGCCGGACGCGGAGGCGCGTCCGGACGAGGACGGCGCGCTGGCCCTGTCCACTGGATTCGACGCCTGTTCGTCGCCGTTCACCAACATGCAGGCGGCTCTGTGGAACGCACGGGTCCGGCTCGGCTTCAGTCCGGAGGAGTGCCTGACCGCGTCGACGATCAACGCGGCGCATGTTCTCGGAATCGAGAAGCGGACCGGCTCGCTCGAACCCGGCAAGGACGCCGACATCGTCATGCTGCAGACGGGCGACTACCGCGACCTTTCGTGGTACGTGGGTTCGAGTCTGGTGGCCATGGTATTCGCGAAGGGACTCGAGGTCTTTCCGCGTTTGGAAGCGCTATGAGCCGCCGCGGCGCGAGGCGCGCATTACCGCGATCCATGCGAGCGCGATGGCGGCGGCGATCGCCAGGAATGGGCCGTCGAACGATCCGGTGCGCTGCGTGACGATCCCCACGATCCACATCAGAACCGCGCCGGCGAGCGAACCCGCGCCGCCCGCGAGTCCCATCGCCGTCGATACCGCGGACTTCGAAACCTCTTGCGTCAGGGTCAGGTACATCGAAATCCACATGCCGAGACCGAAGTTCGATAGCGCCAGCAAAACGGCCAGTTCGGTTTGGCTCGCCGCCCACGGAACGGCGGCGGCGAGGCTGACCAGCGCGGTCGCAATGCCGGCGACGGTGCGTCGCGGCGCTCGCAGGCAGGCAAACCCGAACGCAAGGTAGCCGAGGTCGAGCGCCAGGTAGATCAGCGTGAGAGTCCACTTCATCTCGGACGATGCCGCGGCCATTCCGCGCTGCTGATGGAAGTAGGCCGGAAGCCAGTTCACGTTGAAGTAGAGGATCGGATTGACGGTGGCGGTAACGACGAGCACGGTGGGGAACTTCGGGCTCGACAACACTTCGCGGTAACCCATCGAGCGGCCGCCCTCCGGAGCCGCGCCTTTCCACACGGAGGCGAATTCCGGCCGCCGCGTGAATACGAGCCACGCGGCGAACCAGACCACGCCGAGCGCCCCCACCACGGCGAAACCCGCGCGCCAACCCGCCGCACCGGCCACGGTCAACACCACCATCGGTGCGATCAGCGCTCCGAGGCTCTGTCCACTGGTGAAGATCCCGTTGCCCATGGGTCTTTCCTTTTCCGGCAACGCTCGCGAGACGATCTTCAGCGCGCCCGGCCAGTTCGGCGACTCGGTGATGCCGAGCAGAATCCGGAACGCCGCCAGACTGGCGAATCCGGTGGCCAGCGAAGTCGACAGACCCACCAGCGACCAGAGCAAGACGGCGCCGCCGTATGCCCACCGCAAGTTCGCGCGATCCATGAATCCGCCCACCGCGAACTGCGCGAGCATGTACGAGTAGTAGAAGAGAGAGAACAGCAGCCCCAGCCGTTCGTTGTCGAGCCCCAGTTCGTCGCGCATCATCGGCGCCATCAGGCTCAGCGTCTGGCGGTCGAGGTAGTTGATAGCGGTTCCCGCGAGCAGGAAGCCGCAGAGAACCCAGCGCGATCGCCCGGCAGGCAAAGTCAGCCCCCGTTTCCGTCGCGCTTGCCACTGTAGTGGCTCTGATATTTTCCGTAGTAGCCGTAGTAGTAGTACGAACTGCTCATATCCTGCCGGACGCGGTTGAGAACCACGCCGATGATGTTGGCCTCGATGCGGCGCAGCGTTCCGATGACCGCGCCCACGCCCTTGCGGCTGGTCTCGCCGGCCTTGGCCACCACGATGACGCCATCGCACGCGACGGCCATCTGCAAGCATTCCGGAAAGCCCAGGAGCGGCGGCGCGTCAAGGATCACCAGGTCGTACTCTTGATACGCTTCGGCCAATATCCGCGCGATACAAGGCCCGAGGAAATCCGCCGCCTTGCGAGGAGACGGAGGTCCGGCGGTGAGGATGTCGAGTTGGGCGCACACGGCGGGCTTGGCGAGCAGCCCCTTCCAATCGGCGCCTTCCATCAACGCGCCGGACAGGCCCTGGTGGTTATCGACGCCGAACCGCGTGTGCACCGTGGGACGGCGGAGATCGCCGTCGATGAGCAGGGTCTTGTGTCCCTGCTGGGCGTGCGCCAGCGCGAGGTGGGTGGCGGCGGTCGACTTGCCTTCCGACGGCGTGCTGCTGGTGAACATGATGGTCTTGACGCGACGCTCCAGGTCCTTGAGCAGTACTGAATTCCGCAGGGAGCGTATGGCCTCTTCATAAGCGCTCAGATGCTCGGAGCCGTGAGCGGGTGCGAGCCCGGCGGGCGGCGCGAGCGCCAGCAGATGATCGGTCCACTGCTTGACTTGCGGCAACGACCCGACCACGTCGGCGCCGAACGAGCGCGCCACGTCCTCGGGCTCGCGGACGGTATCGTCGAGCGCGTCCAGGATGACGATCGCGCTGATCGACAGAAGCGCGGACAACAGGATCGAGAGCGACAGGTTCAGCGCCAGATTCGGAAACACCGGCTTGCGCCCGGGCCGGGCCGGGTCCGCCACGCGAATCGAGTTGGTCTGAAAGCTGGAGTTGATGGTCTCTTCCTTGATCCTGCGGAGGAGTTCCTCATAGAGCTTCTTGTCGCCTTCCGCTTCGCGCTTGCGATTTTGATACTGGAACGACCGGGAATTGAGCCTGTCCATCTCCTTCTTGGTGTCGTTGACGGCGCGGAGCAGCATCGTCTCTCGCGCTCCGGCCTCCCGATACTCCACTTCGACGCGCTTGCCGACGCTTTTCTCCGTGGTCCCCATCAGTTCGCGGATCTCCTCGAGGTGGGCCTGAGCGGCCTTGAACTCCGGATGGTTGGCCCCGAATTTCGACTGCACTTCGGCGAATCGTTGGCGGGCGGCGTTGTAATCCTCGGTCAGCTTGCGCAATGCCTCCCTCTGGGACGATACTTGCACGGCCTCCTCGAGCCCGTCTTCCAGGGAGCGGAACGCGGCCTCTTTCCTGACCCGGTCGGTCTGCGCACGGGTATACTCGGCGTTCAGGTCCAGCAGGCGGGCGGAAAGGATGTTGGTCTTCTCGTCCGGGTTCACGATATTGAGTTCCCGCTCGAACTGCGCCAGTGCTCCGCTCGATCCCTCCATCTTGCTGCGTAGCTCCTCGAGCTGCTTTTCCATGAATCGGGACAATCCGGCGGCCTCGCGGTAGCGAATGCGGTACGTGTGCTCGAGGTAGGACTGGGCGACCGCGTTGGCGACATCCGATGCCAGCTTTCGATCGGTGGACCGGTAGCTGATCAGCATCAGATATGTGTTGGGCGGCCGCAAGACCCGCAGGTTCTTGAGTGGCGCGGGCGATTCGGCGTTCCTCTCGCGTTCCTGGCGGGACTCGCCGAGGTTCTCCTCGTCGCGTTCGAGGAGGTTGAACTTCTCGGTGACCGGACGGACCACGGAGTCGGACTGCGCCAGACGCACCTGGGTCGCCAGGAATTGATCGGCGTCGTTGATGCCGCTGCCTTGGGAATCCCGCCCGAGCACGTCGGTACGGCCGCGACGGTCGATGTCGATGGTGACGATCGATTCGAACACCGGCGTGATCCGCTTGGTAGCGATCGCCGTGGCGGCGGCGCAAACCGCGACGAAGGCCGCGATCTTATAGCCGGAACGCCGGATCAGCCACAAGTAGTGCGCCAGCGGAATCCGGCCCGGCTCGGCGTCGCTGGTCCAAGTCTCCATCGGCGGGGCGAGTTGGGACGCGGCCACGTTTCGAGGCGCGGGCAAATTGGATTCTGGGGTCACCTGAAGACTACAGTTTACTCGCATGTGGGGAGCGGCTCCACCCGCGGAGTACTACCGGCGCGCCCGGGTGACGAAGACTTGCTGGGACTATAATGGGAATTCGTGGAAGAGCTGAAGAAGAAACTCGCGGATGAGATCGCCGCGCTGGAGCATGAGTTGCACGTGGAGTTGCCGCGGGAAATCGCGCGAGCCCGGGCACTGGGCGACCTGAGCGAGAACGCGGAGTATTCGGCGGCCAAGGAGCGGCAGTCCTACGTCGATGCCCGGTTGTCGCAGGTACGGGGGCGAATGCGCGATTTTTCCATGGTGGACTTCTCCAAGATTCCGCGCGGCAGGGTGGGACTCGGCTCGGAAGTCCTGGTACTCGATGTCCAAAAGGACGAGCAGGTGAGGTACAAGCTGGTGACGAGCGAAGACGCGGACGTCCAAAGTGGAAAGATTTCAACCACTTCACCGATCGGACGCGGCCTGTTGGGTAAGGAAGTCGGCGACGTGGTACGAGTCCAAATCCCGGGCGGAATGCGGGAATTCGAAATCGTCAAGTTGACCACGATCCACGAATTGACGTAAAAAGGGGATCGGGATGACGTACACCCGCCTCATCGGGGCCTTTTGCAACCGGATCATCGTTTGGATCGTCCAGGGTCTTTCCTGGGCGGGCATCCATCCGAACGTACTCACCTTCGTCGGGCTGCTCATCAACATCGCGGCGGCGGCGGTGTTGGCGACGGGGAACTTCTTCAACGCCGGCCTGGTGGTGACTGGCGCCGCGATCTTCGATATGGTCGACGGCCGCGTGGCGCGCGAGACCAATCAGGTCACGCGGTTCGGCGGCTTCTTCGATTCGGTGCTGGACCGGTACTCGGACCTCGCCTTGCTGATGGGGCTGTTGATCTACTACGCCAACATCAACCGTCCGCTCTACATCATTCTGACCGCCGTGGTGATGACCACGTCGGTGATGATCAGCTACACGCGGTCGCGCGCCGAGAACATCATTCCGAAGTGCAAGGTCGGCTTCATGGAGCGGCCCGAGCGGGTGGTGCTGTTGATGATCGGCACGTTCTTCGACAAGATGGCGCCGGTGCTGTGGGTGATCGCCGTGTTCGGCACGGTGACCGTCATCCACCGGATCTACTACACGTTCCTCGAGGCCAGGCGGCTCGAGGAGGCGCAGCGTGTGCTGACGCCGCTGCCCGAGTCGCCGGCGTCGCGCTAGTCCGACTCGAGGATGACCGACGCGATCGCCATGCCCGCGGTGTGGGACAACGAAATGTGGATGCGCGCCACGGCCCGCCGGCGGGCGAGTTCCGCCGCGACTCCGTGAAGAAGCAGCACGGGCCGGCCATCGGCTTCGGTGACCACTTCGAAGTCGCGCCACGTCACGCCCGATTGCCAGCCGGTGCCGACCGCCTTCATTCCCGCTTCCTTGGCGGCGAACCGCGCGGCATAGCGCTCGAAACGATTCGCGGCGGCGTGCCCGACGGTTTCGATTTCGCCGGCGGTGAACACGCGCCGCAGGAACAGGTCCCCGCTACGGCCGATGGCGTCGCGGATGCGGCCGACCTCGCACAGGTCCACCCCCGTGCCGACAATCACAGATCGGCCCCTGTGGAAGTCACCGTCAACCGCCCGTGCTTGACGCCCTTGGTGCTGATCAGCGCGTCGGCGATCCGGCGGACCTCGGCCGCCTTGCCACGCACCACCAGGACCTCGAGGCAGTTGTCGTGGTCCAGGTGAACGTGAAGCGCCGACAGAATCGAGTGGAAATGATCGTGCTGCAGGCCGGTGAGCTTCTCGTTGAGCAGGCGGACGTGATGATCGTAAACGAGCGTCACGGTTCCGACCACGGTTGCGTTCGGGCTCTCCCACGCCTTTTCGACCAGTTCGTCGCGGATGAGGTCGCGAAACGCCTCCGACCGGTTGGAATAGCCTCTCTCGGCGATCAATGCGTCAAACTTGGCAAGAAGGCCGGAGTCGATGGCGACGCCGATCCGGCTGAGATCACTCATGGTATGAATCAGAGTAGCCAAGCGGGGCGTGTGGGGCAAGTCGTGACACGATTCTCCGGTTCGTGCTACTTCTAATAGATTACCGTTCGCCGCGATGCACATCCCCGATGGGTTTCTTTCCACGCCGGTCTGGGCCGTCCTCAACGCCGGCTCGGCGCTGTCGATCGGCGCGCTGGCCCGGCGGGTGGAATCGACCATGGAGGAAGGCCGCGCTCCGTTGCTCGGAGTGATGGGCGCGTTCGTTTTCGCCGCCCAGATCGTGAACTTCCCGGTTGGCGCGGGCGCGAGCGGCCATCTGCTGGGGGGCGCTCTGATGGCGGTTACGCTCGGTCCGGGCGCCGCGTCGATCGTGATGACGGCCATTCTGGTGGTTCAGGCGCTGGTCTTTCAGGATGGCGGATTGCTTGCCCTGGGGGCCAATGTATGCAACATGGCCCTCGCCGGAGTCTGGGCAGGGTACTTGCCGTACAAGTATCTGGCGGCCGGAGGATGGCGCCGGACGGGCGTCTTCCTCGGTGGAATGGTGTCCGCCCTGTGCGCGTCCTGCCTGGCGATCGCCGAGTTGCGCCTGTCGGGAGTACCGATGCCGGGCGCGGTGTTGGGTATCTCGCTCGGGGTGTTTCTGGTGTCCTCGATCCTGGAAGGCTCGATCACCGCCACGGTGTTTTTCGCGATCGAGCGAATGAACCCGGCGTGGATCCGGCCAGGGCCGGCCGAGCCTCGCCGGCTGCGCGGACTATTGGCGGCTGCCGCCGTGGTGCTTGCGTCGATAGGCGGCCTACTCGCGTCGTCCCTGCCGGACGGACTGGAGAAACTGGCCGGCGACCTCGGTATCGCCGGCCAAGCGAGGGGATTGCTGGACACTCCGCTGGCGGACTATGAGATCCAGGCCGCCGCGGAACCTTGGATGCGCAAGGCGGGCGCGGGACTGATCGGCCTGGCCTCGGTCTGGGCGCTGTGTTTGATTCTGGCGCGATTTCTGCCGCGGCGGGAGCGCTCCTGAATTGCGCCGGCCGGTGCTCGAGGAATGGTCGCGCGGCGATAGCTGGCTGCATTGCGCCGATCCGCGCTCGAAGCTGATCGCGGTGCTGGTGGTGCTCGTGTTTCTGGGGACGAGCCGCGCCCGGCCCGCCCAACTGGCGGCGGAGTACCTTCCGGTAATCCTACTGGGGCTCGGCGGTTCCGGACTGCCGCCGTGGGGCGTGACGAAGCGGGTACTAGCCGTCATGACTTTCTCCGCGGCCTTCTCCGCCGCCGCGTGGATCGCCGGACAGCCAGAGCGGGCGGGTCTGTTGTTGACCAAGAGCGCGCTCTCCTCGTACGCGATTCTCCTTTTCGCGGGAACGACTCCACTCCCCGGCATACTGAGAAGCCTGGAGTGGCTGGGCGCGCCGCGGTTGCTGGTGCAAACCACGCAGTTTCTCTACAGGTATCTGTTCGTCCTCGTGGCGAAGGCGCGGCAAATGCGAGCCGCGGCGCTGTGCCGGGGGGGATTCCGATGGGAGTCCGCCGGCGGGGCGGCGGCGGCGCTATTCGGTTCGGCTTACGGCCGGGCCGAGGGTATCCATCGCGCGATGCTTTCGCGCGGAGCGGCTGGACATATCGCGTCGCCCCCCTGGCAGCGGCCCGAAGCCGCCAGCGTCGGGCTGCCCTGCGCGCTTGCCCTCTATCTGACGGGAGCGAGGTTGCTGTGGAACCTGTAGTTAGCGTGCGAGGGCTGAGATATCGGTACCCGGACGGCACTCTTGCCTTGGACGGAGTGGATTTCGATCTCGAGCCCGGCGAACCGGTGGCGGTCCTCGGCGGGAACGGTTCCGGCAAGACCACTTTTCTGTTGCATTTGAACGGACTTCTACGCGGCGAGGGAGAAATTGCCATCTGCGGCCTGCCGGTCGCCAAGCGGAATCTGGAGACCATCCGGCGGAAGAACGGTTTCGTCTTCCAGGATGCCGACGACCAACTGTTTCTGCCGAGCGTGTTGGAAGACGTCGCCTATGGGCTGGTAAACGCCGGACAGGACGGGCCGTCCGCGACGCGGGCCGCGGAGGAGGTGTTACGCCGCCTGGGAATGGAAAAGCACCTCCACAAGGCGCCGTATCACCTGAGCGGAGGCGAAAAGAGACGAGCGGCGTTAGCGGGCGTGCTCGTGCTTCGGCCGGAAATCCTCGTATTGGACGAGCCGACCACGTCCCTCGACCCTCCCGCGCAACGCGAACTGGCAAGTCTGTTGTGTACCCTGCCGCAGGCGAAAATTATTGCAACGCACGATCCTTGGTTCGCGCGCGCGGTAACAAAGCGGGCCGTTTTTTTTGAAAAAGGGCGAATCGTATCCTCCGGGCCGGTGGACCGAGTGATCCTGGAGAACCGGTGGGATCCCGAACTCGCCGGGTAGGTTAGCCATGGGCCGCGGCGGCCTTCTGCTTCCTATATTCGGCCCAACGCTTCTTCTGCGCCGCCGCGATACGCGATCGAGCGGCCGCGCTGAGTTCGCGCTGCGCGCCGCCGGAGGCCTTCGCCGGCGCCGCTTCCGAGGAAGCCGCCGCGGCCTTGGTGGAGGATCCACCCTTGCCCAAAGCCGTACGAACCTGACTGATCTGTTCGTCGATTCTGGACTTCTGAAGTTCGAGACCCTCTAGGGCCGCTGCTAGAATGCTATGGTCTAGTGTGAGATTTGCCATTTTTTGATACCCCGTGTGTCGTTGATTTTCTTCCGTGAGGTCGTTGAGTTCTTCTGTGAGCTCGATTACTGATGATCGAAACGCTACCCGGAGTCATGATATCAGATCGAACGATCACTGTCCACGAGGATGGTCACGGGGCCGTCCAGCACTAACGAAGGAACCATGTGCGCCCGGTACCGGCCGGTCGCCACGGGTGTCCCGGTTGCCCGTACGGCGGAGACGAAATACTCCCAGAGTTCCTTGGCGGCGTCCGGTGAAGCGGCGCGATCGAACGCCGGTCTTCGTCCCTTTCTCACGTCGCCGTATAGCGTGAACTGAGAAATCAGGAGCAGTTGTCCGCCGACCTCTCCGGTCGACAGGTTCATGCGTCCCTGACTATCGGAAAACAATCGGAGCCCCACCAGCTTGGCGGCCAAGTAGTCCGCGTCCTTGGTGGAATCGCCTTTCGCGATGCCCACCAGCACGGCGAGCCCCTGCCCGATCTCACCCACGATTTCGCCATCGACCTCCACGCATGCGCGGGATACCCGCTGAACGACCAGCCGCATACAATCAAATGTAGAATGATCGAGACACACGCGTACGCCCGCGCGGGACTGCTTGGAAACCCGAGCGACGGATATTTCGGCAAGACCATCTCCCTACTGGTGCGCAACTTCCGCGCTCGCGTGGTGCTTTATCCTAGCGCGCGCCTCGAGATTCGTCCGTCCAAGGCGGACACACCCATTTTCGAAAGCCTGCAAGACCTTTACGGAACGACGCGCTGGCGGGGCTATTACGGCGGCATCCGCATCATTCAAGCACTGATCGTGCGTCTGATGGACTATTGCCACGCCAACGGAATCGAACTCGAGGATCGCAACTTCACGCTCGAATACGAGACCAATGTACCGTTGCGGCTGGGCATGGGCGGGTCCAGCGCGATCGTCACCGCGGCGTTACGGGCATTGATGCGTCATTTTCATTTAGAGATTCCGCTGCCGGTGCAGGCGAATCTGGTGCTGGAGACCGAGACAAAGGAACTCGGCGTGAGCGCGGGATTGCAGGACCGCGTGATCCAAGCGTATGAAGGGCTGGTTTACATGGACTTCTCCCGCGACCTGATGGAGCGGCAGGGACATGGAAATTACGAGCGAATGGACCCGGCCCTGCTCCCTACGGTCTATCTCGCCTACCGTACGTCGTTGAGCGAAGGGACGGAGGTGTTTCACAACGACATCCGCTCGCGCTGGAATCGCGGCGAACCGGAGATCGTGGACGCGATGAAGACCTGGGCGGGCTACGCCGAACAGGGGCGCAACGCCTTATTGGCGGGCGATTACGAGCAACTGGACCGGTTGATCGACGCCAACTTCGACTTGCGCGGAGCCATCTACCGGATCGGCCAAGGGAACCTCGAGATGATCCAGACGGCGCGGGGGCAAGGCGCTTCGGCGAACTTCGCCGGCTCCGGCGGCGCGATCGTGGGCCGTTACCGCGGCGAGCCGATGTTTCAGGCATTGGTGGATGCGATGCGGCCGCTGGGCGTGGCCGTGATCAAGCCGAAGGTGGTTTGACCTGGCAGCGCGGCCATAATTCGGTACCACCGTACTATCGGACTGGCCCCGTTTGCGGCCGATCATACGATCACTATGCTGCATAAGCGGAGGACGCGATTCAGCCGTTTCCACGGCGGATTTTATCAATTCGAAAGCCTCGACCAACGCCGTGCCGAGGGTTTCGGGGACATGAATTATGTTCGTCTGCGCGACACCGATGGCAACATCTGGCAAGGCGCCGCCGAGACGGACTCCGAGGTGGTGCGGTATCGCTTCCGCGATTCGCGCGGCCGGGTCATGACGGGGGTGGCGGATGGCTCGGCGATCGTCTTGCGCGACGATCATGGCATGACATGGCGCGGGTACGTCCAGTAGGACGGCCCGCGCTCAGTCGTCGTCGTCGCCCTGGCTGATTTTCAGGACGGCGAGGAAGGCTTCCTGGGGAATCTCGACGCGGCCCACGCGCTTCATGCGGCGTTTGCCTTCCTTTTGCTTTTCCAGGAGTTTTCGCTTGCGGCTGATG